>DATCTQ010000022.1:0-6087 GCA_036567865.1 Candidatus Tyrphobacter sp. | reverse complement strand
TCGATTCTCGATTTCGGCCTTGACTGGGACGTCAACTTCACGCCGACGGCAATCGGCGGCGGGGATTGGGCCTTCGTGTTCTATCTCCCCACGGAAGCGGCGGCCGCGTGGTACCACCATCGGATCTCGGGCCCTCCGACGACGCTGCAAGCGCTGCTCCCGCAAGTCGAGCAGTTCGCAATGAACGAGTACTTGAATGCGCTCGCGCAAGGCGACCGGCTCTCTCCCGCAGCGTACGCCGACGTCGTCGCGAAGCTCCATCGGTATACCGGGCTCTCGGAGCAATATATCCGCGAATCGAACCTGCGCATCCCGTATTGGCGATACACGACGGAGTTGTTGCGCGATAGCGGCGAGACGCTCGGGCGCTACGATTCGCGGTACACCTCGTACACGCTCGATCGCATCAACGATCGCCCGGAGTTCGATGCCACCGATTCGGCGATCGATGCGGCCTTCGCCGGTGCCGGCAACGTCCTCTTGCGGCAGATCCTGCGCTACGACACGACGCTCGAGTACCTGCCCGTCGCATACTCGACCATTCGCAGTTGGGATTGGATGCACAACGGGGATCTACCGACGAACACCGCCGTCGACCTCGCGCACGCGATGACGTTCAATCCGGGGTTGAAGATCTTCTCCGCCAACGGTTATTACGACTTTGCCACGCCGTTCTTTGCGACGGAATACACGCTCAACCATCTCAACATCGCGCCGCAGTTGCAGAGCAACATCACCTACGGTTTCTACGAATCCGGGCACATGGTCTATCTGCACCCCGCCGCGCTCGCCCAGTTCCACGCCGACCTCGAGAATTGGTACGCGAGCGTGCTCGGCGGTTCTTAGCGCGGGATCTTTGCGAGGGTTCGCGCCAGCATCGCGCTGAGCCTCACGTACGCCGCGTGCATGTCCGGCGTCGGCGCCGCGTCGGCGCTCTCGACGGCCTGCTCAAGGTTGTCGAACGCATTGCCGAGTTCGCGCAGATTGGTGAAGTCGTGGGGCGGTTTGCCTTCAGAATCGTCGGGATTGGGAGGCGGAGCGACGCCGAGGATCGCGGGCATACCCCGCGCGCGAAGCCGAGCGGCCGAGATCTGCGCCGTACGCGCTTCGATCGCCAGCGCGAGTTCGTACTGCGCGCGCAAGTCCGCATCGCTCGCCACGATGCGAGGATCGCGCAGCACCGTCGCGACGCGCGTAAGTGCGGTCCCGCCGTGCGTCAAGCGCACGACGTATCGGCCCGGCGGCGCGAGCGGACCGTTGTCGTCTTTTGTGTGGAAGTCCCACACGAAGCGGTGCGCTCCGATCTCGCTCGACGGAACCGGGGCCGCGGGAGCCCATGACGGCGGGAACGTGAGCGTCGCCGGATCCGGTGCCGAACCGGGATGCGCGCTCGACCAACTGCGTACGACGTGACCGCGCGTATCGAGGATCGCGATCTCGACCGGCCCACCGCCGTCGCGCACGACGTAGTCGATGCACAGGCCGTTCGGTGCGTCCTCGGCCAGCGGCTCGTCGGGCGGGAAGGGCGTGCCCTCTTCGAAGGCGACCGCATGGATACGATACGCGGCGGCCGGCGCGAAGAGATACGCACTCGCGCGTGACGCCGAGAAGGCTGCCATCTGCCGCAGCGGCGAGACGTCGTCGAGAATCCATATCCCGCGACCGTGCGTGCCGACGACCAGATCCTCGCCGTGGACCGCAAGATCGCGCACCGACGTAACCGGCAGGTTCAACTGCAGCGATTGCCAGCGATTGCCGTCGTCGAAGGAAACGTCGACGCCGTGCTCGGTCCCGGCGTAGAGCAAGCCTCGCACGAACGGGTCTTCGCGCACGACGTTGACGAAGTCGCCGTACGGAATGCCGCGCGATATCGACGCCCACGTGCGACCGCCGTCGTGCGTGCGGTAGAGATACGGCGCGTCGTCGTCGAGGCGATGGCGGTCGACCGCGACGTAGGCCGTCTGCGCGTCGAAGTGCGAGGCGTCGATGATGCCGATCTTGCTCCACGCCGTGACCGCTGCGGGCGTGACGTTCCGCCAGTGAGTGCCGCCGTCTTGCGTGAGCCAGACGAGGCCGTCGTCGGTTCCCGCCCAGAGCGTTTGCGCGGCGCGCGGCGAGGGCGCAAGCGCGTAGACGACGCCGTGGCGCTGCAGGCCGTTGTCGTCGAGCAGCGTCGGCGCGTCGAGATTGGGAAGTCGCGGCGTCGAGGGCCGCGTCAAGTCGGGGCTGATGATCTGCCACGTCCCGCCGCCGTCGCGCGAGCGAAAGACGTTTTGGTGCGCGTAGTAGAGCGAGTGCCGGTCGGCAGCCGATATCGCGAGCGGAAGCGTCCACGTCGTGCGCCACAGACGCCCCGGATACGCCAGCGCGGCATCGAGATTGCGCTCCCAACCGGTGTCGATGTTCTCGAGCGTTACCGGGCCGCCGGCGAAGTTCGAGGCGGAGCCGTAGAGCATGCCGGGGTGAAGCGGATCGGCAGCGATGTAGCCGTTCTCTCCGCCCACGTCGATCGGATGGAAATCGAGCATGGTGATCGAGCCGTAGCGGCCGGTGCTGGGAACGGCAACCGCGCCGGAATCTTGTTGCGCGCCGTAGATCCAGTACGGGAAGCGATCGTCGGTCGCGATGTGATAGAACTGCCCCGTGGGCTGGTTGTACCAGGAACTCCACGTCTTTCCGCGATCGACGCTCACGCTGACGCCTTGGTCGCTGCCGAGAATCATGCGGCTCGAATCGTCGGGATCGATCCAGAGGGGGTGATAATCGTCGCCGGTCGGATCGCCTTTGATCGCGACGAACGTGTTGCCGCCGTCGGTCGAGCGATACAACGAGGTGTCCATGACGTAGACGACGCCGGGATCTTTGGGGTCGGCGGTGATATTGCCGAAGTACCAACCGCGTTGCCAGAGACGGACCTGGCCGTTGGTGCGATGCCACGTCGCGCCGGCGTCGTCGGAACGATAGATACCGCCGTGCCGCGCGTCGGAATCGACGTCCGCGTAGACGCGACCGGCCGCGGCCGGCGAGAAGGCGAGGCCGATGTGCCCGACGTGCGCGGGCAAGCCGCCGGTGACGTGCGCCCACGTCGCGCCGCCGTCGTGCGTGACGTAGAGCCCGCTGCCGGGGCCGTTCGACGGCGGATAGACATTCCACGGCGGGCGACGCGTCTGCCACATCGCGGCAAGGATCGTTTGCGAATCGCGAGGGTTCATCGCGAGATCGATCGCGCCGGTGTTATCGTTGACGTACAGCACTTTCGTCCAGTGCGCTCCGCCGTCGGTCGACTTGAAGACGCCGCGTTGTGAGTTCGGGCTGTATTGGTGCCCGAGCGCCGCGACGTAGACGACGTTCGCATCCTGTGGATCGACGAGAATCCTTCCGACCTGTCGCGTGTCGTCGAGACCGACATGCGTCCATGTACCGCCGCCGTCGGTCGACCTGTACATGCCGTCGCCGTGCGCGATGTCCGAACGCATGTCGGCTTCCCCGCTGCCGACATAGAGCACGCGGTGATTCGAGGGAGCGACCGCGATCGCACCGATGGACGCGACGTGCTCGCGATCGAAGATCGGCGTCCACGTACGCCCGGCGTTCGTCGTTTCCCAAACGCCGCCGTCGACCGCACCGAAGTAAAAGTGGTTCGGCTCTCCGGGAACGCCGGTTACGGCGAGCGCGCGACCGCCGCGAAACGGTCCGATCAACCGATAGTGCAGCGCTCCGAGGGGCGATGGAGCGGCGGGGAGCGTCGCCGCCGAGGCCGGCGCAAAGAAGGCCGTCGCGAGCAGAAGAGAGAGCAGACGTCGCATGGCGCGTGCTTAGGCCTGCCTCTGCGGAAGCCCTGGGCCGGGCTCCTCGTGGCCGCTAGTGCCTGACGGCGACGACCATCAGTCCGCCGACGACGCTGAAGGCGAAGACGCCGAGAAAGATCCAGATGCCGGCTTTGAGCCAGAGTTGTCTGCGCCGGCGTTTCGAGCGCGTTTCATGGCGTGGTTTCACGAGCTTTGAGCCTTGCGATCGGCGAACGCCGACCAAAGGCGTTCGAGATTGTAAAAGGAGCGCTGCTCCGGGGTGAAGACGTGGACGATCACGCTGCCGAGATCGAGGAGGATCCACCCTCCCTCTGCATGGCCTTCCACGTGCGCCGCGGCTGAGCCCGCGGCTTGCGCGATGGCTTCGGCGATCGCGCGGACCTGGATACGCGAGCGTCCGGTGACGATCGCAAACGTGTCGGCAAGGATCGTGCGATCCCGCACGTCGATAGCGGTGAAGTCCTCGCCTTTCTTCTCCAGCGCGGCGTCGCGCACGATGTCGATCAGTTCAGCCATACTCCAAAACTTCGGGCGGCGGCGACCGCTTGCGGCGCGACGGGCAGCCCTCGCTTTTGAAGATACCCTATCATAGATGAAAGGGTTCCGCGCATCGCCGCCGTCAGGTCGTGCTGTGCGAGCCTCCAAAGCGCCTCGCGCTCCGGAAAATTCCGCCCCGGCTCCAGCCCGTCGGCAAGGTAGACGGCGCAATCGAGCGGCGACATCTCGCCGTCGCCGTGCGTGTGCTTGGCGATCGCCGAGAGCACGGCGGGATCGTCGACGCCGAAGCGTTCGCGGGCCAGCTCCGCGCCTAGGCGTGCGTGCAGCAACACGGGCTCGGCGAGTTCGAGATCGTCGACGGGCATCCCGCGCGCCCGGCACTCCTGGAGTAAGCGCTGCGGCGAATAGAGTCGCGCGAGATCGTGAAGCATTCCCGCAAGCCGCGCCTTCTTGGGGTCGGCCCCGTGGCGCCGCGCGAGAATCTCCGCGCAGCGTGCGACCCGAACGCAGTGCGCGTAGCGATGCTCTTGCCCGATCTCCGCGCGCACGCGGCGCGCCAACTCGAGATATCTCAGCGCGAAGCAATCGCCTCTCGCAACGCGCCGAGACGATTGCGATACAGCTCGCTTTTCAGATTTCCCGCCCACATCACGAGCGCGCTCTCGTCGTTGTCGCCGTAGTAGCCTTTGCGCGTCGTCACGGTCGTGAAACCGTACTTCCGGTAAAGGCGCTGCGCCACGACGTTGCTCTCTCGGACCTCGAGCGTCATCCACGATGAACCGCGCGCCATCGCTTCGTCGATCAGGCGCAGGAGCATGACCTCGCCGAAGGACCGGCCGCGATAACCCCGCTCGACGGCGATGGTCGTGATGTGCGAATCTTCGAGGATGACCCAGATGCCGCCGTACGCAACGATCTTCCCGTCGCATCTCCCGACGAAGTAATGCGCGAGCTTATTCGAGTTCAGTTCGTTGTAGAAGGCGTCGGCGGGCCACTGCGTGACGAACGCCTCGCGCTCGATCCGTACCACGTCTCCGACGTCGCCGTGCGTCATCGGCGCGATCGCGAGGCGTTCGCCCGCGGCCGACGGATCGAGTTCGAGTTTCATGAAAAGCGTGGGACCTTGGCGGCCGGCAACTCGCCGTAATCCGGGCGCACCCCGTGCGGCCCCGGTGCGGGCTCGCGCGCTCGCGCGATCAGCGCGGCGACGGAGGCCGGACATGCGGGCGCAGCGATGGATTCCACGTCGATGCCGCGTTCGGCGAGGACCGCAAGCGCGTCCTCCGGGGCGCCGAAGACGGGAATCCTTCCGGCCGGCAAGGGCAGCCGCGCCAGCACCTCGGCGGTCGCGCCGCCGGCGCGCGTTTCGGCGTCGCCGTCGCGAAACCGCGCGTAGATGATTCCGGGTCGTCCCGCGACGACGGCCAGCGCTCGCTCGCGGCGCCTCTCGCCTTCGAGTAAGTCGAACGAGGTGATCGGGACCAGCGGAATCCGCCACGCGAGCGCGAGCGCTTTGGCATAGGAGATCGCAATGCGCAATCCCGTGAAACCGCCGGGACCGGTGCCCACCGCGATGCGCGTCAGGGCGAAGCGATCGATGCCCGCCTCCTGCATCAAGGTCGCGACCGCCGCGAGCCCGGACTCGAGCGCGCGCTTTCCGTCTTCCCGGCGCTGCGCGAGCAAACCGCGATCGTCTGCGATCGCGGCCGAGAACGCGCCGAGCGCGCCGTCGAGTGCGAGAACGGTCATCGCGGCGGAACCAGACGCACGCGGCGCGGCG
>DATCTQ010000021.1:0-7088 GCA_036567865.1 Candidatus Tyrphobacter sp. | reverse complement strand
GGCGCGCGCGAGGTCCCAGAGCAGGGCACACTCGGTCGCAAGCGCCGAGAGGAGCGGGATCGCGGCACCGCGCGGATCCAGGGTGAAGAGTTCCTCCGCGATCTCGAAGGCGGCCGCGGTCTTCCCCTCGACGAGCGCGCTCGCATATCGGTACGCTTTCGGATCCTCGACCGCGAGGCTCTCGCGCTCCAGGTCCCCAAGCGTGATGCGCTTCCCACCGAGCGCAAGCTTCTCGAGATCGTTGCGAACCGCACCGAGATCGGCGTTGCTCTCGACCAGTGCGGCGACGACGCGCGGCTCCGCTTTGGCACCGAGCGTGGCGAGCGTCTCCTGCACGAAGCGTCGCCGCGTCTCCACGTCCGCGGTCGTATCGATGCGCAGCGCCGCGCGGCCGGCGAGCGATCCCAAGGACGCCGGGCGCTGCGATCGCGGAGAAAGCAGATCGAGGAGCACGAGCGTGTTCCCATCCGGCACGCCCTGCGCCGCTTCCCAAAGGCTGCGCCGCTCTTGCGCGCGGAGCGTTTGTGTCTCGGTGACGACGACCACGCGGCGCTCCGCGAGAAACGGCATCGCGGCAACCGCTTCGCGCACGTTCGAGGCATCGCCCACCTCGGCGGAGGGTATCCGCGTCAGATTCAAGTCGCGGGTTTCGAGAGGCAGCAACCGTTCGAGGATTGCATCGAGCACGCACTCGGCGAGAAGGCGCTCCGTCCCCTCGACGACGACGAGCCGTCCGACGGCGGGCGCCTTATCGAGGAAATCGTAATATTTCATGTTCGCGCACGGGACCCCGGTTCCAGAAGCCTGAGGATCGTTTCGTGATACGGCGGGCGCACGATGCCACATTCGGTGATGAAGGCGGTGATGAGATGGCGCGGCGTGACGTCGAAGGCCGGGTTGAAGACCTTCGCCGATTCGTCTGCGACGCGCGCGGCGCCGAACGACGTCACCTCGCGAGCATCGCGCTCCTCGATCGGTATGCCGGCGCCGCTCTCCATCGAAAGGTCGAACGACGACCGCGGAGCCGCCACGTAGAACGGTATCCCGTGGTGCGACGCCAGCACCGCCAGCGCATACGTCCCGATCTTGTTCGCCGTGTCGCCATTGCGCGCGATGCGGTCCGCACCGACAAGCACGAGATCGACCTTCTCCCGCGCCATCGCGACCGCCGCGGCCGCGTCGACCTGCAGAACCGCATCGACGCCGGCGAGGCGCAGCTCCAACTCGGTCAGACGCGCTCCCTGCAGCAGCGGACGCGTCTCGTCGATGAAGACGTGAGGATGTCTTTTGGCGCGTTGCGCGGCCAAGACGATGCCCAGCGCGGTGCCGCCCGCGCCGGTCGCAAGCGGACCCGTGTGGCAGTGCGTGATGATACGCGCGCCCTTCGGAACCAACTCCAGGCCGCCTTGGGCGATTGCCTCGTCCACCGCCTGCTGCTCGCGATGGATTGCCTGCGCCTCCGCGAGCATGTCGGCGGCGGCGAGCACGCGGTCGACGGCCCAGCCGAGGTTCACGGCGGTCGGACGGGCGGCGCGAACGCGGGCCGCGGCCGCGGTGAAAGCCGCATCGTCGACGATCGTACGCCGGAGCAGCGCGATGCCGTACGCGGCAAA
This sequence comes from Candidatus Tyrphobacter sp., assembly GCA_036567865.1. Lineage (GTDB taxonomy): Bacteria > Vulcanimicrobiota > Vulcanimicrobiia > Vulcanimicrobiales > Vulcanimicrobiaceae > Tyrphobacter. Next base: position 5,475 of record DATCTQ010000021.1, on the reverse strand, counting down.
GATCCCGATGCACGGGGCACCGCGCACGGCGAGCGTCGCGATGGCGCCGGCGATCTCATCGGCGGTTCGCGCCGATTCCATCCGCACCTCGAACGGCAGCGCACGCTGGTCGAGGTAGGTTACGGCATCGCCGCCCCAAGCGACGGCCGCGGGGAGCGGCGCGTCAGACGCCGGCGGGGACGCGGGCGGCGTAACAGTCGCGACAGTAGACGGGTCGGTCACCGCGCGGGCGGAACGGCACCGTCGTGTTGATGCCGCACGTCGCGCAGACGACATCGTAACTCGGGCGCGCGCTGGGCGTCGTGGCATCCGTCGTAGCGCCGTGAGTGCGACGCGCTTGGCGGCAATCGCGGCAGCGCGCCGGCATGTTCGCAAAGCCCCGCTCGGCAAAAAATTGCTGCTCTCTGACGCTGAAGACGAATTGGTTTCCGCAGTCCTTACAGGTGAGGATCTTGTCTTCCAAGGGAATCGAGCCTCCACGTCGGTGATCGAGGAAGCGAATATGCGACCCATGCATAGCAATCCCTTCAGCGAAAACCTGCGCGCGGCAGGTCCGAGGGCGTGACCGTCAACACCGCTGCGGCGAAGGCGGCCTCGTAGCCCTTGTCGCCGCGTTCGGGATCGGCGCGTTCCTCGGCTTGCTCCTGGGTCGCGGTGGTCAAGATGCCGAAGCCGATGGGCACGCCGGTCGCGAGTTGCACGTCCATGATTCCGCGGGCGCATTCGCCCGCGACGTACGTGAAGTGCGGCGTCCGGCCTTGGATGACGGCTCCAAGCGCAACCAGCCCATCGAAGCGATCGGCGTCGATGATCCTTCGGCAAGCGAGCGGAATCTCGAAGCATCCCGGCACCTCGTACAGCGAGACGTCTTCGTCCCGAACCCCGCAATCGTGCAAAGCTCGTCGCGCCCCGCCAACTAAAGCATCGCTCAGCTTTCCGTAGAATCGCGCGGCAATAATCGCAAAGCGCTTTCCGGCGCAGTTCGGCGGCGTCATCCCCGAGCCGCGCTGCTTCTTCACGAAGCGGCGTGCTCGTCGAGCATGTGCCCGAGCTTCGTGCGCTTCGTCGCGATATAACGCGCGTTGTGCGCCGTCGGCACCGTCTGGAGCGGCACGCGCTCGACGATCTTCAGGCCGTAGCCCTCCAAGCCGAAAATCTTCTTGGGATTGTTCGTGATCAGCTTCATCTCGCGCACGCCGATGTCGTAGAGGATCTGCGATCCCATACCGTAATCCCGCTTGTCGATCGGCAGCCCGAGCGCGACGTTCGCCTCGACCGTATCTGCGCCCCGGTCTTGCAGCTCGTAGGCACGCAGCTTGTTGGCCAGACCGATGCCTCGCCCTTCCTGGCGCAAGTACAGAAAGACGCCACGACCCTGCGCCGCAATCATCGCCATCGCGCCGTCGCGCTGCGCTGCGCAGTCGCAGCGGATGGAATGCAACGCATCGCCGGTCAGGCACTCGGAGTGCACGCGCACGAGGAGGTCCTTTCCGTCGCCGATCTCACCCATCACGAGCGCCACGTGCGCGCTCCGGTCGACGGTATTCTCGTACGCGACGCCTCGCCAGTTACCGGTCGTGGTTGGAAGCTCGAATTCGGCGACCTGCTTCACCAGTTTCTCGTTGCGCATTCGATACGCGATCAAGTCCTTGACGGTGATGAGCCGTAATCCGTGCCGGTCGGCGAAGGAGCGCAGCCCGTCCCGGCGTTCCATCGTTCCGTCTTCGGCCATGATTTCACAGATCACGCCGGCGGGGTAGAGTCCGGCGAGGCGCGCGAGATCGATCGCCGCCTCCGTCTGGCCGGCGCGCACGAGCACGCCGCCCTCACGCGCGCGCAAAGGAAAGGTATGACCCGGACGTAGGAAATCCGAGGGCTTGGCATCCGGATCGAGGAGCCGCTTGATCGTCGCCGCGCGATCCTGCGCCGAGATACCCGTCGTTGTGAGGCCGCGCGCTTCGACGGATACCGTGAACGCGGTCTCGTGCACCGCGGTGTTGTCGTTGACCATCTGCGGGATCTGTAGATCCTCGAGCCGTTGTCCCGACATCGGGACGCAAATCAAGCCGCCGGCATAACGGCGCATGAAGTTGATTGCATAGGGCGTAATCATCTGCGCCGCCATGACGAGGTCGCCTTCGTTCTCGCGATCCTCGTCGTCGAGAACCACGACCATCTTCCCGGCGCGGATATCGGCGACAGCGCCCTCGATGGAATCGAATGGCGAACGCCCGGACTCCGGCGCTGGAGCCAGCTCCGGCAAGACCGCCGTTAACAGCTGTAAAGTCCGATAGGACGGCTCCCGCTTACCGGCCCGCAGCAGCGAGAGGGCGGATTCCGTCACCCCGCTGCGATCAGCAAGTTCTGCGGCGCTGAGACCCGCGCCGTTCATGGCGGCTTCCAGCCGCCGGGCAAAGCTTTTCACACCTCCAGCCTAGGCGGTGACTTTTCAGATGTCAAGAACCTCGGCTACATCTTACGTTTTTCGGCGATCGCTTTTGCAACCTTTAGCGCGATCGCGCCACCCGGAACGACGAGATTGAGCGTCTCCGCTCCGAGGTCGAAGAGCGTCTCAGGCTTGAGAAGTTTGCCGACCGCGGCAATCGCTGCGGGCGGCTCTGTTTGAAGGTCTCCGGTGATTGCATCCACCGCAATCTCGGCGGACTTCCCCTTCGCGGTCCAGTCGTACTTGAAGCCGAACGTCGGCCGGAGGTGGAGATCGATGCACTCGACGTTCACCTCTTCCTCTTTGATGTCGTCGGCGTCCGTCGGACGAAAATCGTCGCCGAGAAGCGTTCGGATGATCGCCGATGCTCGAACCGCCGGCGCGATGATCTTCGCGCCTTCCGGCGCGAACTCGTCGAGTTCGATCGGCGTCGAACGCGCCTTGAGATATGGTTGCGGATCCACGGGGTGGCTGTTCACCGCGTCGAGCCAAAGCTCTCGCTGCTCGTCGCGCTCGCAATGCTCGACGACAGGCATCTCGATAGCGCCCGCCGCGAGCGCGTAGTCGTTTCCGTTGACGGTCACCGTCGTGACGTGCGGCGACTTCACCGAAACTTTGTACGAGTCGTTGCGATCGTATATGAAGCGCAGACGCGCCTTTGCATGCCAGATGGGGAAAAAGCACAAGCCCAAATCCGAGATCGTGACGTCTTCATCTTTGGGGCGCGAGAAGAGCCGCGAGAGTGTTCCAAAGGCGGCGCCTTTGTGCGCGCTTGCGCGGCCGCGCGCTTCGTCTAAAGAAATCGCGGGTTCGAAACAGAAAGCGCCTTTCTCGGCAATGACGATTTCCATGAGGCTGTGCCTTTAGATGTGCACGCGACGGCGGTTTCTCCTGCCGCTGGTAGAGGAGCCCTAACGTCGGAAGGAAAGCCTCCGTTACGCACTTTGCTCGGAGGTGGTATGCACAATCGACACATGGAACGCTCCGCCGCCTACTCGGGAATCCTCGGCGCGCTGCTCTTCGCCGCCTCGGGCGTGATCCCGGGCGGGTTTCCCGACGTAAACGCGAGCGCGGCGCTGCTCGCCGCATTCATCGGCATTCATCATACGGCCGTGCTGGCCAGCGCCTGGCTCGCGCTGCCTGCGGCGGCATTCATCCTCTGGTTCGCTTACGGATTGTTCGATTATCTGCGCGAGCCTGGCGGCGGAGACCGCGCCCTTCTGCAATGGGGAGCCGCGGGTGCGGCCATCTGGACCGCCTTACTCGTCGCGAGCGGGGCGCTCCAAGCCGCCTTGGTTCTTCATCTGGGCAACGATCCATCGACGCTCTACGTCGTCGACCTGATCCTGTTCGTCTTCTCAATGGGCGCTTTTGCCATGTTTGCCTTCGCCGCCGCCAATGCGGCGCGCCGCAACGGCGCGCTCCCGGGGTGGCTCAACGCCTTGGGCTTCCTCGTCTTCGTCGTCGACGTGCTCTACACGCTCACGATCTTCTCCTCAGGAGCGTTCTCGATATCCGGAAGCATGGCGATCGTCGCTCCGGCACTCTCGGCGTTCTGGGTCCTCGTCGCCTCGATCGTGCTCCTGCTCTCGGTTCCGAAGGCACGGTAACTAGCGCGCGAGTACTCCTCACCTCGTTTCATCGAACACGACGATCGGCTTGACGATGCGCGCCTCCGCGAGCGCGCGGTGCGCCTCTGCCGCGTCTTCGAGCGCAAACGCCACCGCTCCGACCTGTTCGGCGGTAACCACGCCTCGATCGATGAGCGCAAGCGCTTCGCGTGTGTCGTTCGGGCCGCATGAGTAGCTCGCGATCAAGCATAGGTCCCTGAAGTAGAAGCCATCCGCGTCGAGCGCGAGCACTGCGCTTGGATCGAGCGGCGTGAACATCACGACCGTGCCGCCGGCGCGCACGAGTTTGAGCGCCGCGCGCAAGGCTTCCGGCGTCCCCGGGCCGCAAATCACGACGTCGGCCCCGCCTTCGGCTGTATTGGGATGTGCGGCGACTGCGCCGTTGCGTTGCGCAAGCGCTCGCCGCTCCGCGTTGAAATCGCTTCCCGAAACGCGCGCGCCGAGCGCTCGCGCGGCCAGCACGTGCAGCTGCCCCATCACGCCCAGCCCCATCACGTGCACCGCATCTCCGGCGCGCACGCCGCCGCGGCGCAACGATTTCACGACGCACGCCAACGGTTCGATCAGGGACGCGTCTTCGAAGGACACGGCGTCGGGAAGATGCAGCGTGTCGCGGACGTTCTCGCGGGGCACGCGGAAGTACTCGGCCATGCCGCCGGGATCGATTTTGCTCGCGCGCCAGCCTTCGCACTGCACGAAGTCTTTGCGCGCGCACATATCGCAGGCGAAGCAGGGCGCATGATGGTGCACGAACACGCGGTCGCCCGTCGCAAAGGGCCGGCCTGCGTCGTCACGCGGTGCCTCCCCCGGTCCGACCGACGCGACGACGCCCGCCGGCTCGTGTCCGAAGACGAGCGGTGCCTTTCGTCGTACGTACCATCCCATCACGTCGCCGCTGCAGATTCCGCTGGCGCGGGTCCGCACGAGCAACTCTCCCTCGGCGATTTTCGGAACCGGACGCTCTTCGATCCGAATGTCGCCAACGTCGTAAAGCACCGCACATCTCATCATGGTTCGATGCACGCTTTCAGGCCTTCGCCGGCATCGAGACCGGCGAAGGCGGCGGCAATGTCGCCGAGTGAATACGCATGCGTGATGAGGGGCAATACGTCGAAGCGCCGCTCGCACAGCAGTCCGTAAGCCGTGCCGACCGCACGCGGCGTGAAGTGGAATGGGCTCGCCACCCGGACCTCGTCGTAATGGAGGCGCTCGGCCGAGAACGTCACCGTCGTTCCCGCGGGAAGGCCGCCGAAGAGCGAGACCGTTCCGCCGCGACGCGCCAACGCGGGGGCGAGTTCCCACGCGCTTTGCGTTCCGGTGCACTCGACGACAGCATCGGCTCCGCGTCCGGCGGTGCGCTCGCGCACCGCGGCTGCCGCATCGGTTGCCCGCGCGTCG
>DATCTQ010000020.1:0-18068 GCA_036567865.1 Candidatus Tyrphobacter sp. | reverse complement strand
TCGCCCAAGTAGCGCTGCGCGGCGGGGTGCGAGGCGTTAATCGTAATCGTTACGTTGCCGTCGGGGTCGCGCTGCCAGCGAGCCCGAGCAGCGCCGGTGAACTGCCCGATCTCGATGGTCATCGCGGGCCCGGTGGCTTCGCGGCCGATGACGAGCGTGGTGACGGCCTCCTCGAGGGAATCCCCCAAACGCGCGACCACCACAACGGATGGCGCGTCGCGTTTTCCTTCCACGCAAATGCGCGTCTGGTACCAGGCACCTTGCGCCGATCGTCGCAACGATGCGACGTCGTCGCGAAGGTCAAGCGCTTGGGGATCATCGGCGCGCACCATCAGCGACGCTCCGTAGAGGTCTACGAGTTCCTTCGGTGCGAGAACGCGCAGCAGCCGCCGCTTGCCGACCGCGAGGTTGTAGCGGTCGTGCTCAAAGCAGAGGCGGTCGGGCGCTCCGGCGTGAACCTCGCCGTCATCGGAGCCTTCGTGCGCTTCGAGGACCTTGATTTCCGCGCTGCAGGGCGCGGCGCCCGCAAGCGTGGCTACGATCGTCGCGTCCGCGCGCGCGTTGCCGGCCCTAATGTTGAAGCTCGCGCGTAGCACGCGTCGCGCGGCGTCTTCCTCGAGCGTCAGGCGTTGCGGCCAGACGGCGACGGCACCAGACGGTTCGGACCCGACTTCGAGTTGGACCTCTGCGGGCAGTTCGCGCGCGGCGTCGCGGCGCGCGATAACGCTCAAGACCGCTGTTTCGCCGACCTCCAAGTGCTTAACGTGCGGAACAATACGCAGTGCCGGAGCGTGGAGATCGCCGCCGAAACCGCCCGACAACTCGAGTTCGAGTTCCTCCTCTTTGTCAAGACTGAACCGGGTCACGATACGCGCAAGCCGGCTCAAGCGGCGGCGTGTTTGCGGCGTCTCGGCGGCGAGGTTGGCGTCCTCGGCGCGCCGGCGTTCGATATGCTCTGCGAGCACCGGTTCGACCGCGCGCCGCAGCGCCTCGTACGCAGGGTGCGTTTTCTCGAGTCCTTCGCGCATGCGGCTGATGATCGAAAACGGGTTCGAACGACTTGGTTCGCGTCCACGTTCGTCGCGCTCGTCGAATTCGCGCACGAGTCGGTCGATTGCTTCCCAGCGCAGGATTCCGGTGAAGAGTGAGCCGTAGGGGTCCATCTCGAAGCCGAAGAGCGTCGCCTCGTGCACGGCGCGGCCGCTCTGCAGAAAGATGCCGTTCTCACGCGTCGGATCGCCGGGGCCGCCCGGCAGCGGTTCACGCGCTTCGTAGAGGTCGAGTTCGGCGAGGCCGGGATAGTTGGATATCTCGAACGTCTCGTGCGCGACGTGCTTCAGCGTGTCGTCGGGCGTGTAGCGCAGCCGGATCGGCGCTTCGTCCAAGTATAGGAGCGCGACCGTGCGAGCTGGATCCTGCATGATACCGCGCAGCGGAACTAAGCGCTCGAGTTTGTTCACCATCGTCTCAAAGCGCGGGCGCGTGACGTTCCCGCGGCACGAGATCGTCACGAGCGTGCCGTCTTCGGCGATGCCGAGGCGTTCTCGCAGGTCGCGGGTGGCCGGTTGTGCCTCGCGCGCTATCCGATAGCGGCCGTCGCGCTCGATTTCGAGAACGCCGTAAGAGCTGCCGGCGATCGAATCCCAGCGCGCGGCGCCGTAGGCGGCAAGGTCTTTTGCGCCGCGACCGCGGTTGCCGCGCACCCGCGCGCCGCGCTCGTAGCCACTGGTACGAGCCCCGAGCGTAGCCAGGCGGTGCTCCATCTCCTTCAGCGGAATGCCCGTCGCGTGGTCGAGGATGCTCGCGCTCCAGACGCGCCCGTGCGTGCGGTGAACGCGAATAATGATCGCGCCTTCGCGTTCGCCGTATGCATCGTCGGCGTTGGTCACCGCTTCGACGAGCCCGCGAAAGATATCGCTGCGCATCGCCTGATCGGCGTCTTGCCGAAACGCGCGGCCTGTGTACTGAAGTTTGGCCCGGCGGAACGCGCCTTCAGCAGGCTTCACAGCTGCTACGAACGGGCGGGGCCGATCCAAACGCTTTGGATGTTCGCGAACTCATGGATGCCGAAATGCGATAGCTCGCGTCCGAAGCCGCTCGCCTTCACACCGCCAAAGGGTAGATGCGGATCACTTGCGACCATGCCGTTGATCCATACGTTGCCGGCTTGGACATGCGCGGCGAGGCCCTGGGCGCGTGCGATGTCCTGCGTCCAGATATTGCAACCAAGCCCGAACTTCGAGGCGTTCGCCAGCGCAACGGCATCGTCAGCGTTGCGCGCGCGAATCACTGCGGCGGCCGGGCCGAAGACTTCCTCTTCGAACATGGGCATACCGGGCAGGACATCCGCGACGACGGTCGGCTCGTAGAAGTAGCCCGCTCGATCGGCGAAGCGGCCGCCGCAGAGGAGGCGTGCGCCGCGTTCGAGTGTCGTCTGCACTTGACGGTGCAAGGCCTCTCGCAGATCTTCGCGCGCGCACGGGCCGAGTTGCGTCCCTTCATCCATCGGATCTCCCATACGCAGATCTTTCGAGGCCGCCGTGAAGCGCTCGAGGAACCGGTCGTGGACGGGCGCTTCGATGATGAAGCGTTTCGCGGCGATGCAACTTTGGCCGTTGTTCTGAAAGCGCGCCGTCACCGCGGTTGCAACGGCGAGTTCCATGTCGGCGTCGGCGAGGACGATGAAGGCATCGGAGCCGCCAAGCTCGAGCACGCACTTCTTCAGTGCGGCGCCCGCGGCCGAGGCGACGGCGACGCCCGCGCGCTCGCTTCCCGTCAGCGTCACGGCCGCGATCCGCGGATCGGCAATGCGTCGATCCGCCTCTTCGTTCGTAATCAGCAGAAGCTCGAGTGGTGAGCCGCCTTCGAAACTTCGGTCGAAGATCTCCGCAACCTCGAGCGCACACCGTGTCGTACGCTCGGCATGCTTGAGCAACAGGACGTTGCCCGCAAGCAATGCGGGCGCGCCCGCGCGGAAGATCTGCCAGTAGGGAAAGTTCCAGGGCATGATTGCGAGCAGGGGGCCGAGCGGGCGAAATGCGACGTAGCTGTGCGTCGCGTTGCTCGCTGCAGGCTCGTCCGCGAGCAGCGCGGGGCCGTGATCTGCGAAATACCGGCAGCCGTACGCGCACTTCTCGACCTCGGCGCGTGCCTGTGTGATCGGCTTGCCCATCTCGCGCGTGGCCGTCGCTGCGAGACGATCGCGGCACTCGTGCAGCCGCTCGGCAATCGACCGGAGCGTCGCGGCGCGTACGGCGACGGGAGCCTTGCTCCAGGCGCGCTGCGTGCGCGCAGCGCGGTCGAGGCGTTCCTCGACCTCGACGGGCGTGGCGTAAGCGATGCGTTCCAACGGCTCGCCGCTGGTCGGGTCAATGGTTACGATCGCATCGAGGGTTTTCATTATTGCTCCCCTCCTACCGACCACGGGCCGGAAGGGCCGGCGTAGATTTGAATCAAGCGATCCGGCTCGAGGTATCGGCGTGCAACGCGCAGGACATCGGCCGCGGTGACGTGCGCGAGTTCCTCATTGCGATCCCGCTCGTACGTCAAAGGGAGACCGTACACGGCGATGTCGAGCAGTTGCTGCGCCTGGCCGTCGGCGGAGGCTTCGGCGAGCAGAGCGTTGCCGACGAGCCGCAACTTCGCCTCCTGCAGCTCGGTAGCGCTGACCGGTACCTGCTGCAGCCGGCGTAACTCGGCGCGCACGAATGCCACCGCCGATTGCACGTGCTCGGGCGCAGCCTCGAGTTCGATTTGGAAGTTGCCGCGATCGCGATCGGCGACGAGCGAGCTGTTCGCGCTATAGACGAGGCCGCGCTTCTGCCGTAGTTCCTGCCATAGGCGCGACTCGAAGGCGCCGGATGCGCCGAGAATCTGGTTGAGCACGAGGAAGGCATCGTAGTCGGGCGACGTGCGCGCTACCGCCGGTTGCCCGAGCCGCACGAAAACCTGATTCGCCGCGGTGCCGATGTACGCATCCGCGGCGCGCGCCGAGGGCAGCGCCTCTTGGTGCACGTTCGGCTTGGGACCGACGCGCTGCCAATTGCCGAACGTGTGCTCGAACGCCGCGCGGACCTGCTGCGGTGTGACGTCGCCGACGACCGCGATCGTCGTAAGGTCGGGCCGCCAGTAGCGCCCGACGTAGGCAAGCAGGTCCTCGCGCGTAATCGACAAGACGGTATCGGCATCGGGCCGGCGTAACGCCGGATCGTCCGGCGCGAGCAGATGCTCTTGATAGAGGTGATCGATTGCTTCGCCGGAGATGCGCGCCTCGGCCGTCAGGCTATTCGCGATCTGCCCGCGATCGCGTGAAAACCACGGCTCGGGGAAGGCCGGATGCTCCTCGCCGTCTGCGACGATCGCGACGACTCTGTCGAAATCGCGCGCGAGCCCGTCGGCGGTGAAATCCTGGCCGAAACCGATCTGTGCCCCCATGTCGTCGATCGCTTGGCGTCGTGCGTCGAAGGGTTCGTTACTGCTTCCGTAATCCGCAAGATCCGAAGCGAGGCGCACCATCCCCTCCTCACCCGGTGGCTCGAACGCGGGGGATGACGCGATGCGCCCGAGCATCGTGAAGGTCGGACGATCGTGCTTCTCTTGGACGATGACGCGCAGACCGTTGGACAGTGTGAAGGATGTCGGCGAGAGCGTGCTGTGCTCGATGGTTGGCGTCCGCAGCGCCGCCCGAATGGACGCAGGCTCGATGATGGGTCCGTTGGGAACGCGTGAGGAGAAATCGTCGCTGATCGCGGTGTTTGCTTTACCGGAGTTGTGGTGCGGCGGTGAGGCGTTGGGCCGGAGGTGCCCGATGACCGTCGGCGTGCGCAAGTAACGCCGGGCGGCCGCGAGGAGCGACTCCGGCGTGAGCGCCGCAAGCCGCGCATCTTCGTCGCGAATGCGCTCGCCGACCAAACCGTATGTATAACCGGCAAGATCGCCGAAGCCTTGAATCGAGTCCTCGGAGAAGATGCGTTGCGCGAGGGTGATCGAGCGCGCTTGCTCGACGAGGCTTGGCGAGAAGCCGTCCGCGAGCACGTGCTGCATCGTCGCCTGGAAAACGCTCTGCGCCTCTTCCCCCGTATGTCCGGGGTTCAGGATAACAAAGACGTTCAGCAGGCCGCCTTTGAGCTGCGTGTCGCTTTCGGCTTGGATCGTCAGCGCGATGTTCGAATCGACCAACGCTTGGTGGAAAGGCGAGCGCTCGTTTTCGATCAGCGTCGCAAGCGTGCTGACCGCCGGCTCACCGGGCTCGGTGTCGCCCGGAACCGCATACGCGAGATCGAGAATCTCGAACGGAAAGGGGAAGGCCGCTTCGACGACCGCGCCGGCAGCGGGCTTCGGATCGGCGTAACGGTGCTGCGGGATCCGGCGCGCGGGGATCGCGCCGAAGAACTGCTGAGCCCTACGAAAGACGGTGCCGTGATCGACGTCGCCGGCGACGACGAGGGTTGCATTGTTCGGCGCGTACCATTCGTGGTAGTAGCGCGCGATGTCGGCAGCGGTTGCGTGCTCGACGTCGCGGCGATACCCGATCGGCACGCGCCCGTTCGGCTGACCCGGATAAGCCGCAGCTCGAACGCGTGAGAGCAGGTCGAAGAATGGCGAACCGGCGTCGTCATCGAGCTCCGAGAGCACCGCGCCGCGCTCGATGTTCCAATCCGATTGGCGCAGGAGCGCGTGCTGCATGCGATCCGATTCGATCGCGAGCGCGACGTCGAGTTTGTCGGCGGGCATGACGAAGTAGAATTCGGTGTCGTCGTAATCCGTCTGGCCGTTCATCTCTGCGCCGAGCCGCTCCGTGATGTCGTCGAGCCCTCCGGCGGAGATGTGCTCGGATCCGCGAAACATCATGTGCTCGAGCGCGTGCGCAAGGCCGGTCTTGCCCGGCGTTTCGTCGAGCGAGCCGAACCGGTACCACATCGCGCACTCGACGACGGGAGCCGCGTGGTCTTCGACGGCGATGACCTGCAAGCCGTTGCGGAGACGCGTGGTGTAGATGCCGGGATCGCCGGGCGCGGTTGGCTGGGCGTTCACGCCCGAACGAGGCATTGCAAGGAGGAGAAGAGCGGTGGCGGTCGCGGCGGCGCGCGTGAGATTCATATACTCGTATCTTCAACGCCGAGGGCATAGAGCGCTGCCGATTGCACCGCGGCGAACGGGATGCACCCGATCAGCTCGCTTCGCCGGACGGCAACGCCACGCTCGGCCGCGAGGGCGCGAATGATTTCGACGATGCGGTAGAGAGGCGTCACCCGCTCGTCCGTCACGTTCAGCGAGACTTGCACGACGTCGCCCCGCAGCGCAAAGGCCAGCGCGCGCAGGGTCCGCAGGCCGCCGTGGCGCTCGCGAATCACGTGGGCGATATGCCTCGCCACGCCGAGATCGCCGGTTGCCAGGTCGACGTTGAAAGCGACCAGCACGCCGCGCGCCCCGATCGCAATCGCACCGGCACTCTCGTGCGCGGCGACGTCGCCGACGTCGGGAGGGCCGGCCGGCTTCGGTCGCACGTCGGCAAGGAGACGGCGCTCCGGGCGCAGTGCGGCTTCGCCATAGTAAAAGGAAGGGATTCGAAAGCGCTCCCAGATTCGCTCGCCGGCGTCGTGCGCCAACTCGACCGCTTCCCGCATGCTCGCGGAGCCGAGAGGAACGAAGGGGAGCACGTCGAGCGCTCCCATGCGCGGGTGCAGGCCGGTGTGGCGGCGCAGGTCGATGCGGTCGAGCGCGATCTCGGTGAGCACGAGCGAGGCGTTGAGGATCTGCTCCTTGTCGCCCGCGAGCGTCAACACGCTGCGATTGTGAAGGGCATCGCTCGTGCGGTGCAGCACGTGCGCGCCGCAACGCTCGACGGCGGAGACGGCGAGGTTGATCGTTCTGGCAACGCGCCCTTCGGAGAGATTGGGCACGCACTCGAACAAACTCCTGGCGCTCAAAACATCCTTTGGATGGCGTGAGAGATGTCGGGCGTATTGGCGGGCGAGATGACGGTTGCGTATCCGAGCTTGCGCGCTTCGGCCTCGCGCCGAGCGCCAGCGTTGACGGGGCGCAACTCGCCGGAGAGCCCGATCTCGCCGAAGGCAACGAGATCGTTCGGGAGCGCCACGTTGCGAAAGGCGGACGCCACCGCGAGCGCGATGCCGAGATCGGCAGCCGGCTCAACCACGCGCAAGCCGCCGGCGACGGAGACGTAGACGTCATGCGAGCCGAGCTGCATGCCCGCGCGCCGCTCGAGCACCGCGAGGATCATCGCGAGGCGTTGCTGATCGACGTTATTTGCAAGACGCCGCGGCGTGCCGTAGCTCGCCTCGCCGACGAGCGCCTGCACTTCAATCAGGACGGGTCGCGAGCCGAGTATCGAAACGACGATGCACGAACCGCTCGGGCGATTCTCGCGCTGCGCGACGAACAACTCGGATGGATCGGCGACCTCGCAGAGACCCGTGTCGTGCATCGCAAAGACGCAGATCTCGTCGATCGATCCGAAGCGGTTCTTGTACGCGCGCAGAATACGATATTCGCCGTTGGAATCGCCTTCGAAGTAGAGAACGGTATCGACGAGATGCTCGAGCAGACGCGGTCCCGCGATCGCCCCGTCCTTGGTTACGTGGCCGACGATGAGCGTCGCGCATCCGGTGCGCTTCGAGAACTCCATCAGGGCTTGCGCGGTATCGCGAACCTGCGTGATGCTGCCGGCGTAGGCTTCGGATTCGGGGAGCCAAACGGTCTGAATCGAGTCGACGATCAGCGCGAGCGGCGCGATGTTTTCGAGTTGGTCGAGCACGGCGCGCAAGTTCGTCTCCGCGAGCACGAGTACCGGAGCTTCGATGTGCAGGCGGCCCGCCCGCAACTTCACCTGCGCGGCGGATTCTTCGCCGCAGACGTAGACCACGGGCCCGCGCGGCGCCACGTGCGCGGCGACCTGGAGCGCGAGCGTCGACTTCCCCGCGCCGGGCGCGCCGCCCAGCAGGATGAGGCTTCCGGGAACGATGCCGCCGCCGAGGACCGCGTCGAACTCGGGCATGCCCGTGCGAATGCGCTCCACACGCGCCACGTCGATCTCGTGCAGCGGCGCCGGAGCGTTGACGCTCCGCGAAATGCTGCGCGTCATCCCCCGCGAGGTTGCGACCGTGAAGGGACGCTCGTCGAAGGAGTTCCATGCCTCGCACTGCGGGCAGCGCCCGAGCCAGCGCGGCGACTCGAAACCGCAGGCCGAGCAGAAGTAGACCGTTCGAGCCTTGGGCATGGCATGGCATTCGCTCGCAATTCATGCTTGTCATCCTGCGCGAGCGCCGAAGGCGCGAAGTCGAAGGACCGCCAAAGGGACCGCGATGCGCACGACGCAGCTTCACGTCGCTATCGACGGCCCCGCCGCGAGCGGCAAGACGACGGTCTCGCGCGGCCTCGCGAAACGCTTGCACCTCCTCTATCTGGACACCGGCGCGATGTACCGCGCCCTAACGGTCCTCGCGTTGCGGACGCGCACCGAGGCCGACAACGCCGCCGCGCTTCGGCGGCTATGCGAAGCGGGGCTGGTCCGCGTCGAGTTGGATGCCGCCGCGCCGCTCGGCTTCCGCATCTTCGCAGGTGATACCGAGCTTGACGAAGCGACGCTTGCGTCGAACGAAGTCACCGCGATCGTTTCGACGATTGCTGCGCATCCGGCAGTGCGCGAGGCGATGGTCGCGGCGCAGCGCGCGATCGCCGCGCGTGGAAGCGTCGTGATGGCGGGGCGCGATATCGGAACCGTCGTGCTGCCCGACGCGGCCGTGAAGATTTTTCTCACCGCCTCCGTGGCCGCTCGCATGGAGCGCCGCCGGGCGCAACTGGAGCGCGCCGGGGTCGACGCGTCGGCGCACCGGCTGAAGGAAGAGATCGAGGAGCGGGATCGTCTCGATCGCGAGCGCGCCGTTGCACCGCTGATCGCCGCATCCGACGCGCACGTCATCGATTCCAGCGCCATGTCGGCAAATCAGGTCATCGAGGAAATCAGCGCCATCGTCGAACGCACGCGCGCAACCGCATAAATGCTCTACTCGATCGCAAAGCTGCTCATCCATGCCGTCGCGCGGGTCCTTTGGCGCGCGCGCGTGTATGGATCGGAAAACGTTCCGCTGGACGGACCGCTGATCATCGCGTGCAACCACGTCTCGTTCTTAGATCCGCCGATTCTCGGGGCGTTCTGTCCGCGCCGCATCTACTACATGGCCAAGCGGGAGTTGTTTGCGATCCCCGTTTTCGGCCCGCTGATTCGCGCGGTCGGCGCCTATCCGGTTGACCGCGAGGGCAGTGCGCTTGGTGCGATCAAGCGCTCGGTCGAGGTTCTGCGAGCCGGGGGCGCCGTCGGGATATTTCCGGAGGGCGCTCGGAACCTTACCGGCGGGGTGGAGGCGCGGCAGGGGGCCGCGCTCCTGGCTTCGATCGCCAAGGCCCCGGTGCTGCCGGCCGCGGTCGTGGGCGGCGGGAGAGCGGCCCGGTTCGGTACGATGAAAGTCGCATTCGGACGGCCGATGAGCCTGGACCCCAGCCGGAAAGCAACTCGCGACGATCTAGCGAAGTTCACCGACGCGATCATGAGGGAAATCCGAACGCTGACGGAGCGCGCCGATGGAAATCCGTAAGGCCAAGGTTCAGGGCTTCTGCTTCGGCGTCGCGATCACGCTGAAAAAGGCTGAGGAGGCCATCGCCGCACGTGACGACGTGACGACGCTCGGTCACGTCGTGCACAATCCGCAGATGGTCGAATCGCTCGCCCAGCGCGGCTTGAAGGACGCCGCCACCGTCGACGAGGTTCAAGCCGGCGCGCTCTTCGTGCGCGCGCACGGCCTTCCGGTCGAAGTTCTCGAAAAAGCCGAAGAGAAGGGGCTCGAGATTCTCGACGCCACCTGTCCGATGGTGACGAAAATCCATGTGCAAGCCGAGCGTCTCAAGAGCGACGGTTACAAGATCGTGGTGATCGGCGATCCCAAGCATCCCGAGGTCAAGGGTACGTTGAGCCACGTTCCCGGCGCCTGGTGCATCGAGAACGTCGAAGACGTCGAGGCGCTGCCGAGATCGAGCAAGGTCGGCGTCGTCGTGCAATCGACGTATTCGCGTGAGCGTTTCAGCGCGATCGTTCGCGCGCTCTCGGAGAAGTACTACGAGGTGCGTGCCGTCAACACGATCTGCACCGATACGAACAATCGCCAGAGCGAGGCGTTGCGCCTTGCCGGCGAAGTCGAGGTGATGGTGGTGGTCGGCGGCAAGACCTCTGCGAACACCAAGCATCTCGCGGAGCTTTCGGAAGTGCACGGCGCGCGGGCGCACCACATCGAGGGCCCGGATGAAGTGCGACCGGAGTGGTTCGAGGGCGTACAGATCGCGGGCTTGATGTCCGGCGCTTCGACGCCCGGGTGGCTCGTCGATCAGGTCGAGGCGCGCATGAACGAACTCGCGCCCAAGTCCGCGGCGTAGTTCTCAAGACCGCGTGAAGGTCACGGCGAACACCGGGACGCCGGCCCGCGAGGCTGCGCTATCGTGGGCACTTCCGGCGTTGCTGCTCGCCGGGGTGCTGATCCGCCTCGCGTACATTCACGCGGAAGGTTTCCGCACCGACATCGCGAGCTTCGAAAGTTGGGCGCTGGCGCTCGTCGCGCACGGCCCCGGCCGCTTCTACGGTTCGACGAGCTTCCTCGATTATCCGCCGGGGTATTTCTACATCCTCGGGATCGTCGGCTGGATCTGGTCGGGATTCTTCAGCGCGCACGATCCCGGCTACCGCGTGCTGGGCGCACTGGTCAAGGTGCCGGCGATCCTCTTCGATCTCGGCATCGGCGCACTGCTGTACGTGCTCGTGCGGCGCTTCGCCTCGCCGTGGTGGGCATTCGGCGCCGCCGCGCTCTTCGTGCTCAACCCCGCGGTGATCTTCATCTCCGCGCTCTGGGGCCAAGTCGACTCCGTCGCGGCGTTCTTCGCTCTGCTCGCCGTCTACGCGCTGCTGCGCAGCGACGATTTCGAGGAGACGGCCCGCGCGATGTTGTGGATCGGGGCGGGCTGGCTCGCACTCGCGTACTGCCTGCTCGTGAAGCCCCAAGCGGCAGTGTTGCTGCCGTTGATGATCGCTTTCGCGTTTACCGATCGGCGCCGCATGGCCTTACGCGTGCGCGCAACCGCGTACGGCATCGTGGCCGCGATCGTCGTTACCGTCCTGCTCGTCGAGCCGTTTCATCCTTCGAACCCGATCGCGGCCATCGCATGGCTGCTTGAGCGCTTGAGCTTCGGCACGAACGTCTATCCGTACAACACGGTCAACGCGTTCAACCTGTGGACCCTCTCGATCCACGGCGCAAGATTTTGGCAGCCCGATAGCGCGCGCACGTTGTTCGTGACGCAGGCGACCTGGGGGATCGTGCTGCTCGCCGTTGCGTTGGCACTCATCGTTTGGCGGTACGTACAAGCGAAGACCCCGCGAGCGCTGCTCGAGGGCAGCGCGCTTGCGCTGCTCGCGTTCTTCACGCTGGCGACGCGCATGCACGAACGCTACATGTACGACGGCGTGCTCTTCGTCATCGCCTGCCTGCCGCTCGCGCGTCGCTATCTCTGGTGCGCGATCGGCCTCTCCGCGGTTTTTTGGGCGAATCTCATCTACTCGTGGCAATACATCGCGCTGATGACCGGCTCGCCGCAGGCGGGCGTCGACGCCGCGAATCTCTGGGGGCCGTGGACATTCGCGCTCGCGCTGATCAACGTGGTCGCGTTCTTCTATCTCGGATACGTCTATTTAGGCACGGGTGAGGAGACGGAGCGGGCCGCCACGGCGGCGCAGAAGCCGCGTTCGCGCAACTGGTTCGATCCGCGCGAAGGCCTGGCGACGCTGCGCAAACCGCTCGATTACGTCGTTATGGGCGTACTCGGCGTCGCGAGCTTCCTCATCTCGTTCGCGATTCCGAAGTGGTACTGGAAACCGACCGACAAGATCTTCGACGAGGTCTATTTCGCTCGCGCTGCGGAAGAGTATCTGAAGAACCTCCGCATCTACGAGAACACGCACCCGCCGCTCACCAAACTCCTCATCACGCTCTCGACGTGGATGTTCGGCGGGCTGCACGGCGGTGATAACTCGCACGGCTGGCGATTCCTCGACGTGCTTTTCGGCGCGCTGGTGGTGATGCTGCTTTATGCCTTCGGGAAGCGCGTCACCGGTTCGACGGTCTGGGCCGCCGTCGCGGCGGGCTTTCTCATGCTCGACGGCATGCACTACGTTCAATCGCGGATCGCGACGCCGGAAGGCTTCGTCGTCTTCTTTGCGCTCGCCGCGGTCTACGCATTTTACCGCTTCTGGATCGCCTCGCAATCGGAGCAGCGGCCGCATGTCGTCGTGCCGCCTGCGCTGCACGCCGCAGGGGCGCTCGCCGCGATCGTCGCGGGAGCGCTCGCGATGCTCCTCTTCGACCTCGCCCAGCATGTCGTCTTCGGCTGGCCGTGGTTTACGCTCTGGATGTCCGTCTCGGGTAGCCGAACTCAAGGACCCGGCGCGTTGCTCGTCTCGACGTTCTACTTCGCGTGCGGATTCTATCTGCTGATTCGCAACGTCGCGTTCCCTCGGCTCTTCGGCGACGGTTCCCGCGAAATGACCTTCGCGGAGGGCTCGTACGCGCTGGATGGCGCGAGCGGCGGGGAGATGCACACGGTCGACGGAGGCATCATCGGGAAGGGCAAACCGCGCCGCGGCGAGCTGACGCGTGCCCGGGGCAGCAATCTCGTTCTCGCGCAGGAGGAGCTGCAGATCACCTATCGCCGCGATGGCGTAGAATATGCTACGCGGGTGGGGACCGCGTCGTATGCGAACGCCCGCACGACGAGCGGCGATGCCGTGGAAGACGGACGCAGCGCGAAGTTGTGGCTGCTGCTGTTCACGCTGGCGCTCGGGGTGCTCGTCAGTTCGAAGTGGTACGGCGTCATGGGCTTCGGCGTCAGTTTCGTGATCCTGATCGGCGTCTTTCTCCAGCGTTGTTTCTTCGCAAAGCGCCCGGCGCTTTGGGGGAATCCGCGCGGGTTCTGGCTCGACGGCGCGCTCGTGACCATCGTTTTCGTCGCGCTGACGGTGTACGGCTCGGTTTGGATCCCGGATCTCGTTCGCCAAGCACCGGACCCGAACGAGGTCCACAACGTCAACGACGTCGTCATGCGGCAGTACAACATGTACGATTACCACGCGCACCTCACCGCCACGCATCCGTATGCGTCGAAGTGGTTCGAATGGCCGTTCGACTACGTGCCGGTCGCCTACTACTACGAGGATCAACGCAGTCAGGATCGCACGGAACGCGACCCGAACAAGCAATGCTGCATCTACGAAATCACCTCGATGCCGAATCCCCTCAACCTATGGTTCGGCCTCTTCTGCGTACCGTTTGTCGGCGTTCTCGCCTGGCGCGAACGAAACAAGGCGTATGCCTTGCTGGTCGTCACCTACCTCTTGCAGTGGCTGCCGTGGATGAAATCGCCGCGGTTGGCGTGGGAGTATCATTTCTACGTCGACATTCCGCTGATTTGCCTCTGCAACGCGATCGTCTTGCAACGGATCTGGAGTTGGGCGAACGCCGCGCAGGCGCTTCCGTTCCCGAAATTGCGGAGCGTTGCGGACATGCCGCATCTTTGGGCGTGGGTGATAGATCGCCGTATTTTCGGTTACGCTTCGGTCGTCGGCATCGTCGGCCTCATCGCTGCGGCGTTCGTGTTTTTCTTCCCGGTGCTCTCGGCGTGGCCCCTCAGCTACAACGCGTGGCACGTGCGGATGTGGATGCCGACCTGGATCATCGGCCCTGGCTAAAGGAGGTCTCTCGATGAAAAATCAAGTGGATGGTTGCGGGCGCGCCGCCTTCCTGAAAACGACGTCACTCGCCCTCGGGGCGACCTATATGACCGGACTCGGCTCGATGCGCGTCGCCGAGGCTGCGGGCGGCGGGCCCCCGATGGAAGCCGCAAGGCCGGCCGAAGCGCTTGCCAAGCTGAAGGCGGGCAACGCGCGCTTTGCGGCGGGGAAGCCGGAATGCGCTCCGCTTACGGCGCGAATCGCGGAACTCGCACACGGGCAGAATCCGTTTGCCGTCGTGCTCGGCTGTTCGGATTCGCGCGTTCCGGTCGAGACGATCTTCGATCAGATTCCGGGGAATCTCTTTGTCGTTCGCGTCGCGGGCAACTTCCTCACCGACGACGGACTCGGCTCCGTCGAGTATTCGGTCGCGGTGTTGAAATCGAAGTTGATCCTCGTCCTGGGTCATTCGAGCTGCGGGGCCGTCAGTGCCGCGGTTTCGTATGTCAAAAGCGGCACGTCGCAGCCCGGTCACATTCAGGACTTAGTGGTGGCGATCGAGCCCGCCGCCAAGGCGACGAAAGGCCTTCACGGAGACTCGATCGCGAACGCCGTCTCGGAGAACGTCAAGCGCAACGTGCGGGCGATGACACAGCGCTCTTCCATCGTCGCCGAGGCGGTGCAAAACGGCGCTCTGCATGTCGTCGGCGGTGTCTACGACCTGCATACCGGTAAAGTCGCCGTTTTATCCTGACGGATCGTCGAGGATCTTCGCGAGGGAATCCGGCTCGGCAAGGAAAGCGTCGTGACCGTGGCCGCTCCGCAGCTCCGCGTAGCGCGACCGCGTGCCGAGGGATGCAAAGCGCTCTGCAGCGGCGCGAACGTCCTGCGCTCGGAAGAGCCAATCCGATGAGATGCCGATGAAGAGGAGTTCGGGAGCGCTCGGCGCGGGTGCTTCGCGCACGTCGAAGCCGCCCATCGCGCGGGTGAGCAAGGCGTACGTCTGCGCGTCCATGCGGCGTTCGAAAAGATCGGCTTGATGCTCCAGGTAGCCTTCGACGTCGAAGCGATCCAGACCGTTCCGGTCGCGGCGCCGCTCGTGGCGCTCGCGCAAGAGTTCCTCGGACTTGTAGGTGAGCATCGCGATCTTGCGCGCAAGGCGGAGGCCGCGCCGCGGGTCGAGCGCGAGCGCTTCACGCTGCAACGCGTTGAGCGCGATGCCCATGGGGCTGTGGTGATCGTGCGCGCCGATCATGACGGCTCGATCGACTTGAAGCGGGAAATCGAGCGCCCGCTGCAGGGCTTGCATGCCGCCGAGCGAGCCGCCGACGACAACGGTGAAACGCTTGATGCCGAGCAATGCCAATGCGCGCTGCTGTGCGCGAACCATGTCGCGCACGCCGATGCCGGGGAACGGCGTCGGCGCTCCTTCGCCGGGATTCGAGGGGCCGGTCGAACCATAGCAGCCGCCGAGTGAGTTGATGCCGACGACGCACCATCGCGCGGGGTCGAAGAACCTTCCCGCGCCCACTAATCCCGGCCACCATTCCTGCACGCGACTCGAGCCGGTGAGCGCATGGGCGATCAGCGCGACCCGGCCTGCGCGCGCGTCGCTGTAGACGGTGACCCGCTGCTCGACGGCAGGAAGCACGTCCCCGCCGTCGAGTTGCAACGCCCCAATGTTGACCGTTTCCCCACGCACGCGGTCGTCTGCGCGTTGCGTTAGCGTAGCGCCTGCTCTAGGTCGGCGATGATGTCGCGCTTGTCTTCGATACCGACGGAGAGGCGGATCGTGGAAACTTCCGCGAGGACCTCAGGCCTACGGACGAAGGCGATATTATCGCCACGCTGCTACACGTGTACGATGTTCGGTAACCCCGCTTCTTACAGTAAACCATACGACGGGGCGATCGAGTCGTAGATCGTATTCGCGACCGGGCGCATGCCGTGGTGACCATAGGCGCGCAGACTTCTCAATAATTGCCTAAGATCCGGGATTCGCGACCGGATGTTGAGGCAAGGGCTCCGGCCGTGCCAGGGCCTATGTCAATCTCGAGGTAGAAGACATATTCGAACGGCCGCGCCTGCCGGGGGCGGGCGATGAGCGAGCGCAAATTGTAGCCTCGTGCCGCGATTTCGCCGAGCGCGCGGTGGAGGCTGCCGGGTTCGTGCGGGAGCACGATCGCAAGGCAGGCGCGTCCGAGGTTTTGCCGCGGCTTCGAGTCGCGAGAGACGAGAAAGAACCGCGTGACGTTCTCGGCTTCGTCGGCGATATTCTCGGCGATGACGGAGCCGCCGTACCGCTGCGCCGCGGGGGCCGATCCGACGGCAGCGCGGTGCGGATCGCTGCGCCCGACGATCTCGCGCACTGCCCCGGCGGTATCCTCGACGATCTCGGCACGGAGCTGCGGATTCTTGCGAAAGAATCCGCGGCATTGCTCGAGCGTAACCGGGTGTGACGCAACAACGCGAATCGTCTCGAGCGTTGCGCCGTGGACGCCGACGAGACACTGCACGATGCGATGCGTCGTCTCGTCCACGATGTGCAGCGTCGGATGCTGGAGAAGTAGGTCGTACGTTCTCGCAATCGATCCGTAGATCGTGTTCTCGCATGGCAGCAGTCCCGTATCAACCTCTCCAGACTCAACGGCGTCCACGACGTCGTCGAAGGTGACGAATCCACGGGTCTCGACGTCGCCGAGCAGCGCGAGGGCTGCCGCCTCGCTGAACGCGCCGGGTTCGCCTTGATAGCCGACCGTCACGAGGGCGCGAGGTGCCAGGACCAGGCGTTCCAGAACGGTCCCGTCGGGGAGACGCTCTCGCCGCGCAGGCGCGTCGTGAACGCGTCGATCTCGCGCGTTCGGTAGATCAACTCGATGGGCAGTTGCTGCGCGAGGATTCTCTCGAGCTGGACGTAGATCGCTTTGCGCTTGGCGGGATCGTAGGTGCGCAGGGCGGCGAGCATGAGCGCGTCGACGCGCCGATCGCAGAAGCGCGACTTGTTGTAGCCGTTGGGCGGAACGTGCGAACAGGCGAACTGATCGATCACGTCGGGATCGTTGCCGTTCTCGAACGGGTAGAGCGCCATCTGGAACTTGCCGCTGTAGACGGGGCCGCCTTCCTCGGGCGGCGCGACGAAGGTGTCGACGTCGAAATCCTTGAGTGAAACGTCCGCTCCGATCGCCAGCTCGTACTGGCGCACGGCGGCGGAGAACACCTCGTCGCCGATAACCGCGGCCTGAAAGATCAAGAGCGGTCGCAACGGCACGCCGTTCTTGCGGCGAATGCCGTCGGGGCCGAGAATCCAGCCTGCGGCGTCGAGCAGGCGCCTCGCATGCGCCGGATCGTAGCGCACGTCGGGATAGGCGCGCTCATCGTACGCCCATTGGAAGAGGCCGCGTCCGGCGTCGTGCGGTTGCTCTGCGCCGCGATAGGCTTTGTTCACGAGCGCCTGCATGTCGATCGCCTGCGCGAGCGCCTGCCGCACGCGCACGTCGCCCGTGATCGGATCCTGCGTGTTGAAGATCAGCGACCCGACCTCGTTGAGCGGCGTGAGCGTGACGCGCATACCCGGCACGCTTCGCAACGTCGGGTAATTATTCGTGTCGAGATCGTCGAAGAAGCCGTCGGCCTCGCCGGTGCGCAGTTGGTTGATCGCGGTGTTGCCGTCGGCGACGAAGCGAATCGTCAGGTGCGCGATGCCCGGCCTTCCGCGGAAATAGAGCGGATTCGCGTCCATCTCGACGCGATCGCCGCGCAGCCAGCGCCGCACGACGAACGGCCCCGAGCCGAGCGGTTTCGAATCGAACAGGATATCGTTGAAGTTCGAATAAGCGGCAAGCACGTGTTTCGGGAGAATGGGGAAGTCTTGCGCGGCGAGAACGAGCGAGACGAGCGGCGCGAACGGCTGGCGCAGTTTGAGGACGAGCGTGGATGGATTCGGCGCGGTCGCGGAGGCGATGCGGTCGTAGCCGTAGCGTGACTGAACGTTGTTGCTCGGATCGAGGATCGCGCGGATCGTGTAGACGCAATCGGCGGCGGTCAACGGCTTGCCGTCGGAGAAGCGCACGCCGCGCCGCAACCGATAGGTGATCGCGCGGCCGTCCTTGCTGATGCCGCCGTTCGCATAGGTCGGCACCTCGGTCGCGACGTCGCCGACGAGTTGCCCCTTGTCGTTCCATGTCACGAGGTAGGAGAAGAGTAGCTGCCCCCATTCCATCGAACTCGTGCCGTTTTCGAGTTCGGGATTGAGCGCGCGCGGCTCGCGCTGCTGCACGATCAC
>DATCTQ010000019.1:0-5397 GCA_036567865.1 Candidatus Tyrphobacter sp. | reverse complement strand
ACCGCGATCGTCCTCGCTGGCGCCATTGAGGAGCGCCTTGCGCGAGAGATTGATACGGCCTTGATGATCGATCTCCATGACCTTCACCATGACCTCGTCGCCGACTTTGACGACGTCCTCGACCCGCTCGACGCGCGTCGGAGCGAGTTGGCTGATGTGCACCAAGCCTTCCTTGCCGGGCGCGATCTGCACGAAGGCTCCGATGTTGATGATGCGCGTGACCTTGCCGAGGTAACTTTCGCCGACGAGGATCTCCTTGGTGATCGATTCTACGATCGCCCTTGCCTTCTCGCCGGATTCGCCGTCGAGCGCGGTAATGAAGACGCTGCCGTCGTCCTCGATGTCGATCTTCGTGACGCCGGTGTCGGCGATGATCTTGTTGATAATCTTGCCGCCGGGGCCGATCACGTCCTTGATCTTCTCCGGGTTGATCTTGATGATGATCATCCGCGGCGCGAACTTCGAAAGCTCCTCGCGCGGTTCGGAGATGGTTTCCGCAAGTTTGTCGATGATGAAGAGGCGCGACTTGCGTGCCTGCTCCATGGCCTCGCGCATGATCTCGAGTGTGACGCCTTGGACCTTGATGTCCATTTGGATCGCCGTGATGCCCCTCTTGGTACCCGCGACCTTGAAGTCCATCTCACCGAGCGCGTCCTCGAGGCCTTGGATGTCGGTGAGCACGCGGTACTTCTCGCCCTTGAGGATGAGCCCCATCGCGACGCCGCCGACGTGCTCGCGAATCGGTACGCCCGCATCCATCAGCGCGAGGCTCGACGCGCAAACCGACGCCATCGAGGAGGATCCGTTCGATTCGAGCGTCTCGCTCATGAGGCGCAGCGTGTACGGAAACTCCTCTTTCGGCGGCAGAACGGGGATGAGCGCACGCTCCGCGAGGTGGCCGTGTCCGATCTCGCGGCGTCCGGGACCACGCATCGGCCGCGTCTCGCCGACCGAGTACGGCGGGAAGTTGTAGAAGTGCATATAGCGCTTGTTTGGAAGTGCGACGATGCCGTCGAGGCGTTGTGCGTCGGAGGTCGAGCCGAGCGTCGCCGCGGTGAAGACCTGCGTTTGGCCGCGCGTGAAGATACCGGAGCCGTGCACTCGCGGGACGTAGTGCACGCTGCACGAGATCGGACGGATCTCGTCGGTCTTGCGGCCGTCGGGACGAACTTTTTCGTCGACGACCATCGTGCGAAGCTCGTCCTCTTCCATCGCTTTGACGATCTTGTTGAAGTCCTTCGATCCGAGCGGCTGTTCCAGCAGCGCGCGGGTCTCGTCGTCCTTCTTTCCGCACCGCTCCAACGCCGCATCGATCGAGATCTGATCGAAGGCGCGTTCGCGCTCGCCTTTTTCGACGATACGCATCGCCTTGGCGACGTCCTTGCCGAACGTCTTGCGGACCCACTTCTCGAGCTCGGCGCTCGGGAGATGGACGGGAAACTCGCGCTTTTTCTTGCCGACTTTCTTTGCAAGTTGATCGATCGCTTTGACGATTTTCTTGATCTCGCCGTGCGCGAAATCGACGGCGCCGAGGAAGTCCTCTTCGGATATCTCGTTGCCGCCGCCCTCCACCATCATCACCGCGTCTGCGGTTCCCGCGATCACGATGTCCATGCCGCCGCTTTCGCATTGCGGCAGCGTCGGGTTGCACAGGTATTCGCCGCTTTCGTCGCGGCCGATACGCACCGCGGCAACCGTCTTGTCGAACGGAATGTCGGAGAACGCAAGGGCTGCGCCGGCGGCGCAGACGCCGATGACGTCGGCATCCAGTTCCGGATCGATGGAGAGCACCGTCGCAACGATCTGTACGTCGTTACGGAAGCCCTCGCGGAAGAGCGGGCGAATCGGGCGATCGATCTGCCGCGAAGCGATCACGGCATGCTCGGGCGGCCGGCCTTCGCGCTTGATGTAGCCGCCCGGAATTTTTCCGGCGGCGTACATGCGCTCTTCGAAGTCGCAAGTCAGGGGGAAGAAGTCGATGCCTTCACGAGCATGCTCGGAGGCGGTGACGGCGCAGAGCACGACATTTTGGTCACCATATCGAACCAGCGCGGAGCCGTTTGCTTGCTTCGCCAGCTCACCGGTTTCGATGACCATCGTGCGCCCGCCGACCGTCAGGGTCACGGATTCGGGCACGATTACTCCTAGATTCTGTGTGAAAGTCGTTTTATTGTGAAGCTCCCCCGTTCGGGATGGCGCGCTACGCGGCCTTGCCGTTCTTGACAACGACCTGTATTATTGGTCATGTGACTAGCAATGTTGGTCGGTCGGCTCCCAGAGGACGTCGTCCGAGGCCACTCGCACCAGCCTTTGCGCTCTTCGGCAGTCCTACGCGTTCGGGCATCCTGGTACTGCTCGCATTGCTGGGCGATAGCTATCCGCGCGAGCTTTCGCGGCTGCTCGATGCGGGGCTCTTCGCCGTCCAGTCCGCCGTCGACGCGCTCGAACGGGAAGGTGTCATCTCCACCCGTTTGATAGGGCGCACCCGGCGCGTTGCGCTGAACCCGCGATTCTACGGCGCCGAAGAGTTGCGCCGGTTCCTGTTAAAGGCGTCGGCAGGGAGGCGCGAGCTCATCGAGGCGGCAGCATCGGTTCGGCGCCGCCCGCGGCGGAGAGAAAAGCCGCTATGATAACTGCCGGCAGTTCGCTGACCGACGTTTGCTTTGCGGTTTGCACCGCACTCGATGCGGTGGGCGTGACCGCCGTGCTTACCGGCGGATCGGCTGCGCAGTACTACGCGCCGAATCAATACCAATCGTATGACGCCGATTTCATGATTCAGTTCGAGCGCCCTGATGCGAACGGAGCGGCTGCATTAAGCGGGCTCGGCTACTACTATGCCGCCGGAGCCTATCACCATCCCGAGAATCCCTACACGGTCGACTTCCCGAGGGGGCCGTTTGGCATTGGTGACGATTTGGTACAGTCTTGGGATACGATCCGGCGCGACGGCGAGGTTTTGCACATCCTCGACCGCACCGACAGTGTGCGAGATCGTTTGGCGGGATTTTACTTTTGGAACGACCGGCAAAGCCTGGTCGTAGCTACGGCGGTCGCGCGGAGCGGAGCAATCCGTATGGAGCGAATCGCAGCCTGGAGCGAACGGGAGGGGCAGATGGCGAAGTTTCGTGAGTTCGCGGAGTGTATGGAGTGAATCGAATACGTTTGTTCATGGGGCTCGCGATCGCCCTGTGCTTGTCGGGTCGAGCGTCGGGTGCACTCATAAACTGGCCCGATGCCGGACCGGTCGTGGAACCGCATGCGATGGTCGTGACCGAGCAGCATCTCGCCTCGGAGGTCGGCCGCGAGATTCTCGAGCGCGGCGGCAACGCGGTCGACGCGGCGGTCGCCGTCGGTTACGCCCTGGCGGTCGTCGATCCGTGCTGCGGAAACATTGGCGGCGGCGGTTTCATGCTCGTTCGCCTGCGCGACGGACGCGAGCGTTTCATCGACTTTCGCGAGGAGGCGCCGCTGCGCGCGACGCGCGACATGTATCTCGATGCGCACGGAAACGTCGAGCCGATGAGATCGCGCAACGGCTGGCTTGCCGTCGGCGTTCCCGGGACGGTGCTCGGTCTGGAAACCGCGCGGCGAGAGTACGGCACGATGTCGCGCGCCGCGCTCATGGCGCCCGCGATTCGCCTCGCGCGCGGCTTTCGTCTCGAGCGCGGGGAGATGACCGGGCCGCTGCCGCGCGACGGCGACGTCCTGCGACAGCCGCAACTCGCGCGTACGCTTGGACAAATTTCGCGAGACGGGGCAAGCGCGTTCTACGAGGGCTCGATCGCGCGGGCGATCGTCGCGGCGAGCGATACGGGCGGCGGCATCCTGAGCCTACGGGATTTCGCGCACTATGCGGTGGCAGAGTCGGTGCCGTTGCACTGCCCGTACCGTGGATACGTGCTGACGGTCGCACCGCCGCCGAGTTCCGGCGGGGTAACGCTCTGCGAGATCCTCGGCATCCTCGCACCCTATCCGGTCGGAGCGTGGCCGTGGCATGGCGAGCGTGAGGTGCACGTCGTGGCTGAAGCCGAACGCCGCGCATACGCCGACCGCAATGCCTACTTGGCGGATCCCGCCTTCGTGCACAATCCCGTGGCGCAACTGCTGGCACCGGTGTATCTCGCGCGCCTCCGCGACTCGATCGACCCCAAGCGAGCCACACCTTCGCGCGACGTGCACCCCGGATTGGGTCCGATCGTGCACGAGCACGAACAGACGACGCACTACTCGATCGTCGATGCCGCGGGCAACGCGGTCGCGGTAACGTACACGCTCAACGCTTGGTTCGGGGCGGGCGTCATGGTCGACGGCTTCATGCTCAATGACGAAATGGACGACTTCACCGCGAAGCCGGGCGAACCGAACATGTACGGCTTGGTGCAGGGGGAGCGCAACGAGGTCGCTCCCGGCAAACGGCCGCTCTCTTCGATGGCACCGACGATCGTGACGCGCAACGGGCATCTCGTCATGGTGACCGGAAGTCCCGGCGGTTCGCGCATCATAACCATCGTGGTGGAAACCTTGCTCGACGTGCTCGAGCATCGCATGAACGTCGCACAAGCCGTCGACGCACCGCGCATCCACGTGCAGTGGTTCCCCGACGAGATCCAATACGAGCCCGGGGCGCTCGACGAAGAAACCATGCAGAGGCTGCGCACCGACGGCTACACGTTGCACGAATTTTCGTCGTGGGGCTCGGCGCAGGCGATCGTCGTGAATCCGCGCACGCACGCCCTGGAGGGGGGAAGCGATCGCCGGCAATCCTCAGGCGCCGCTCTAGGCTACTAGACTAGCGGCGAAGCCCGAGGTCGCCGATGAGCTTGCGATAGCGCTCCAAATCGGTGCGCTGCAAGTAGTTGAGCAGCCCACGCCGCCGGCCGACCTGCAGCAAGAGGCCGCGGCGGCTGTGATGATCTTTCTTGTGGGTCTTGAGGTGCTCGGTGAGCTGGTTGATCGAGGCGGTGAGGACCGCGATCTGCACTTCCGCGGAACCGGTATCAGTCGGAGCGCGGCCGTACTTGCCTGCGATCTCCGTCTTCTGCTCTTTGGTGAGAGGCACGATGGAAACTCCTTGCTCAGGATAGTCTCGCTCGGGTGCAGAGTCGCTCTCCGCCCCGGCGACCGGGCCAGGATAGCAGAGAACGCTCCGTGTCGCAAGAGGATGCATCTACCGATGTGATAAGGGGAACCGGCGATGGAGTTGGAAATTCGCGGTCGCGTCGCGCTCGTCACCGGCGCGAGTTCGGGGATCGGCGAAGCAGTCGCACTCGGCCTCGCGGCCGAAGGCGTCCGGCTAGCGGTCGCGGCGCGCCGCCTCGACCGCTTGGAATCGGTGGCGAAGCGTGCGCGCGAACTCGGTGCGGCCGATGCGCGCGCCTTTGCGCTGGACCTGCG
>DATCTQ010000018.1:0-19072 GCA_036567865.1 Candidatus Tyrphobacter sp. | reverse complement strand
GGCCGGGCTGGACCTGCCCGGCGGCGTGCGGTGAGACCGCGGCGATCACACCCATGAGTGCGATCGCGCCCGCGAACATCCGCATCGCATTGCGCCGCATCGCTCTCCCTAGTGGCCCACTAGGCGATTTTGGGTTCGACTCGGTTGACTGCCGATACGAGCAACGTCTTGTAACCGAAGCTCGGAAACAGAACGGTGACGAGATCCCGCTCCATGCGCTCGACGGTGCCGGTGCCGAACTTCGGGTGAAAGACGACTTCGGCGATCTTGTACGGGCCGGCAGCCCAGCGTTCGTACGTCCCCTCCGCCCAAACGCGCAGGCAGTTGTCGCACGCATCGCACTTGACCTTGTCGAAGTCCTCGCCGAAATAGTTGAGGATGAAGCGGCGGCGGCAGACCGCGCTTTCGGCGTACTGGAGCATCATCGCGAGTTTGCTCTGATCGTACGACTTCTTGGTCTCGTAGTTCGCGAGGCTCAGGACGAGGTCGCGGTTTTTGCGCACGGCTTCCGTCAATGCGTAGGCGGAACGGCCGAGGGGCTCGATGTAGCCCGACTTCTTGAGCAATGCCAGGATGACTTTGAGTTTCGTGAGCGGCAACTGGAGGATCTTGCGTAGATCGGTCATCGAGACGCCGTCGCTCTGGTCGCCGAAGACCTCGATCGTTCCGAAGACGCGCTGGACCTCCTCGATGTCCGGATACTTGCCGGTAAGAAAGTAATTTTGCACGCGCGTGTCGCTCATACGGTAGATGAGGATACAGCGCGAAGGTTCGCTGTCGCGGCCCGCCCGCCCGGCTTCCTGCGTGTAGGCTTCGATCGATCCCGGCAGATCGTAATGGACGACGAACCGGATGTTCGGCTTGTCGATGCCGAGCCCGAAGGCGTTGGTGGCGACGACGGCGCGAATTTTCTCGTCCATGAACAACTCGTGGACCCTCGTGCGATCCTCTTTGTGCAACTTCGAATGGTAGACCGCGGCCGGGACGTCGAGTTGTTCGGAGAGATAGCGCTGCACTTCGAGCGCGTTCTTGATCGTGGCGGTATAAATGATGCCGGTGCCCTCGAGCGCGTTCTCTCCGGAGAAGAGACGGGCGATGAGCTTGAGCTTGTCGCTTTCCTTGTCGGCCTTACACGCCTCGTATACGAGGTTCGGACGATCGAAACCCTTGACGATGGGCTTGACGTGCTCGATGCCCAGCTGGTGAAGGACGTCTTCCCGTACGGCCGGCGTCGCCGTCGCGGTCAGCGCCAGCACCGCCGGCCTCGCGAGCCGGTCGATCACATGACCGAGTGCGAGATACGCCGGTCTGAAATCGTGTCCCCACTGGCTGATGCAGTGCGCCTCGTCGACGACGAAGAGCGGAACCTCGATCGACCGCAACAGAGAGAGGAAGGCTTCATCCTCGAGTTTCTCCGGCGTTGTGTAGACGATCTTCACGCGGCCGGTGCCGATGCGCGCGCGGGCCGCCGTCTCCTGATCTTCCGAGAGGGTCGAGTTGAGGGCGACGACCTCGGTGATCCCACGCTGACGCAGCATATCGACCTGATCCTTCATCAGCGCGATGAGCGGGCTGACGACGACGGTGGTGCCGTCGAGGAGGAGCGCCGGCAGTTGGTAAGTGAGGCTCTTTCCTGCGCCGGTGGCCAAGATCGCGAGCGTGTCCTTCCCGTCGAGGACGCGGAGGATCACCTCTTCCTGGCCCGGATAGAAGCGCTCGAAACCGAACTTCTCGGTAAGCGCCTGTTGCAAATTCACCCTATTCATTGAAATCAAATCTTAGCCCAGCTTCCTGGGAGCGAGTAATCCAAAGTCGGCTGAGGAATGACCCTCCGCTCTTCTATACCTCTTATCGAACGGAAGGGTTCCGATCTTAAGGGTCTACCCCCCGGCAGGCGCTCCCAAACGGCGCTGCGTACTCCTAGAGACCTTCGATGCACCCCCCCTCCAGAGTGTCGCTCTATCGCGCGTGGCGCCCGAAGAGCTTCTCCGAACTCGTCGGCCAGGACGCCGTGGTTCGCACGCTCAGCAGCGCTCTTTCCGGCGGAAAACTGGCACACGCCTATCTCTTCTCGGGACCCCGCGGCTCCGGAAAGACGTCCGCTGCGAAGATCCTCGCACGCTGTATCGACTGCGTCGCCGGCCCGACGCCGACTCCCGACAATACCTGCGAGAACTGCCGCGCGATCATCGACGGCAACGCGCTGGACGTACTCGAGATCGATGCTGCAAGCAATCGCGGCATCGACGAGATTCGCGCCCTGCGCGATGCGGTAAAGTTCGCTCCAGCATCGATGCGTATGAAGATTTATATCATCGACGAGGCGCACATGCTGACGAAGGAAGGAGCGAACGCTTTTCTGCGGACGCTGGAGGAGCCTCCGCCGCACGTCGTCTTCATCCTCGCCACCACGGAACCCGAGCGTTTGCCGGTCACGATCCTCTCGCGCTGCCAGCGCTACGCGTTTGCACGCATCGCGATTCCGGTGATGATCCAACGCATGCGCCACATCGCCGATGCGGAAGGAATTCGAATTGACGATGCGGCGCTCGCCGCGATCGCCTATCGAGCCGACGGCGGCTTGCGCGATGCCCTCACGATGCTGGAGCAAGCCGCCGCTTTCGCCGCCTCCGACGGCGAGAGCATCGACACGCGTACGATCGATCTCGCCTTCGGCGCCGCCGGGCTGCAACGCGCACGCTCGCTGCTCGAGGCGGTGCTCGCGCAGGACGCCGCCGCGGTGATGCGTGCGATCGAAGAGGCGAGCGATGCCGGAGCCGATATGCAGGTCCTGAACCGCTCTCTGATCGCCGAGTTTCGAAACCTGCTGGTCGCGCGCGTTGACCCTGCGCTGCTGGCGCGCGATCTCGCACCCGAGGATGCGGAACGTGCCGCTCGGCGCGCGCCCGAGATCCCGCAGGCGACGATCGTCCGCGCGCTGCGCGTGCTTTCGGATGCGCTCGCTCTAGCCCGCAGCGGGGGCAATCCGCGACTCGAATTGGAGACCGCCCTGCTGCGATTCGTGCTCGCGCAGGAGGACCCGACGCTCAATGCCCTCGCCGCGCGCGTCGCGGCGCTCGAGGAACGCGAAGCCCGGATTGAACCGGCGGTCGAACGCGCCGCTCCCATCATCCCGAGCGGGGCAGGCAAAAGCGGCGCGGTCGAGGCGCCTGCGAAGACCGCGCCTGACGCGTCGCCGGCGATGTCGCTGCAACGCGTGCGCGCCGCATGGCAGAGCATTCGCGGCAAGGTCGAAGGGCAGCGCCAATCACTGCGCGCGCCGCTCTCTCGTGCGGTCGTCGAGGCGGTTGACGGCGGCGCGGTCACGCTTGCGCTTCCCCAGGAGGTCTTCGCGGACGTGCTGCGCGGTCACGTCGCACTGATCGAGCGCGCGATTGAAGACGTGCTCGGCGTGCCGTTGCACGTGAAGTTGCGCGTCGACGGCTCGATCCGCGCAAAGACCGCGACACCTGATCTCGAAGATCCCGACGAACTCTTCAACTACGCGAGCGAGCGGATACGCGAGAAGTCATGAACCCTGCAAACATGCTGGCCCAAGTCAAGAAGATGCAGGCCGAGATGCTCAAGGCGCAAGAGGAGCTGGCGGCGACCATCGTCACCGGAAGCGCCGCCGGTGGTGCGGTCGCGATCGAGATGACGTGCGACCATCAGGTGAAATCGGTGAAGATCGCACCCGAAGCGATCGACCCGAACGATGTGGAGACGCTCGAGGATCTCATCCTGGTCGCAACTAATGACGCGCTCGCGCGCGTCGCCGCCGAGTCGCAGAAGCGCATGGGCGCGGTGACGGGCGGCATGCGCATCCCCGGAGTCGTCTGAGGTCTTCGATGCCCGCTCCAGGCGCGGTTGCCAGGCCCCTCCAGGCGCTCATCGACGAATTCGGTAAGTTTCCTACGATCGGACCGAAGACCGCGGCGCGCTTGGCCTTCTATCTCCTCTCGCGGCCGCGCCACGAAGCACTGGCGCTTGCCGACGCGATCTTGGCCATGAAAGACCAGGTGCGTTTCTGCTCGGTGTGCTTCTCGCTGACGCAGGACGACCCGTGCGATCTTTGCACCGACGAGCGCCGCGAGGCGGCGATTTGCGTCGTCGCCGAGGCGAAGGATGTCTACGCGATCGAACGCACCGGATCGTACAAGGGCCGCTACCACGTGCTCGGCGGTTTGATCTCCCCGATCGACGGCATCGGGCCCGCGCAACTGCGCATCCGTGAGTTGTTGAATCGCATCGAGACCGAGCATCCCAAGGAGATCATCATCGCCACGAATCCCAATGCCGAGGGTGAAGCAACGGCGCTCTATCTCTCGCGCCTGATCGCGCCGCTCGGCGTTGCGGTAACGCGCTTGGCCTACGGCTTGCCGATCGGCGGCGATCTCGACTACGCCGACGAGATCACTCTGGCAAAGTCGTTAGAGGGAAGAACGGCGCTCTCTTAGGGCGCCGGCGTGTACTCGATCACGACCGTGAACTGAGTCGGAGCAACGCTCGTGGAGAGCAACTCGCTGCGAGAAAAGCCGGCCGCCGCGATGGAGAGATCGACGAAGCCGTTTCCGGCGACGCTGCCGTCATTCAGTTCGTATGATACCGGTACGACAGAAGTGCCCGCGAAGAGCGGGTCGTAGATCGGGCTCGACGCATCGGCGATCGCGGTGGCCGCAAAACCTCGCGCGGAGAACGCGGTGACGCCGGAGAGCACGGCGCCGGATTCCGGTGGAGCACCCGGCGCGACGGCGTAGCGAGTGACGGTCTGCGCGGCGGCATCGTACCGATAGGCCCAGTGATAGGTACGCCGTGCGGCGTCCTGCGTCGTGAAGTCGATTTCATGCCCGTCGGCGTTGCTTTGCCCTTGAACGTCGTTTGCGGGAACCGCGATGCTCCACGCGCTCGCCGCCTCGCTGCGCATCCGGTCGAGCAACTGCTCGGTGCCGGTGCGCGCGAGCATGATCGCATGGCGGGATGCCGAGGCCGTGGCGAGGGTGTGAAGGAGCGAGACGAGGAGGCCGAAAGTCGTGAGCGCGACGGCGGCACCGAGGGTCAAGTCCAGCAGTGCCGCGCCGCGTTGTCGGAGCCTGCAGGCTCCCGGGCCTCCCACGATAAGATCAGTGCCCCCGCAGGCCGGGAGCTGGACTTTGTGGTACAAAGTAGGTGTGACCGAGTTGGAACGAGCCCTCTCCGACATCGCCGAGGTGCGCGAGCGCCTGGCGAT
Source organism: Candidatus Tyrphobacter sp. (assembly GCA_036567865.1). Taxonomy (GTDB): domain Bacteria; phylum Vulcanimicrobiota; class Vulcanimicrobiia; order Vulcanimicrobiales; family Vulcanimicrobiaceae; genus Tyrphobacter. The sequence continues at coordinate 13,845 of DATCTQ010000018.1, read as the reverse complement.
GGCGCAGCGCTTCAAAGGCTACTCCGGCGTGGCGGCGATGCTCTCCGGCGGCCTGGCCGTGGTGGCGGGGTTCGTGCAGCGCGCGATCGCGCCGGTTCCAAGCGGAACGCATGAGGAGCACCTCTATTTTGCGATCTGGTTCCTGTGCGCCGCGCTTGCTGCGATGATCAACTACGGCGCGATCCTCAACTGGTTCTGGAGCGATGCGAGCGCGCGCGACCGCTGGCAGACGCGCACCGTCGGTCTCTCGATTCTTCCGGCGCTGCTGTTGGGAGCCGGCTTCTCCTTCGCATTGCTCGTGCGTGGCGAGATTGCCGCACTTCCCGGCGTCTGGTACGGCTGCTACGGTGTCGGCCTCTTCGCCTCACGCACGATGCTGCCGCGCGGCGTCGTTCCAATTGCGGCGGTATTTCTCGTCGTCGGCATCGCGCTGCTCTTCATTCCGCCCGCGCTCGCGCTTGCGTGGTGGGTGCTTCCCGTCGGTTTCGGCATCGGCCAAGGCGTCATCGGCGTGCTCGTTCGCCGCGATCGGGAGGTCTCCGAATGACCGTCTCCCAGCTCGACCGCGTCTTTCACGAACGGGGGCGGCTGGCGATCTGCTCGACCTTGATCGCGCGCGCCGCGGGCATCTCCTTTACGGAACTCCAGAGCGCATGCGATCTCACTGACGGAAACCTCAACCGTCACCTGCACGCGCTCGTAGAGGAGGGCATCGTGACGACGGAGCGCCGGACCGGGGTCGGGCGTCCGCAGACGATTCTGCGCATCACCGACGCGGGGCGCCGGCGCTTTCTCGCCTATATCGACGCCCTCGAAGCGATCGTGCGCGACGTTCAGCGGTCGAGCAAACGCACGGAATCGCCCTTGCGCGCGATGCCGGCGCGCAGCACATCGCAGTAGACTCCTAAGACGGCCGCGCGCTCGCGCGCGATATAGGCGAGAATCTCCGGATCCGGGGCGTCGATGTGCGGGTGATAGGTAATCGCCACGCAGCGCTTGTTTGCCACGCGTACGCGCAGCCGCACCTCCCCCACCTCGATCTGCGCGTCGTGCATATCCCCTTCGCTCAGTGCGAAGCCTTCGGCGGCGCTGACGAGAAAGTTCGGGCGAAAGCGCTCCGGCTCCACCGCATATCCGACGTGGGCGCTGACCTCGTCGATCCAGCGGTCGACGAGCAGCGAGATCGGCGCCGCATCGAAGAAGTGCTCGCCGCTTTCGGCGCGCAACTCGATTCCACGCGCGCGCGCCAAGGATAGCGCCTCCTCGACACGGTCGGTCAGGTGGATGCGCTCGTCTTCCTTCCCTCGATAGGCTTCTCCGACACGCGAACGGCCGCTCTCGACGACGAGCCGTTGCGCGCGATCGCCGGGAATGCCCGTCGCGCCGACCTCGACGAAGTCGAGCATCTCGCCGCGCAGGCTCTTGACGGGAAAGCGCCGGATGCACGCGAGCGTTCCGAGGAGCATGCCGCCGTCTTCGCGAGGAGGCGTTCGGAACGCTCCAGAAACGCCGGACGTGCAATCCAGTGCATCGCCGCCGGTCCTGCTGCGTCCCCTCGGCGTCGGCGAGATCATCGATCGCGCCCTCTCACTCTACGTTCGCAACTTCGTGGTCTTCACGGCCACGGTACTCGTCGTGATTCTCGTCCCATTCGGCATCGGTGAGTATCTGCTCGCGGGCAACGAGAGCGGCCAGTTTGCGGCGATATTCCAGGTGTTGCAGCATCCCGGCACGCCGCCGCCGGCCTCCGCAACCTGGCCGTTCGGTACGACACCGCTCGCCCTCGTCGGATTGGCGATCGGGATGTTCGTCATCGGTGGCGTATTGACGATCTTTGCGTACAATGCGGTCGCAGTGAACGTCGCGGCACTCTACACGGGACGTAGGCCGAGCATCGAGGGCAGCCTTCGCGCCGCCTTTGCGCGCTGGAGGCCCCTGATCGCACTGCTTCTGTTGGAGATCGCGGTTGGAATCGGCGCGTACGTCGCGCTCGTGCTGCTCGTTTTCGGCGTCGTCTTCGCCGTCACGATCGCCGGAGCAAGCTTTCCCGGTGCGGGCAGATCGATCTTTACCGTCGTGCTGCTCGTGCTCCTTGCCCTCGTGCTCTTCCTCGCGCTCTTCGTCGTTGCCATGCTCGTCGTCGTCGCGCTCGCCTTTGCGGGATATGCGGTCGTCGTCGAGCGCAAGGGCGCGATCGAAGCGCTCGGCTCGGGATTCGGGCGTATCTTCAATCGCAAGGAGTGGGGAAAAGCCTTCTTGATCACGCTCGTCGCGATCTTGGTCAGCGTCGGCATCTCTTCGATCAGCGGAGCGGGCGACTTCGTCCTCATATTCGTTCCCGGCGGGCACGTGCTGGAGGCGATCTGGAGCACGCTCTTCTCCGCGATCTCGGCGTCCGTGCAGACGGTCTTCTATGCGGTGTACTACTACGACGTGCGCATTCGGCGCGAAGGCTTCGATCTCGAGGTCGCCCTCGCACGCCTCACGCAGCCCGCGCCGTGAAGCCTCCCGTCGATCCGGCGCTCGCCGCGCGGACCGAACTTGCGACGCCGTTTCGCTATCACTTGCAGTTGCCGCCGCCGCCCGTGGAGCCGTGGTGGCAGCGCGCGTGGGACGCGGTCGCCGGCTTCATCGACCGGCTCTTCAGCCACGTTCACGTCGGTCACGCAGCGGGCGCCGCCATCGGCGACGTGCTCGTTGCGGCGATCGTCGCGCTCGCATTTTATCTCGTCGTGCGCTTCGCGCTCATTCTGCGGCCTCGGACTCGACGCACCGGCGCCGAGATCGAGCCGCTCTTTGCCGAGCGTGACGAGCAATGGCTTGCGCGCGAAGCCTTTGCCGCCGCGGAGCGCGGCGAGATCGGGCTCGCCGTGCGGCTGCTCTTTGGCGCCGCGGTGATGTTGCTCGATCTGCGCGGAGCGATTCACGACGACGCGAGCGCAACGGTCGGCGAGCTGCGGCGCGCAGTGCGTCCGCTCGGCGATGTCGTTGCCGTGCCGTTCGGCGAGATTGCATCGGCGTACGTCACAAGCGTCTACGCCGAGCGCCCCGTCGAGCCCGCCGCATGGAGCCGTGCCTACGCGGCCTACCGATCGCTTCGCGGGCTCGGGGCATGAAGGCTCGCGGCGAGATCGCCTTGCTCGCCATCGGCCTAGGCATCGTCATCCTGCTCGCGCTCGCGGGCTCGCAGCGCGAAGTCGCCCTCTCGACGTATTCTTCTTATGATACCGGGCCCGACGGTTACCGCGCGCTCTACGAAGTCATCCGGCGCGAAGGCGTGAGCGTGCATCGCTTCGAGGACGATTTGGGAAGACTACACGCGCGCTCGGGCACGCTGCTGGTGTCGTCGAGCGACCCCGAGCGCTTCGCGTCCAGGCTCTCGGGCAGCCTCGATCGGAACGATGCGGCGGCCTTGACGCAGTTCGTCCGCGGGGGCGGCCGCCTGGTCTGTCTCGGCGATGCGCTGCAGTTTGCCGGCGCGAGCGCGGTTGCGCCGCCGAAGACTGCAAGCATCGATGCCGCGTCGTTTGCGCAGCCTGCGGAGGACGACGCCTTTACCGCCGGCGTGCGACGTGTCGACGCGCGCTTCACCGCTGCCTTCCCATCGGCCCTTCCCCGCGGCGCGCGCACGTTGCTTGCGGTGCGGGGGCGGCCGGTGGCGATCGCGTTTCCCGTCGGGCGCGGCGAGGTGATCGCCGTGACCCAGCCCGGCATCTTCAGCAATGCGGTTCTGGCGCGCGATCAAAACGCCCGCTTCGCCTTCAACGCGCTGACGGGAGCGGGGCCGCTGCTTTTCGACGAGCGCGTGCACGGCTACGCGCGTGGGGCGTCGATGTGGTCGGTGCTGCCGAAGAGCGTGCGCGCCGCCGTGTGGACGACGCTCGCGATCCTCCTGTTGGCGGTCGTGGGCGGGATGTTTCGCTCGGCGCCGCCGCTTGCGCTCGAGCCGCCGCGTTCGCGAGATTCATCGGCGTACGTTGCGTCGATGGCGGCGCTCTTGCGCCGCGCGCGCGCCGGCAGCGCGGCGATCGAGCGCTTCGCGCAAGATGCGCTACGCCTCGCACGGATGCGACCCTCACTCGCACGTAGCGGCGCGGTCGCCGCGCAACTTGCCGAGCTGGATGCGCTGCAAGATCTTTCCCACCCGGGCGATGCCGCGTTGCTGGCGGCGGCGCAACTGAACGTGCAACTGAGAAAGGAACTCGCGTGATCGACGAGCGCTCACCTTCGATCGGCGACCTCGCGCGGCGTCTGCGCAGTGCGCTCGATGCCTCGATTGTCGGCGGCGAACGCATCGCCTTCGGGCTGCTGGTCGCGATGCTTGCCGGCGGACACGTGCTGATCGAGGGTGTACCCGGTACCGGAAAGACGCTTGCGGTGCGCGCCTTCGCGCTCGCGCTAGGGCTGGAGTTCCGGCGCATCCAATTTACGCCCGATCTCATGCCCTCGGACATCACCGGCACGACGGTGTTCAATCCGCGCAGCGGCGACTTTTCGGTGCGGCCGGGACCGATCGTAACGAACGTTTTGCTTGCCGACGAAGTCAATCGGACACCGCCCAAGACGCAGGCCGCATTGCTGGAAGCGATGGAGGAATCGCGCGTCACGATCGATGGAACGCCGATCGACCTCCCCGCGCCGTTCATGGTTTGTGCGACGCAGAATCCCATCGAATATGAAGGGACCTACCCGCTGCCGGAGGCGCAACTGGATCGTTTTCTCGTGAAGGTCGACGCATCGTATCCGAGCGAGAGCGAAGAACTGCTCCTGCTCGAGCGCGTTGCGGCCGGTTTCGATGCGCGCCGGCTGGAGGCGTCGGGCATCGCGCCGGTGACGGGCGCGGCGGAACTGCTCGCGGCGCGCGCGACGGCGCGTCGCGTGATCTGCTCGCCGGAGGTGCGTACGTACGTCTATCGCATCGTCGAGGCGACACGCGTGAACCCGCGGCTTTCCCTCGGCGCGTCGCCGCGCGCCGGCGTCTGCATTCTGCTTGCCGCGCAGGCCGCCGCGGCCATCGACGGGCGCGATTTCACAACGCCCGACGACGTGAAAGACGTCGCTCCGTTCGTGCTGCCGCACCGCTTGATCGTGCGTCCCGAGGCGGAGATCGAGGGGGCTCGCGCGAGGGAGATCGTCGCCGACGTGCTCTCATCGGTCGCAGTTCCGCGAGGCTGACGCAACGCTTCCGTTCTGGGTCACGTCGCGCTTCCTCGCGATCCTCGGGGCGATCGCGGTCGCGCTCGCGTGCGCGCCGGGCGCCGCGTGGCTTGGATCCGCGGCCCTTGCCGGAGCCGTCGTACTCGCGGCCGCAACGCTTGCCGATCTCGCGCTCGGCCCGCGTCGCAGCGCGTTGCAGATCGAGCGCCGTCGCCCCGAGCATTTCGCGATGCGCGTCGACGCGGAGCTACGCTACGGTGTGAGCAATCGCGCACGCCTTCGGGTGCGCATCGGCATCGTCGAAACGCCTGCGCGTACGCTGTATTACGTCGATGACGAGGCATCGGCCGAAGTGCCGCCGCTTCACCGGGCGACGCTCGCGCGCCGGGTGACGCCGGTCGCGCGCGGCCGCGACCGATTGGGCACCTTGCACGTGTGGTACGAGAATCCGATCGGCCTGCTGCGGCGGCGTACGCGCGTCGCCGCACCGCAAGAGATTCGCGTCTATCCCGATCTTTCCGCGGTGGAGCGGTACGGCAGATTGGACGTACGCAATCGATTCGTCGAGGCCGGATTGCGTCGCATGCGGATGTTGGGCACCGGCACCGAGTTCGAAAGCCTACGCGAATACGCGCCCGGCGATGCCTTTCGTGCGATCGACTGGAAGGCGAGCGCACGGCGCGGCCGGATGATGGTGGCGCAGTACGAGGTCGAGCGAAGCCAGAGCGTGATGCTCCTGCTCGACTGCGGGCGGCTGATGACGCCGTACGTCGGAGATCAACGCAAGCTCGACTACGCGGTGACGGCGGCGCTCTCGCTCGCCTCAATCGCGGCGATCGCGAGCGACCGCGTCGGCGCGGCTGCCTTCGCGCGCGAGATCATCACCGCACGCGCGCCGCGCTCGACCGCCGCGTCACTCCACGATCTCTCAGAGGCGATCTACGACCTCGAGCCGCGCTTCCAGGAATCCGATTACGCCAAAGCGCTGAGTTTTACCGGCCGGCAACTGCGCCGCCGCAGCCTCGTCGTGTTGCTCACGGATGTCGTCGATCCGATCGCGCAGAGCCTCGTGCTTGCGGAGCTCGCGGCTCTTGCGCGCAAGCACCTCGTATTGTGCCTCTTCATGAACGACGCGGCTGTCGAAGACGAACTGCAGCGCGAACCGCGCAACATCGCCGACGCCTACCGCCGCGATGTCGCGCTCGGCCTCGCGTACGAACGCCATGCGGCGGCCGCCAATCTCGAACGGCGGGGCATCGTCGTCGTCGACACCCCGGCGCGCTCGCTGAGCGTCGCGCTGATCGATCAGTATCTGCGCATCAAGCAGCGGGGTCTTTTGTAGGGCGGCCGGCGAAGCCGAAATAGCAGAGCAGCGCGAGCGCCGTGAGGGCCCCGATCGCGATGCGCACGCCGATCGGCGTGCGCATCGGTGAGACGAACCCTTCGATCGTGCCCGCGACCAGCAGCATCGAGACGACGCCTCCAAAAAGCACGGCGGCGCGCCGCGCGTTGATGGCAATTGCATCGCGCCGTCGCAGGCGCCCGGGGAGGAGCACGCCGGCTGCGACGAGCAGCCCGGCCGCGCCCGCGATCTGAATGGCGCTCAGTTCGATGACGCCGTGCGGCGCGATCGTCGCCCAGAAATCCGTTCCGAAGCCGGCATTCGCGAACATCGCACCCAATCCACCGAGCATCAAGCCGTTGAGTGCGATGATGTAGAGCGTGAGCGCTCCGAGGGTAACGGCACCTGCGAAGGCGATCACCGCGACCTTCACGTTGTTGGTGATGATGAACGCCGACATCACCGGCGAGGCGGTCGTGCCGAAGGCAAAGTTCGAATCGTGGAGGCTCTTACGAATTTGCGCCGGGATCATCTGGTGCGGCAGGAGCGCGTAGGCATCGTCGGGGTGCGCGCCGACCACGACGTAGGCGACGACCGCGCTCGCAATCGTCAGCGTCGTGCAAAGGAGAACGGGCAGGAGGCAGCGGCGCACTTCCCGCGGGAACTCCACAGCGTAGAATCGCAGCAAGCGTTCCCACCCGCCCTGCGCGGTCGCGCCGTAGACGTAGGCGTGCGCGCGAGCGATCGTGCGGTTGAGGTATTCGACCAGCCGCGCGTCGTACCGGTCCTGGGCGTAGGCGAGATCGCTCGTGAGCGAGCGATACAGTTCGCCCAGACGCTCGACTTCGCTCGGAGCAAGCGCGCGTACGCCGCGGCGCCTCATTCGACGCAGCAGCATCTCAATCTCCTCCCACGCGCCGGAGCGGCGCTGCACGAACGAGCGCTGGGTCATCCTTACGGAAGTTGGCCGGGTCGCGCGCCACCTCTTGCCGAAACCGGAACTCCGATGGATCGGAGCGTCGAAGTGCGCACGCCGGAGAGCGTCGCTTTTGCCTATCAACTTGCGGGGCTGGGAAGCCGTTTTCTCGCGGTGATCGTCGACATCACCCTGCAGTATCTGCTCATCTTGGCGCTCTTCTTCGGCCTGGCGTTCGTGGCCGATCGCCTCGCACGGCTACCGGGCAATCACACGGCTCCGTCGCATTTTGCCGCCAATGTCGGCATCGGAATCGTGCTCTTCGTCCTCTTCATGATTCTCTTCGGGTACTTCATTCTCTTCGAGGCGTTCTGGAACGGGCAGACGCCGGGAAAGAAGCTGCTCGGCATCCGCGTCCTGCGCGACGGCGGCTATCCGATCGACTTCACCGCCTCGCTGATCCGCAACCTGATCCGCGTGGGCGAAGAGCTTCTAGGGTTTTATCTCCTCGCTGCGATCAGCGCCTTGATTTCGAGTGAGAACAAGCGCATCGGCGACTATGCCGCGGGAACGATCGTGGTGCGCGATGCCCGCCTACCGGCGCCGTCGGCGATCGTCGGCGATCTCTTGGAAGAGTCGTCGTACGCCGCCACCAATCTGCTCGCGGGGGGGGAACGCGAACTGGTTCACCGCTTCATCGAACGGCGCGAAACGCTGCCGGCGGCGCAGCGCGCGCAGTTCGCGGCGCAACTCGCGGCGCGCGTCCGCCCGCGGGTCGGCCCCGAGTTAGCGCGCCTCGACGACGAATCCCTCTTAGAAAGACTTTAGCGATTGCGGAACTTGGTGATGAGCTCGCGCGCGAAGCGGAGCGCGTCGTCCTTGGTTCGCTCGTAGAGCAACGCCGCATCTTGTTTCGTCATGTGGTCGCCGTGCTCGAGGAAGAAGGTGACGCCCTCGCCGACGACGATCGTGCCCGCATAGGCGATCGCGCCTTTGATCGCGATGCCCGCGACGGGCACGAAGCCGGAAAGCTCGCGTGCGAGCGTGCGCCAGCCGAGACCGCCGCCGATCACGGGCAATAGTTTCCAAAGGCGCTGGACGTCGGGATCCTTGCCGTAGGCCGCCTCGATGTGCATCAAGAGCACGATCTGGATTCCGGTGATCGCGACCATGTCGCCCGCCGATGCCATCGCGCCGAGCACGAGCCCGACGACGGGGATGTGATCGACGACGGCGCTTGCGATCGCAACCTTCAAGGAGTTCCCCGCGGCGTCGCGCGTCAGCTTCGCCGCAACGCTCTCACGCAGCGGCGGCAGCGCGCGTCCGACGGCGATCTCGACGCCGCGAGCGCACTCGACGAGGTGCGGAAAGAGGCGCGCGCGCAGTGCCTGGGCGCTAAGCGCCGGCACGACGTATTCGGCCCACGCGCCGCGCAGCGGCGGGGTCGCGGGGCCGCTGGGCGGCGTGCCCGGATCGACGGTCACGCCGAGAATCGGCAGATCGAGCGGCGAGAGCTTCGAGAAGTCGGCGCCGGCAAAATCGCCGGGGCGTCCCAGGAAGAGGATCGCGCGCGCTTCCTCTCCGGGCGGTGCGTTTGCGGTATTCGCTCCGATCGTTTCGAGGCACGCGGCGGCCTCCGGCGGGATCGTCGCGTCCGCGTGCCCCGAGAGGAGCATCGTGCGCAGATCGGCGACGAGCGCCGGATCGCCGCAAAGCAGGAAGCGGAACGGCTTGCGCACGTGCGCGCTCACGGCGCTCGGGTCGATACCCTTGCGAACGAGTTGGAAGAGATCGCGAGCGCCGAGAGCCGCCGAAGACATACGGGGACCTATATCGTCCCCGTCGTGCCGGAGGACGACGCTCCGACCAGTTCCTTCGCGGGATCGTCGGTGTAGTCGAGATAGACCAGGCCCATGAATATCTCGAGCGGCCACGCGTGCATGCCGTGCTCGTTGGCGAGATCGACGATCGGCGTCTTCGTGCGCAGCGATTCCTCGACGACCGCCTGCGGCGTGCTCTGGATGTCTGCGGCGAGAATCGTCGCCGCGACGACGTCGCCCGGCGTCAGATCGTCATGCAGCATCGTGCGGTAGTCGATCCCGTCCATGCCGAAGCGCTGTCCAAGGGCATACCGCAACGTCGCATACCGCTGCGGCGTTTCGCCCAGCCCGAGCAGCGTGATCCTCACCGAGAGCTGGCGCGAGCGTGCCATGTTGTAGAGCTGCGCCGCCTGCGATGCAGCCGTGGCGGCGGCGTTGAACTCCTCGAGGACCCTGCTCATGCGCGGGACGAGGCCGTTGTAATCGGGGACCGCGAGATCTCCGAAGCTGACGTATGAATGGTCGAGCGCGCGGACGAACTCGTCCAAGTCGCCGACGGCTTGATCCATCAACGTCATCGATGCGCGAGATGCATCGATGGAGCGCAGCATGTCTCCGTCCGCGAGCGAGAGCTGCTGCAGCATCGCCGAATACGAAGGAAAGACGGCAAGCGAATCATCGGGCACGGGATGCATCGCAAGCGGGGCAGCCATTTCATCGAGGATGTCGCGGCTCTCTCGAAGCAGGCCGCTTTCCTTGTTTTGCTCGAGCGAGCCGACCCCGGTGATGACTTGCGAACCGTCGTCGATGCCGCTGTTCACCGCACGCGCCATCGCGGCGAGATTGCTCATCACCGCGGACATCCGCGAGTTCGGGCGTACCTGGATGTTGCCCAAGTTGGGCATCTCGTATTCGATGTCTTGCAAGCGTGACTCGACGGCTTTGAGCTGATCGCGCGCTTGGTCTCGGCGCGTTTGGAGTTGTTGCGCCGCCGCTTCCTCGGTTTGGCGCGCATCGGCGAGCGTCGCCGAAAGGTGGCTGAAGTTGGGATCGAAGCGCAGCAGCTCGACGCGGTGCACTTCAATCTCGCGCAGTTGGGTCTGCTGGCTGACGATGAGCGCGCGTGCTTGTGCCGAGCCAGCTTGCGCGGCCTGCGCCAACGTCTGCGCGCTCTTGCTGGTGAGGCCCAGCGCCAGTTGGGCCTGCGCGAGCTTCAATAAGGCTTCGACGTCGTTCGGATCGGAGTGCAAGATTTTCGACAGTTTGTATGCGGCGTATGAATAGCGCGCGCGTTCCTCGTCGGAGAGGGCTTGAACCAGCCGCTGCTGCGGGGTCACGACGGTGGGATCCAGTTCGGGATAGCCGAGCAAGTGCGCGATGCGCGCCTTCGGATCGGGGTGATCCTGCAGGTAGCGGTCGATGAGGTCGCTGTGCGCATCCGCCAGCACGCCCATGTGCGTCATCATCGTCAGCATCGCATCGGGGTCGTATCCCGCACGCGACATGAGTTGGAGGCCATAGCGATCCGCCTCCAACTCGTCTTCGCGCGACATTTTCGCCATCACGGTCGCGCCGATGAGGTTCCCGAAATCGTAGATGAACGGCGAGAAGATCGATGCGATGCCGAGCAAGAGACTCAATATCGACGCTTTCGAGTTGAGCGTGATGACGTGCCGGCGCTCGATGTGCCCGGTCTCGTGGCCGATGACGCTCGCAAACTCGTCGTCCGATTGCACGAAGTCGATGAGCCCCTCGTCGATGTAGACGAAGCCGCCTTCGGTGGCGAAGGAGTTCACGTCGCTCGCCTTGACCACTTTGATGTTGTAGGGAACGTCCTTGCGCGCGACTTGAAGCCATAACTTGTTCGCAATCGACTGGACGTATGCGTTCAGCAGAGGGTCGTTCTCGATCACCTCGCTGCGCGTGATCTGTTCGTCCTCGGCTTGGCCGGCGCGGATCTCCTGCTGCGTCGTGACGGCCCGTGCCGGCGCGGGGATGATGGTGAAGAGCAACGAGAGGATGACGGGAAGGGGAACGGCGCGATGGAGCGGCTTCATAGGAGCGCTTATTCGACCCGGAACCCTTCGCCACTTCGAGTCCCGGCTTTTATGTGAATTTCATGTGGATAAGCACAAGAACTTGCGAACGGCATGTGGATGACGCAGGGAGGGTGACGGGGCAGGCTCCAAAGCGCGCCTCTAGGATGATCCGCGGGAAGGGCCTCGGGCTCGAGGTCGTGCTCTCCGAGCATGACGTTGGCCGCGCGCTGGCCGACTTGGACGCTCACCTTGCCGAGCAGCCCGAGTTCTACCGGGGTGGAAGCGCGACCGCCTTATTCGGCGAGAGCGTCCCGACGCCCGAGCAACTCGCCGATTTATGCGCGCTGCTCGATGCCCGAGGGATCGCATTGCGTGCCCTCTCGGGCGGAGCCGAAGTGGAGCAGCTAGCGCGCTCGCACGCACTCGATTTCACCATCGCGGCATCGCCTGCCGTACTCTCTCCGGCCGCACGCTCGTTGGTCGCGGACTTTGCGGGCGCGCGATCGGACATCGCCGCTCGCCGTAAGCGCGGCGAGGCGAGCGTTCGGCGGCCCGATCTTCGCGAGCCGCAGCTGCGCCTCGTCGAGGCGGTGACGACGCTCTATCACACGGGCACGCTGCGCGGCGGACAGGCGCTGCACCACGTCGGAAACCTCGTCGTGGTCGGCGACGTGAATCCGGGCGCGGAGGTCGTGGCCACCGGCGACGTCATCGTCTTCGGGCGGCTCTGCGGCGTCGCCCACGCCGGCGCCCAGGGCGACGAAGCCGCTCGCGTCTATGCCATCCACCTCGACGCCGTGCAGTTGCGAATCGCGAGCTGCATCGCCGCCGAGGATGACGCCGCCTCGCCACGTCCCTCGCAGCCGGAGGTCGCATTCGTCCGCGACGCGCATATAGTCATCGTTCCATTCAATCAAATGGGGGCATCCAACTGAACGCGCGAAAGATCGTCATCACCTCCGGTAAGGGCGGCGTCGGCAAGACGACGACCACGGTGAACCTCGGCGCGGCGCTCGCCAAGGCCGGCAAGCGCGTCATCCTCGTCGACGCCGACATCGGTTTGCGGAATCTCGACCTCGTGCTCGGCTTGGAGAAGCGCATCGTCTTCGATCTCGTCGAGGTTGCCGAAGGCCGCTGCCAGCTACGCCAGGCGTTGATCCGGGATAAACGCTTTCCGGCGCTCTTCTTGCTTCCCGCCGCGCAGACGCGCGACAAGGAAGCCGTCAACGAGGAGCAATTCGCGGCGATCGTCGATCAAGCATCGCGCACCGCCGATTACGTCCTCATCGATTGCCCCGCGGGGATCGAGGGCGGCTTCCGCAACGCGGTTGCCGGAGCCGCCGAGGCGATCGTCGTGACGACGCCGGAAGTCAGCGCCATTCGCGACGCCGACCGCGTCGTGGGCAAGCTCGACGAACGCGGGATGCCGATGCGCTTGATCGTGAACCGCCTTCGCCCCGAGATGGTTCACAGCGGGGACATGCTTTCCGTGGACGACGTCTGCGAAGTGCTCGCCATCGAATTGCTCGGCATCGTTCCCGACGACGAAGAGATCATCGACACGACCAACCGCGGCGAGCCGATCGTGCTCGACGGCGGAAACAAACTCGGCGCCGTGTACCACAAGATCGCGCGCCGCCTCGAGGGCGAGATCGTTCCCTTTACGACCTTCAACAACGGCCTGCGGCAGGGGCTCTTCGGTCGCCTCTTCGCCGGCCTGAAAGCAGGATGAGGCTTCCCATGCACGTGCTCCGGCAGCCGCATGATCTCACGCAGGAGACGGCCCGCGCCACCACCGGCGAGACGACGAAGCTCGGTCGCGCGATCGTCATCACGTCCGGGAAAGGCGGCGTCGGGAAGACCACGACGACCGCGAACCTCGGAACCGCACTCGCGCAACGCGGCGCTCGCGTTGCGCTGATCGACGCCGACATCGGCCTTCGCAACCTCGACATCGTGCTCGGGCTCGAGAACCGGGTTCGCTACCACGTGCTCGACGTGCTCGAGGAAGCGGCGACGATCGAGGATGCGCTGATTCCCGACAAGCACAGCCCCACGCTCTTTCTGCTCGCGGCGGCGCAGGCGCGCGAGAAAGACGAGGTCGACACCGAGAAGATGCGCGCGCTCGTCGCGACGCTAAAAGAGCGATTCGACTACGTGCTGATCGATTCGCCGGCGGGCATCGAGAAGGGATTTAAGAATGCGGTTGCGGGCGCGCAGGAAGCCATCGTCGTTTGCACGCCCGAGGTTTCGGCCGTACGCGACGTGGACCGTATCGTAGGCCTGCTCGGCAATCGCTTTCGACCGCAACTCATCATCAATCGCTTGCGGCCGGACCTCGTGAAAAAAGGGAAGATGCTTTCCGTTGAGGACGTGGATGCGTTCCTGCGTCTGCCGTTGCTCGGGGTGATCGGCGACGAGCCCCAGATCATCGTAACGACGAATCGCGGGGAGCCGCTCGCGTTGCAGCGCGACGGTGCCACCGCGAACGCCTATCATGCGATCGCGGCGCGCGTCGCGGGCGAGAACGTTCCCGCTCCGACGGTCGAACTGAAGAAACCGTCGCTGCTC
>DATCTQ010000017.1:0-2662 GCA_036567865.1 Candidatus Tyrphobacter sp. | reverse complement strand
TGCGGAATCACGCGCGCGTCGCTCATATACCTCGCAACAGGTGCGAAATGTGCAGCAGCGCTCGATACCGTCGTGCGAACGGCGGCGCCACGGATAGCGAGGCTGCCGTAACCACGTAGATATGCAGCATACGCCACACGGAAAGGGCCGCCGACGCGATACGGCAGACGCGGCGCCCCGTGCAAGGTGAAGACCCACGGAATGCCGCGCTTGCGGAGGAGATGCGCCGCGATGTCGATCGCGGCAAAGGATATACCGTGCAGGTGCGCCGCGTCGTACGAACCTCGAGAGATGAGCGTTCGCAGCCTGCGTCTTCCCGATGCCGTGGGAGGCAGGACCGTTCGGAGAAACGGCGCCGCGGCAGGCGTGCGGATCAGCGGGATCTCGCTGTAACGTACGCCGCCCTCCGACCACTCTCGCTCGCCACCGCGATAGTTCGCGGCGATCACGTCGAGTTGGATGCCGAAGGCCGGAAGATGCCGGCTCAACGCGCGGAAGACCTCGCCTCCTCCGCCTATGGAATTCGGCGGAAACTCCGGGCAGATCATCGCGATCCTCATCCCGAGCGGCGTGGTCTCTTACCGATGCAGACGATCTCCTCACACCAGTCCAGTTCGAGCGCTCGCGTCAGCAGCATGCGCGGAAGGAGCCAGACGAGCCGGCCCGCCGACCACACGTAGCGCGTGCGGACGACGTCGACGCTCTCGAAGAACAGGCGTAGAAGAGCGTAGAGATCGTACCACGCGTAGGCTTGAACGTGCGTGAAGTCACCGAACATGGACGAGGGCGCAAGCGCGTTGGGGGTGCCCACGACGACCGCGGCATCCGCTGTGAGCTTCGGAAGCAGCGGTTCGAGGATGCCGCCGAAGAACGCGTCCGGCGGCATGTGTTCGATCACCTGGCTCGCCACGACGAGGCCGATGGGAACCTCGATCTCTTGCGGCGATGCGATTCGCTCGTACGCTCCGCTTACGGCTTCGTCGATCTCGAGCCCATAGTATCTGGAAATTTTCGCCGCATACTTCGCGCGCAAAACGGTGGCGATGACTCCCTTCCCCGGTCCAATCTCGACGACGCCGAGCGGATCGCCCAAGCCTGCGGCGCACGCATGCACGATATCCAGAACGGGCGGATTGTCGGCTACATACAGCGGTCCGATCTTCGCGTGCGGAACCGACGGGCGCTTGAGGGTGACGCGCGGGAATGCGATACGCCACGGTGGACCGTAGATGTCGCTCGTCAAGCGACCACCATATTTCGCGAGCCCTTCGGCGCGATGCGAAAGTATTTCGTGATATCGCGATCGCAGTTCCATGTAGACGTTACGTTTACTTCGAGATGAGGCGCGGAGCGAGGTGCAGCGCCGCCGCCGCGATTAGCAAGAGGACCGAGAACACGATACCTTCCCGGGCGTACTTCTCGCCGTCGTACGAGAGCACGAGTTCGTACGAGCCGACTCCTGCGATCACCCAGCCGTTCGTATCGAGGTTCGTCACGAGATGCGTCGCTCGAACGCCGGGCGGCGCCGCTACCTTCCATCCCGGGCTGAACGAGTCATTGAGGACGAGGAGATAACGCGCGGGTGCGCCGGTGACGCGCACGACGTAATCGGCGCCGTCGATTTGGCGCGCTTGCATCGCGGTGGGAACCGGGAGATCGCTCCCGAGCCTCCACGCGATAACGTCGGGACGAGAGATCGGCGTCGCGGACGGTACCCCGAGCATTGCTCCGGCTTGTCGCAAGAACGCCGCTCCGGCGTAGAGATATATCTGCAAACGGCCGCTGCTCGGCGGGTTGTCGACGGTTACGATCACGTTGCCTCGGCGGTTCTCTCGCGGAGCGGGCGAATCATCGAGAACCTCGTCGTCTTGGGCGAGAATGGCTATGCGCGGTAGCGAGCCGGTCCAGCCGCGCAACGGAATTCGGACTTCGTACGGCATCCCGGGTATGGCACGATCGACCACGGCGTGCACGTCGGCAGTCGTCCCCCCAACCGATTCGGGGAGGCTCCAAAATGCCGAGGCCGCGAGCGCGCTCCATGGAACCGCGCCGGTCGATCGGGCCGAGCCGTTGAGATACGGCCGGTCCGCCGGAAGTATCAGAGACGCTTCATGCGCCGCAGCATAGGGTGATGTAACGAAAAGATCTATAGGAGTTCCCAGGAGCCTCCACGCACCGGACGAGCGCGCCTCTCCGATCGCGAGATCCCTGACGCGTAGGCACGCCGCGCCTGGGCTACCCTGGATCAGCGTGACGATCGAAAGGTTCGTTGCCGCAGACGGCAACGCAAACAAACGCACCGACGTGCGGTCGCCGCTTGGAAGTTGCATTGAGAAGTTCCCGGGCTCACCGACTCCGCGCGATACGCTTATCCAAGCGCCCGTGGTATCGGCGCGATAGCGCGTCGTCATGGCCAGCACCCTGCCGCCGGGGAGAAAGGGTACGCGGATCGCGCGCGACGCCACGCCTCCGGCACCGGCGCAGATGGGTTGCGCTTCCGGGGGGTTCGACAGCGCAAAGAGCGGCACGAAGTTCGAGGTCGCGTCGCGCCCGATATCGACGGCGACGCCGGGAAGCCCGCGAAGCGTAACCGCCCGAGCGTTGGAGCGAGCCGCATCGCTCGCGGCGATCGTCTGGTTCCCATAATCGATCGCCGCGCCCG
>DATCTQ010000016.1:0-2547 GCA_036567865.1 Candidatus Tyrphobacter sp. | reverse complement strand
GGTCGGCGCTTGCCGATAAACCGGCGCCTGGCGATACCCGCCGTTATAGCTGCCGTTGTTATAGGTCGGCGCCTGGCGATACCCGCCGTTGTTGCCGCCGCGGTATCCACCGTTGTTGCCGCCGCGGTATCCGCCGTTGTTGCCGCCGCGATCGCCGCCGTTGCCGCCGCGATATCCGCTGTTACCGCCGTTACCGCCGTTACCGCCGCGGTCGTGTGGCTGTGCCGACGCCGGAACGGCCGCGAGCAATATGCCCGCGGCGAACGCGACGGTCAGCGCGTTCCTCAAAAATGTCATAGCCTGACGACCTTCCATCAGCAGTACCTTTCTCTGTCCCGAAGCGCCCTCGAGGGTGCACCTCGGGGCCCGGGTGGGTGATATATCCCGGTAACGTTGCGGCTGCCCCAAAGGTCGCCCGGCGGCCAAGATTTTTGGCCCTAGGAGCCTGTAGGCTCCGGGTGGCCCGCTAGTTGCAGGCAGTGACCAGAATGTATCCGCCGCCGGCTCCGCTCAGCGCGTTCACGCGCGCACGATAGCCGCCGCGGCCGTAGCCCCACCCTTGTCTGCCGTAGTTGCGAGCGAGCGCCCCGCACATGCCGTATCCCGCCCACCAGATACGAACCGCGCAGTAGTATCTCGTCCGGGCCCGGCAGTTATACAGAGCTACGGCCTCCGCACGGTACAGGGTCGCTTGATCGCCGGAATAACCGAAGGCGCCGCTGGCCGAACTGGCAATCGCGCCGAACGGCGCGGCATCCGCTGCGACGGCCGAAGCGAAAAAGGCGAGAGCAACGATCGCCGCCGTCAAGATTGTGCGCATCGAGAACCTCCTTATTCGACCGAATCGACCGGGCACATGGATGCCCGGCTTTTGCCGAGATACCAAAACGGGGCGGACTCTCCCTTCCCCGGGAAGGAGCCCGAGCGGGCGCCGCGTATCTTCCCGTTACCGCGGGCTTTGTGGGCCCGGGGCTTTGCATCTCTCCAAGACCTGGGTGGTGACGACGCATGATGAAGCCCGACGACGAGATCGCGTTCTTACGAGCACGTGACGATAGCCGCGTGGAATACCGGCAGATCGAGAATCTGCGCGCCCTGCGGGCGGGCCTCTGTGGCGACCAGCCTCGGCACCCGATCCTCGCCGCCAACGTGAAGGCTCTGCCGGGCATCATTCACCTCTTCCAATCACACGGACAGACGCTGCGCCGCCTTCAGGAGCGCTATCCGGAAGAGGAGCGCGTCGGGCAGGCGATCTCGCTGTGGGAGGACGCCTACCGCACGATCGAATCGGTCCTGTGACAAAGTAGATCGAAGCCGGGCGCGAACTGCAACGCATGCGCCCGATCGAAACCGTCGAGTCGCATACGCAGGGGATGCCGACGCGCGTCGTGATCGGCGGCATCGATCCGATCCCCGGCTCGACGATGTTCGAGCGGCGCGCGTATGCACTTGCGCATCTCGAGCCCTTGCGTCAACTCTTGATGTTCGAGCCTCGCGGCCACGCTGCAATGTCGGGAGCGATTGTCATGCCGCCCGCCGATCCGAACGCCGACCTCGGCGTCCTCTTTATCGAGAGCACCGGCTTTCTTCCGATGTGCGGGCACGGCGCCATCGGCGTCTGCACGGTCGCGATCGAGACGGGGATGGTGCGGGTCACGGAGCCGCAAACCACGCTCGTGCTCGACACCCCTGCGGGGCTCGTTCGCGCGAGCATCGACGTGAGCGCCGGCCGAGCGAAGAGCGTCACGCTGACAAACGTTCCATCCTTCCTCGCGTTGCGCGACGCGAACGTCGAAGTCGAAGGCGTGGGCACGCTGCGTTTCGATCTCGCCTATGGCGGAAACTTCTATGCCATTCTTCCGGCGCACGAGGCCGGATTGACGCTCGCGCTCGAGGAGGCGCCGAGGGTCGTCGAGCGCGGCATGCGGGTCATGCGCGCGATCTCCGAGCAACACACGTTTGCGCATCCTCTTGAACGCCGCATCGCCGAATTGCGCCACGTCCTGTTCACCGCACCTCCAAGCAGGCAAGGTGCCGGTGCGAAAGGCGCGATCGTCCTGTATCCCGGAACGCTCGACCGCTCGCCGTGCGGCACCGGGACGAGCGCGCGCATGGCCCAACGCTACTTCCGCGGCGAACAGGCGCTTCACGAGCCCTTTGCGCATGAGAGCGTTCTCGGATCGCTCTTCTTCGGTTGCCTGATCGAAGAGCGGGAGATCGCAGCGGGCATCCGCGCCGTCGTCCCAACGATTCGCGGGCGCGCCTGGATCAGCGGATATGCGAAGTACGTGCTCGATCCGGAAGATTCGTTTCCAAACGGATTTCTTATCCCGACGGCGTAGGATAGCATCGAATGCCGAGATTTGCCGGAGTCTACGTCGCCGTCATCACCCCGTTTACGCGCGACGATCGCATCGACGTGCCGCGGCTCCGCGAACATATCGCGTGGCTGATCGAAATGGGCGTCCACGGTATCGTGCCCACGGGATCGTGCGGCGAGTACGCCGCGCTCTCCGATGCGGAGCGCGAGCAGGTGGTCGAAACGAT
>DATCTQ010000015.1:0-11074 GCA_036567865.1 Candidatus Tyrphobacter sp. | reverse complement strand
GTAATCCCGGCCACCCACGCCGAAAAGTTCCTAAACCGGAAGTCCTAAGACTGAACCGGTTCGCCCATGATACAGCGGGCGTTCGGCGTTGTCTCTACCCAAAAGTGGGTAGGCGCGTTTTCAAAAGTGGGTAGATTCGTTTGCGCTTGCTCTCTTGCCATGCGAGCAGGCTCAATCGCCGGAAGTGCTTGGCCCCGCGCCTGCTCACGTTTCGTGCAGCGCTGCGGCGCCGGCGAGGGTCTCGGCGAAGAACGTCGCCTGATATTCGATTATGTCCGCAACCGCCGGAAACTGCGGGTGCCGCTTGCCGTCGCGCAAGCGGCGAACGCCTGCGAGCGCGAGGCAAACCATTCGCGCCGGATCGCGGCGTAGTTCGGGATCGACGAACAACTCCGGCGGCAGCTCGCGCAGGCGGCGCTCGACCTCCGCGATCGCCTGCTTTTCGTCGAGCGGCGCGCCGCGTTCCTCGATCGACGCGGCCAGGAGTTGGCTCACCGTGACGGGGCGAACGGCCGCGAGCGTCTCGCGAAGACGTGCGCGGTCGTCGAGCCGCACGATGCGGTAGAGCATTGAGAGACGCCGCCCGACGAAGACGTCGTAGCTCACACCCGCAAGATAAATCTGCGAAATCGGCGCAAGGCGATCGATGATGCCGTGCATCGGAAGCAGCGCGCCGGTCGTGGTGTAGTGCCCCTCGGGCGTGAGAAAGAACGTCCCTCCCGATTTCACGACGTCGACCATCCGCGCGAAGTCCGCGTCGAGCGTCACGCGCATCGCTTCCAGCTCTTCTCGCCGGTACGGCTCGCGCAACGTCGTCAGCCGCGCGTAGCCCTGGCTCTTCTCGAAGTTCTCTACCGACCAGAGATCGGCGGTCGTCGTTCCAGGCGCGAAGCGCGAGGCGACGCGCTCCTCGAAGATCTCGGCGAGCGGGAGTTTACCGTGCCGGCGCCCGGCGGACCACGCGAGGCCGGCGATCGTGCGCGAACTGAGCTCGTTCTCGATCGGAAGCATTCCAAGACCGTAAAAGAGCGGGCTCGCGTTGTAAGCGCGCAGAAACTTCATGCGCAGGCGCACCGCGAGAAAGCCGGGCTCGTACATGCGGCGCGACCCCGCGCAGAAGATCGGCTCGCGCCACGCTCGCCGCGTCACCGAGAGCGTCGTGACGAGCGCCGGCGATTCGAGGTCGTGCTGGTGGTTTGCGATCACGAGCGTCGCTCCGCGTTTGATGGGGATCGTTCCCCAACCGCGCACGCGGTAGGCAATGCGTAAGTAGGCTCCATTTCCAACCATGACGGCGAAGCGCAGCGGAACGCTCCAGATCGGCGAGAGCGACTTCCTACCAATGCGCAGCACGACGAGCGAGGTGAGCGCGAAGCTCAGGCCGGCGAGTCCAAAGACGATTTGATAACCGAGCCGCGATCCCGCAAATGCGGCGAGCACCGCGCCTCCGACGAGCGGCGCGAGCACGTTCGGCAGGTGCGTCGCGATGCCCCAAATCCCCAGGTCGCGCGCGACGTCGCGCAGTTCCGGCACGCTGTCCATCGCGAGCGCCCATCCGGTCGAGAGCACGCCGCCCAGCCCGACGCCGAAGAGCGCGGCGAAGGGCAGCATCCACGCCGGATTCGGCGCGTACGCGAAACCGAGCGCCGCAATCGCCATCGGAACCCCCGCAAACGCAACGACGATGCGCCGCGGCACGCGATCGGAGAGAACGCCGAGCCAGATCGCCGAGACCAACGCGCCGACAAGCGAACTGATTCCCACGAGTCCCGTTCCCGCCGACGGATTTCCGGCATGCAGCACGTCGTGAAAGAACGTGAGGACGAACGTCATCAGCAGCGTCAATCCGAAGAATACGCCGGCGCGTGCCAAAAAAACGATGTGAAAATCGTGCCAGTCGCGCACGTGCGCGTGCTCGGGCTCACTCCACGAGCCGTCGGCAATCCCGAAGAGCGAGAATGCGAAGAGCGTGAGAATCGCCGCGGTCGCGAGGAACGTGGTGCTCGGGTCGGGCAACTGGCCCGCGATTCCGAGACCGAGGACGGCCCCGATCAGCGTCGCGGCACCGCGAATTCCCGAGACGACGCCCCATTGGGCGCGCGGTACGATCTCCGGAAGCAGCGCCTGATATGCAGCCAAGCCGATGTTCGCGCCGACGATCGCGACGATGAGAAAGAACGCGAAGAATCCCAAATCCTTCGAAAACGCGAGGCCGATCAGCGCAACGACGTCGATGGCGATCCCGAGTGCGACGAAGGTCCGGCGCGAACCCCCATGCCGCCGCAGACGATCGGAGAGCCAGCCGGCAAACGGCGGCACGAGCATCGCGGCAAACGACGAGCCGGATGAGAGGGCGGCCAGTACCGTGCGATAGGAGTCTGGTGCCAAATGCAGCAGGGCGGCTGGTACGGCAATCGCGAGCAGCGCCGCGTCTTGAAAAGCCAGAGGAATCCACAGCGCGTTCAGCAGCGCCCAGGAACCGATCTCTCGCGCGCGTCCGTTCTTCTCGTTCAAGGTATGCTGATCGGGCTGATTTCGACCTGGATCGATTGCGCGCATGCGTCATCGGCAGTGCGCTCGCTCAAGCGAATCGTCACCCTGACCGTTCGCCCCGTCCGATTCACGTAGACGTGCGTCACCGTTCGTGCGTCGGGCTGAGAACTCGTCGCGACGGTGCCGTCTCCGAAGTTCCACGTGCGCGAAATGAAGCGCGTCGTTGGCGAGATGAGCGTTCCGTCGGTGAAGGTCACGGTCTCCCCGCTCATGGCCACGCCCATCGGAACCTGTGTGATCGCGGCGATGCAGCCCGGCGCGCCGGCGTTTAAAGGGATCAATGGGAGAGAAGCGCGCGCCACTCGCGCTCGTCTTCAACGACCGCGGGTGCCGGAATGCTGTACGTGTAGATGTCTCTACCGTAGAGCGCCGGGGTAACGCCGACCAGCGCCTCGATAAAGCGCGGTCCGCCCAACGGCGCGCGATAACCGAGTTCGTAGCGTATGCCCGAAAGACGCGAGGCAACGACTTGATCGAGGTTCGGCAGCGGCGTGTGCTGATTGATGACGTCGCAGATGGAGATGCGGCTACCGTGCATCTGCCGGCCTCGCGTCGATGAGGATCACGCCGCGCGAGTGGACGTCGTGCAGGCGCCCGAGCGCATCGACGGCCGCGCCGATCGGCGTCGTCGGATCCGTCGCGTCGCTGACGCTGAACCCCGTCTGCGCGCGCGCCTGCGCATCGATCGGAGCGCGCAGGAACGGCGGCAGGTCGTGAAACCTACTGATGAGCGATAGCATGATGCCGGCCTTTTGTTGCAGGATGTCGGGGTCGACGGTGACGACGAGCACGTCGTGCGTCACCCCGCTTTCGCTGCGATCGAATACCCCGAAATCCACGCCCATGTTTCGCGCGCGCTCCCGCGCTTCGTCGACGCCGCTGCCCCATACGGTCACGTGATACCCATTCGGAGGATGCGCGTCGAGTTCGCGCAACCACCCGGCTACCTCGCCAAAAGATGAGCCGGTCGCCGTCACGACTTCGTGCCCGGCGTACGCTTCGTTGCCGGAGCCGATGATGCCGAGTGCGGAGCGCTCGCCGGGTGAGAGCGTGTGATGCCAGTCGCGGACGACGAGCACGCTGCTGTCGCGGTAGAGAGGAAAGTCGACGGGACTGGCCGGCTGTGGGGCGGGCCCATGAGCGCAGCCCGCGAGCGCCAGGGCGACGATGAGGAGCGGAACGCGCACGGGAGGGCGTTTCGAGGAGAAGGCCTGCGAGCCCCGTAAGCCCATGCCATGCCGTTTGAAGACTTCTGGCCGCGCTATCTCCGGGCGCACTCCGATCCGCGCACGCGCGCGATGCACGTGGCCGGTACGTTGCTCGGCACCGGTTTCGTGGTTGCAGGCTTGGTCTTACGCAAGCCCTGGGTGGCCGGAATCGGCCTCGTCGCCGGATACACGCCGGCGTGGGTCTCGCACGCCTTCATCGAGCACAACAATCCCGAGAGCTTCCGCGCGCCGATCGCATCGCTGCGCGCAGATTTCGTTATGGCCTGGCACGTGTTGCGCGGTACGATCGACGAACAATACGCTAAAATCACGTGAAGCTCACCTACGGGAAGTATCTCGCGCTCGAGGAGTTGCTCGCATTGCAGCGGCCCCTATCGAGCCCGGCGCATCACGACGAGCTGCTCTTCATCGTTATCCACCAGGTCTACGAGTTGTGGTTCAAGCAGTTGTTGCATGAGTTGGATGCGACGATCCGCGCGCTCGGCGCCGGCGATCTCCTGCGCGTCGCCAAGTTTTTTCGCCGCATCCACACGATCCAGCGACTCCTCGAGCAGCAGGTCGACATTCTCGAAACGATGACGCCCCAGGAGTTCAATGCGTTTCGCGATCACTTGAATCCGGCGAGCGGCTTCCAATCCGTGCAATTTCGCGAGATGGAGTTCCTTTGCGGCATCCGCAAGACGGAGACGATGCAACACATCGTGCTCGACGACCCGCAGCGCGCGCGTCTGGAACGGCGTCTACACGAACCATCGCTGTACGATCACGTCAAGGAGCTGCTCGTGCGCCGCGGCTTCGCCGCGAGCACGTCCGAAGAGTTGCTCGAAAGCTTCCGCCGCATCTACACTGAAGCGGAGCGGAACTACGATCTCTATCTCCTTCTCGAGGATCTCATCGAGTTCGACGAGCGGCTGTTGCTCTGGCGCGGACGGCACGTTCGCATGGTCGAACGCATGATCGGGC
This sequence comes from Candidatus Tyrphobacter sp., assembly GCA_036567865.1. Taxonomy (GTDB): domain Bacteria; phylum Vulcanimicrobiota; class Vulcanimicrobiia; order Vulcanimicrobiales; family Vulcanimicrobiaceae; genus Tyrphobacter. Next base: position 6,329 of record DATCTQ010000015.1, on the reverse strand, counting down.
AGAAGCGCGGCACGGGGGGCTCGCCGGGCGTCAAGTATCTCGAGGGTACGCTGCAATACCGGCTCTTCCCCGAACTTTGGGAGGTGCGCACGCACTTGGGCACCGGGAGCTACGCGTGAGCAAAGCGCTGCGGCGTGAAGCGTTTCCGATCCTCGAGCGATCGACGTATCTCGTCAGTCACTCGATGGGCGCGGCTCCGGCGGGCGCGCGGCTCGCGCTGGATGCCTATTGGAAGGAATGGGCAGAAGACGGTCCCGAGGCCTGGGAGCGCTGGCTTCCACGCATCGGCGAGATCGCCGACGGCATCGGGGCGATCGTCGGCGCGCCGGCCGGGAGCGTCTTCTTGGGACCGAACGTCTCCGTCTTACAGGCGGCGCTCGCATCGTGCTTCGATTTTCGGCGCGGCCGAAGTGAAGTCGTCTACGAGGCGTTGCAGTTTCCGTCGGTAACGTACGTTTGGCACGAATGGGAACGCTTCGGCGCGCGCACGCGCGTCGTGCCGTCCGACGACGGACGCACGGTTTCGACGGAGCGCATCATCGAAGCGATCGGCGAGCGAACCGCGCTCGCCGTGCTCTCGCACGCATACTACGTCTCCGGCGCCGTCGCGGACGTGGCGGCGGTGCAGCGGCACTGCCGCAAAGTTGGGGCGCTGCTCTGCGTCGATGCCTATCAAACCACCGGCGTTTACCCGTACGACGTTCGCGCGCTCGATCTCGACGTCGTCACCGGCGGCTCGCACAAATGGCTCTGCGGCGGTCCGGGCTGCGGCTGGATCTACATCCGGCCGGACCTGCTCGAGCGCTTCCATCCCGCGGTTACGGGTTGGATGGCGCACGCACGTCCGTTCGCCTTCGAGCCCGCGCCGATCGAGCACGCGCCATCGATGTACCGTTTCGGACACGGAACGCCCACGATTCCCGGCTATGTCGTCGCGCGTGCGGGACACGATCTCATCCGCGAGATCGGCGTCGAGCGCATCCGGGAGCACAACGTCCGCCTGACGACGTTGCTCGCGCAGGGCGCGCTCGAGCGCGGCTTTCGCGTGCCGACGCCGCTCGAGCCGGAGCGACGCACGGGATGGATCGGCATGGATTTCGAGGACGCGGATAAGGCTTGTGAAGCGCTCGTCGCCGAGCGCGTCTTCGTCGATTACCGTCCGGGGTGCGGCATTCGCGTCAGCCCGCACTTTTACACGAGCGAAAAAGAGATCGAGCGCTTCTTCGAAGCGCTCGATCGTCTGCGCAAATCATCCCGCGTCGCGGTGTAGCTAAGGGACGATCTTTCCGATCTTGTTCGCGAGCACTTCGGTGAACCAGATGTTCCCGTCCGGGCCGGATGTGATGGCAGCCGGGTCCGCACTTGCACCGCTCGGCAAGACGGCGGATTCCACGATCTTTCCGTCCGCCGGCCGCACCTTCCCAATCTTGCCGACGTTTTCCTCGGTAAAATAGAGGTCGCCGTTCGGCGCCGCCGTGATTCCGTAGGGGTTACTGTTCGCCGTCGGCGGCGAATAGAGCGTTACCGTTCCGGAGGTCGTCATCTTTCCGACATGATTTCCGAGGTAGTCCGTAAACCAAAGGTTCCCATCGGAGCCCGTCGCGATGAAGAACAGTTCGGTGGCGCCGGCCACCGGATACTCGGTGATGACTCCGGCGGTTGTAATCTTACCGATCTTGGGCGCTGCATTATTCGCCTCTGTGAACCACAAGTTGCCGTCGGGGCCGAGGGCTATTCCGTACGGGCTCGAGGAAGCCGTAGGAATCGAGTAGATGCTGATCGTTCCGGTCGTCGTGATCGCTTCGATCGCATTGTCGCCGGCATCCGTGAACCAGATGCGATGATCCGGCCCCAGAACCGTGTTGCGCGAGAAGCCGGCGGTTCCGGTGTATTGCGTGACGGTTCCTAACGTCGTGATCGCAGCGACTTCGTTGCTCGAACTCTCCTCGGCGAACCAAAGGCGACTGTCGTTGCCGACGGCGATCCCGAAAGGTTCCGTGCCCGCCGGCAGCGTCGAGACCTCGGTGAGCGTTCCCGATGTCGTCACGTCGCCGACTTTGTCTGTGGAAAACTCGGTGAACCACATATTGCCGTCCGGACCCGTGATGAGTCCAAACGGATGGCTTCCCGCCGTCGGGATCGCGTACTCGGTCGCCGCTCCCGGCGGCGCCAAGACGGGTAGCGGCGGATTCGGCGCGGAGCCCGATGTGGTGCAGCCACCGAGGACGGCGGCGGCGGCGGCGAAGAGTGCGGTGACATGAGCGGCAGCGGCGAAGCGCATTGGTAACCCTCCTCGGCTTTAATTCGGCATCCCGGTGCCTAGGAGCCTGTCGGCGGCGCAGCAAGCAAAAGGGCGCTCATCAGCTCGTCGTGGATGCGCGCGTTGGTCGCGAGGATCGAGCCCGCGTCGAGTGCCGCGCCCGAACCGTCGACCGCCGTGACGCGACCACCCGCTTCGCGAATCAGTAGCGTTCCCGCCGCAACGTCCCACGCGTGCAGATCGAACTCCCAAAAACCGTCGAATCGCCCGCACGCGACGTAGGCGAGATCGAGCGCAGCCGAACCGTCGCGTCGCACCGCCTGCGCGTGGTGCGAGACGGCGGCAAACTGTGCGCCGTTGCGTTCGAAGTCGTCGGGGTGAAAGCCCGTGCAGGTCATGGCATCCGCAAGCGTTGGGATCGTTGAAACGTGCACGGGCGCGTCGTTCAGACGCGCGCCGGCGCCGCGTTCGGTCGCGAAGCACTCGTTCATCTCGGGTGCGTAGACGACGCCGGCGAGCAGTTCGCCCGAGCGCTCGTAGGCGATCGAAACGCAGAAGAGCGGATAGCCATGGGCAAAGTTCGTGGTTCCGTCGAGCGGATCGACGATCCAGCGCTCCGTACCGCCGCCGTGGTGCGCGCCGCTCTCCTCGGCCAGAATCGTCGCGCTCGGATATTCGCGCCGCAGGCGTTCGACGATGAGCGCCTCGCTCGCGGCGTCCGCGGCGGTCACGATGTCCGCGCGCCTCTTCTTCTCGCGAATCTCCAGCGGCCGGTGAAGGTGGTCGAGCAGCAGCGCTCCCGCCTCTTTTGCGACTTCGAGGGCCAACGTCAACGGATCGGAGGGCACGGCTACCTCCCGCGATCAAGCGAGGTTTCGAGGATGTCGATACGCCGCGCGATCGTTCGGAGACGCGCGTAGGCTTCGATCGCTCTCGGCGGATCGAAGCGTGAGAGTAAGACGACGACGTACGGATCGCGGCCATACGGATCGACGATCGCGACGTCGTTGCGCACGTCGGGGAGCACGCCGGTCTTGTTGGCGATGGGCACGAGGCGCCGGATGCCGGCGGGAATCGTGTCGCGGTCTTCCTGCTCGAGCATCGCCGCGATCATCGCGCGGCATGCCGCCGTGCTCGCAATCCGCGTTTGGATTCCGCGTGCGCCGCGTTCGATGCCGAGCAGCAGCGCGCCTATGTCTGCGGCACTCGTTGTGTTCTCGATACCTCGAGCGCGCGCGGCAAAATCCATGAAGTGCCGTCGCAGCCGCGTCTGCGCGAGCCCGAGGCTCTGCGCGATCGCGTTCACCCGCGCAAAGGAGAGATGATCGGCGAGTGCGTTTGCGGCGGTGTTGTCGCTTTGCGCGATCATCGCGTGCACGAGCACCCGCACTGATGCACGTGTTCCCGGAGCAACCCTGCCGAAGCTCTCCGAGGCGCCGACGATCTCGTGCGCCGCGATCGCGAGCCGGTCCGTCCAGTGCAACGTTCCTGCGTCGATCGCCCGAACGACGCCGACGAGGATCGGGAGTTTGATGACGGACGCGGACGACAGGCGAAGGTGCGCGCTACGTTCGATGAAGGGGCGGCGGTCGCGCGCGCGCTGCGCGAAAATGGCGAGCGTCCCCGGAAAGCTCCACGCGCCGCTCGCCGGGGCGCCGACAGCGAGACCTGCCATCGAGGCCGCGGCACCCGCGACGAAAGCCGAGCGATCCATGGCGCTGCCTTTCGTTCGATCCGCAACCGGGCGCCTGCAGGCGGCAAAAGGTTTGCCGCCAAGTAAGCAGCCGCAGGAGGGCCCGATCATGCCACGATTGCTCACCTTTGTGGTCTTCACGTTCATCTTATTCGGCGTCGTACCGATGCCGTTACCGGCCGCCGCCGCGATCAACGTGCACCGGTGCGTCGACACGACGGTCTTTGAAGTGCAGCCGCGTTTGGTTTCGCAAGGGCAAACCCACTTCACCAGAGCCGATTTCGCGAGCGGCGTCGAGGTGGCGTTTCATACGACGCTCGGCGTCAACGCGGCCGGATGGGCGTCGGTCGTGCACTACCAGGGCACGAGCGGTAATACCCTCATGATGTCGGAGCGTCCCGGCGATCGCGTTCGCGTCTGCCTGGTCAGCATTCCGACGCGAGACCGGTACTGCAATCCCGTGACGGACCTTCGCGGCCGCGTCTACAACGTCTGGGATTATCGCCGCAATGCCTGGTATACGGGCATGAATAGCGAGCACGATTGCGGGGGGGCCTAGCACGAATGTCCGCATCGGCCCCAACCACGCCCGAGCAAATCGAAGATCATCCAGTCGTTACCGACGTCAACGAAGAGCATGCGGATCGCCTCTCCGCAACGGAGCGGGTATGCCGGCGCATCGCCGATGCGACCGGCGCGCCGTTGGCCCTCGTGCTCGCCATCGTCGTGCAGCTCACGTGGGTCGGCGTCGGCATGATCACCCGGTGGGATCCGTATCCGTTCGCGTTCCTCCTGACGGTCTCGAACATTCTGCAGCTCATCTTGATCTTCGTGATCTCCGTCGCACAAAAGCAGCAAACGCTGCACGACGAGATTCGCGCGGAGAGCGATCACGCGACCGTTTCTCGCCTTCTCTACCATCAAGACGTTCAGGATCGCATCCTGTTGCGGCTTGCCGAGCGGGCCGGCGTCGACGTGAGGGACCTCAAGCCTACCATCGATTCCCTACTCTCAGTCTCATCCTAAAAAGGAGAAACTCTCGTGGCACGATCCATTGCTCTTATCGCCTTCCTATCGCTGCTCGCGGCCGTTCCGACGCAGGCCGCGACGTCCGCCCAACGCGCTGCCGCTGCGGCGCTCGTTACCTACGAGCGGTCGCATTTCGGGAACACCGACGTCGAGAATCCCTCTTGCTACGTACTGCAAGTCTGGGCGCAGTGCTCCTTCGGAACGGGGCACGGAAACGCCGAAGTCAATGCGTGGCTGCGTTTCAAGAACGGGAAATGGGTGTTCTTAGGCTCGGGCGGCGGCGTCACCACCGCCTCCATGCTGGAGAGCCAGTACGGCATTCCGGCCGACGTCGCGCGGCAGTTCCAAGCCAAACAATAACTAGCGTGGGAACGTCAGGTTCGACGAGGCGAAGGTCGCGCTGCCGGAGACTTGCCTGAAGAAGGCATGAACCGTCGCGTCCACCTCGCCTGACGTAAGCATCCAATAGCGGCCGACCTGCCAGAAGTTCAAGGTGATAACGCCGGTTACGGTCGCGACCGTGTGGTCGGTGAATCCCGCAACGGCCCTGCGAGCGAGAAAAGACCGCTCGTCGACGAAGAGATCGGTGAGGGGATGCGCGGCGGCGTTCTGCGCGGTGAGGTGGAGGTGATAGACGGCCGCTCCGTTGAGGTTTTCGATCCCGACGAGAGTGACGCCGTACGCGTCGTCGCTCGCGGTGAGAAGATCGGCGACGGCCTTTTCCCTCGCCGACTCGATCACCGTCGTTTGATCGGCGGGCGTCGCGCTGGCTGCGCCGGGGCGATCGCCCGCCCACGTGACGGACCAAAACGGCCGCTCCGCGATTTGACGTTGCCGAGAAACAGCGTCGACGATTTCGGACGTATCTCGATCGTCGCTCTGCGTGACGTGGAAAAGATGCGGCGTGCTGTCCGATATGTACGCGAGATGGATGACCGCCTTGCCGCGGACGTCGATGATGCGCAATCCGAGGCCCCGCGGGGTAAAGGTTACGTCATAGGAAGCCGCGGAAGGCGATCGCTGCGCGCTCATTGCGAGCACCATCTTCGCGTAGATCGCGGATGCGTCGGGCATTCCGTCCGGCGACGCAGACGCGGCCGCGCTCGGCGCCGCTGACTGTCCGTACGCCGGAACGACGGAGGCGACGCTCACTGATAACACCGCGGCCGCGAAACGAGCGGCCGCTCGGCGCTGATTCTCTTTCATCGGGGTATATATGCCCAGCAACTCGGTTCTTATAGCCCGTCCAATGAGGAGGTTCGCGTATGTGGGTCCTTGCACTGATCCTTCTAGGCATCCTCATCGCCAAGGTACTGCTCTAAAAGCGAATCCTAGGCATCGGCGAGC
>DATCTQ010000014.1:0-16775 GCA_036567865.1 Candidatus Tyrphobacter sp. | reverse complement strand
TCGGCGGGATCTTCACGCAGTTCCAGCACCTTCCGATCGCCGGAGAGCGCGGGGCGATGGCCGCGAGTCGTTTGCGCGCTTGGAACGACATCATCGCTCGGCTATCCAGGGCACCGGCATATATCGGCGCGGGGCAGCGGCTGGTCACGATGCCCGGGCATCTCTACAACGAGATCGGCGCGGAGCAACTTGCCGGAACGCCCGGCTTTTTCAACGGCGCACTCACCTCTGCAGCGAAGGCACAGCTATCCGCCGCGGACTTTGCGCGGTTTGCTCGGGCACGCGATCGCGCGCTCGTGACGATCGCGCAAACGCAGGCATACATTGCGGCGCACGTGGCGTCGTGGCCCGAGAATTATGCGATCGGGCGGCGCGCCTACGACGCCATGCTTCGCGACGAACAACTTCTCCCGTACGACGCCGCCGACGTCGAGGTCATGGGCGAAGCCGAACTGGAGCACGGCTGGGCCGAAGAGGCGTGGCTGCGCGAGCGCTCGCATGAGACGGGCATCCTGTTCGGAGCCGCATCCGGAGGCGGTCTCGCGCCGGGCGGCGCGGCGCTGATTCCATACTACCGAGCGCGCATCGCGCAGCTGCGCGCGTTCGTGATCGCCCATCACATCGTCTCGATCCCGTCGTGGCTCGGAACGATCCACGTCGTCGAGACGCCTTCGTTCCTGCAGCCCGTCAGCCCGGGAGCCTCGATGAACCCGCCGCGTCTGTTCTCGAATGAGACGGACGGGTACTACTTCATCACGCCGCCGACCTCGCTCGCCGACGCGGCGCGACGTCTCGACATGAATGAGGACTTCGATCGCGATCGCATCCTCTCGACGGGGGCGCACGAGGCGATGCCCGGGCACTTCCTGCAGCTCTCGATCGCGAAGCGCAATCCCGATTTCATTCGAAGGATTCAATACAGCGGCACCTTTGCCGAAGGCTGGGCTTTCTACGGCGAGGAGATGTTCGTGCGCTTGGGCCTCTACGGTAACGATCTCGACGGAGCGCTCTATGTTGCGAGATGGGAACGGGTGCGCGGAGCGCGCGCCGTCGCGGACGTGAAGCTCGCGACCGGCGAGTGGAGCTACGCGCACGCCGTGCAGTATTTCTCCGACGAGACGGGCTTCACGCACGACCAGTCCACCGCCGAGGTTGCCGCGATTGCGCTCGGCCCCGGCGGACTCATGGTGTACACGGTCGGGCGCGCCCAGCTCGAGGATTTGGAAGGACAATACATGCGCCGCATGGGCGATCGCGGATCGCTCGAGGACTTTCACGACCGCCTGATGTGCTACGGCACGACGCCTTTTGCGATCGTTGCGCCCGAACTGCTCGCCGATTTGAGCAAGCCACTGGCGCAAGTACGCGCCGCGGCAAATTACTAAAGATGCGCTACACCTACAACTGCGCCCGATAGCGCCAAACGCTCAAACTGAAGAGAATGAACGTGAAGACGAGCAATGCGAAGAAGTCGGGCCATAGCACGTCAAAGCCGCTGCCTTTGATCAGTGCGCCCCGCGTGATCGCCGCGAAGTGCGTGATCGGGTCGAACACGGTGACCGGCTGCAGCCAGTGAGGCATGGCTTGCACGGGCGTGAATGCGCCCGAGAGTGACGTCAGCGGAGGATTGAGGAAGAACACCGACAATTGCGCTTGACGTGCCGTCTTCGTGATGGTTGCGATGAACGTTCCAAGGCTGATGCCGCAAAGTATGCACAGCGCACCGGCTCCTAGGACGACGGCGATGCTGCCGTTGAACGGTACGCCGAAGAGATAGCGTATCAAGACCAACGCGAAGAGCCCCATCACTGAGAACGCCAAGAAGAGCGGCGTCATCTTTGCGACGATGATCTCCGTCGTGGTCGCCGGCGACATGAGCAACTGTTCGATCGTTCCCGTCGCGCGTTCTTTGACCATCAGCGTCGATGAAAACGTGCTCCCGACGAGAATCAAGAGCATGCCGAGGATCCCGGCGAGCATAAACCAGGAGATGACCAAGCCGGGATTGTAGAGAAAGGCGGGCTGCAGCACGACCGCGGCGCTGCTTGCGGTGGTGGGGGAAAGTTGCGCGTTGTAGCTTTGCAGCACCCCTTCCACATACGCCTGCGCGATCGTAGCGGTATTGGCGTTTGTCGCGTTCAACAGAAACAGGACCGTTGCCGGCCGTTCTCGCCGCAGGTCGCGCGCGTAGTCGTAAGGGATGACCGCGCCGGAGTCCAGCTTCCCGGTTCCGATTGCGTTCCCGAGCGCGTTGACCGAATCGTAGTAGTCCGCCAAGCGGAAACTTCTGCTCTCCACGAGCGCGGCAACCAGCTCGCGGCTTTCGGGCGTCGCGCTTTCGTCGACGATCCCCATCGAAACGTTCGTCACCGTCGGGCTGAGGACGTACCCGAAGACCAGCAATTGGATTACCGGCGCAATTACGAGTGCAGCCATGACCCGCCGGTCGCGGAGCATCTGGCGAAACTCCTTGAGGATGAGTGCACGGAGGCGCTGGTTGAGCAGCGCATGGAGCATCTTCATTGCTAGCTCTTGAGTTGCATCGAGCGCATGTTGCGCCAAGCGATTCCATAGAACGCCGACCCGATGGCCGCGATCGCGAGGACTTTGGTCCACATCGCGGACCATCCGCCTCCCTGGAGGAACGCATCACGCACGACCTCGATATAGTAGGTCCCCCAAACGAAGTTCGACAACCAGCGAAGCCCGACCGGAATGTTGTCGATCGGGAAGAGGAGCCCCGAGAGAATGAACACGAGCAGAAATCCGCCGAGCGCGACCGCCTGCACCGCGGCGACCTGGTTAGGAATTGCGGCCCCGATCATCGTTCCGAATGCCGCGACGCAAAATGCGTACAATATCGAAGCGACGATGAACGGGGTTGGATCGCCGGCGAAGCTTACACCGAAGTACGTCAGCAGCAACGTGATCAGGATCGCGGACTCGCATGCCGAGACGAACATGATCGCGAGGATCTTGCCGAGTAGGAACTCGTGCGCGGAGATGCTCGATACGTAGACCTGCAAGATGGTTTTATCCTCGCCTTCCTTTGCCATGGCGAGCGCGGCCAGCAGCGTCGGAAAAAGGGTTAGCCCGAGCACGAACATTCCAGGTCCGTAGAACTTCTTCGAATCGACCCCGGGGTTGAACCACAGACGGATCGCGGCCAGCACTGCGGGTGCACGACCGGCGGGGGCTAGATTCACATCGTACGCGCGTACGATTTCTGCAGCGTAGCCCGCGGTGAGCTGTGCGGTATTGGGATCCGATGCGTCGATCAGCATTTGAACCGGAGCGTTCGCGCCACGCAGCAGATCGCGGCCAAAATGTGGCGGAATGATGAGCACGGCTCTTGCGGCGTTAGACGAAAGCGCCCGCTCCGGCTGCTCGCTGACTGGCCAGGGAACGACCTGAAACGTTTGCGATGCCCGAAAGGCATCGACGAAACGCATCGATTCGAGGGAGCCGTCGAGATTTTGCACGACGATGGGCAACTCGGTGACCGTCAACGAGATTGCCGTGCCCATCAAGAGCAGGAGGAAGGCGGGCAACAGCAACGCGAGCGTGAGCGTCAACGGGTCGCGGATAATTTCGGTGACTTCCTTTCGCGCTTGAGCGAAAACGCGTCTCATGCGACGCCCTCGCGCTCGACGGAGGCCATGAACACATCCTCGAGCGAGAATTGCCCTTCGCGGACGTCGCGCACCGCGATGCCGTTCTCTGCAAGCTTCCGCTCGGTCTCGCGCTTGCCGGTTTCCGCGTCGTCCACGATCACGTGCAGGCGGTTCCCGTAGAGCGCGACCCTCCATTGCTGCTCCGGCGAGCGCAGCACCCCCACGGCTTTTTGCGGTTGGTCGACGCGAAACTCGAGCAGGTGTCCTTTCTGCCGAGCTTTTAGCTCGCTCGGGGTTCCCTCCACGATGAGCTTGCCGAAATTCATCAGGCCCACGCGGTTGCATTGTTCGGCTTCATCAAGATAGTGCGTCGTCACCAGCACCGCCGCGCCGGCGTCGGCCAATTCGTCGATCAACCCCCAGAGGGAACGACGAGCGAGCGGATCGACGCCAGAGGTGGGCTCGTCCAGGAAGAGGATCGGCGGCTCGTGCATGATCGCGGAGCCGAATGCCAACCGCTGTTTCCATCCGCCCGGCAGGCTTCCGGTGACCTGATGCCGGCGCTCCTCGAGTGAGGAGAACGCGAGCACCCACTGCATCTTCTGCGCTGCTTCTTCCTTATTCAATCCGTAGATCGACGAGAAAAACTCGAGGTTCTCATCGATCGGGAGATCGTCGTAGAGCGAAAACTTCTGCGACATGTACCCGACCTGCTGGTGAACTCGTGACGAGCGCACGTCTTCGTCCTGCGCGAGGCTCGGAGTACCATCGCTCGGATCGATCAGGCCGCAGAGCATCTTGATCGTCGTCGTCTTTCCGGCACCGTTCGCGCCCAGGAGCCCGTAGATCTCTCCGTACCGGATCTCGAAGTTGACATCGTCCACCGCCGTGAACGATCCGAAGCGCTTGGTGAGGCGCTCGGCGCCGATCGCGGCCTTGCCGCGAAGGTCGCGATGGCTGCGGCGTGCCGGAAAGGGCACGCTTGCGACCTCGTCTCCCGCAGCGCGCATGGATGCGACGAACACGTTCTCCAAGATCGGATCGTCCGCGCGCAGCTCCTCGACCGCGATGCCGTTTTGCTGCATCGCCGTCTCGATCGCGTGCTGTGCTGCGCCGGTGTCGGTTGCGAGCACGTCGAGGTGATCGCCATAGCGCTGAACGTCGAGAATCGCGGCATCCTTACCGAGCGCGGCGAGCGCTTTCTGCGCCGAACTCACGTCGGCGGTGCGCAGCACGAGGCGGCGCGCATGCAGGCTCGCACGCAGCTCGTCCGGCGTTCCGAGTTCTTTGATCTCGCCGCGATCCATGAACGCGACGGTATTACAGCGCTCGGCTTCGTCCAGGTACGGCGTCGCGACCAGGATGGTCAACCCCTCGAGCGAGAGGGAGACGAGGGTATCCCAAAACTCACGCCGCGAGACCGGATCGACGCCGGTCGTCGGCTCGTCGAGCAGCAGCACGCGCGGCTCGGAGACGAGCGCGCACACCAGCGACAGTTTCTGCTTCATCCCGCCGCTCAACTGGTTTGCTTGCCGATCGGCGAAGGCGGCCATGCCGAACATCTCGAGATATCGCCGGCCCCGGGTTTCGATATCGGTGCGCGGGGTGAGCCGTAGGTCTCCGACATACCGAATGTTCTCGGCAACACTGAGGCCGGGATACAAGCTGAACGTCTGGGTCAAATACCCCGTACGCATGCGCGCCTTGCGAGCCGGCTCGCCGAAGATCGTCGCGGTTCCCGAGGTTGGTGGAAGGATTCCCGCGAGCATTTGAAAGGTCGACGTCTTGCCCGCACCGTCGGGACCGATCAGCCCAAAGATTTCGCCGGCGCGCACGTCGAGCGCGAGCGCACGTACGGCGTCAACCGATCCATAGGCTTTGTGAAGGTCACGCGTCGATACGGCACTCTGCGAGCCGGCGTCGCTCACTGAGTTCGGCCGGCGCTCGACCAAACGGTGCCGTGAATCAATATCTCGCCGTCGGCGGGCATTCCGGGCTTGGCGAATCCGAACCCGGAGCGCAGCGCGAGCTTGACCCCGAAGACTTCCTTCACGCGATCGCTGCGAAAGTACGTGTTCTGAGGAGTGAACGTCGCTTGCGGATCGATGCGCAGAACGTAGGCATCGATCGGCTGATTCGGATTCGAGTCGAGATAGACGCGCGCGGGCTGCCCGATCCTGACGTCGCCGATCTCTTCTTCGGGAATAAAGCCGCGCAAGTAGACCGCGTTCAAGTTCAGCAGCGTCGCGACCGGCGTCCCCGCGGCGACGACCTCACCCGGTTCCACGGCCCGGGTAATCACGGTTCCCGAGAACGGCGCCCTCACGACGAGATCGTGCCGATCCGCCCGCGCTTGCGCAAGCTGTGCCAACGCCTGCCGGGTCTCGGCGTCCGCGCTCGCGATCAGCGCGCGCTGCTGCCCGATCTGGCGCTCGACGCCCGTTGCCTGGGAACGCCGAAGCGCGACCGCCGCCGCCGCCTGATCGGCCGTCGAGATCGCTTCCCGCTCCTCTCGTTCCGCAATATCGCCGGTTCGGAAGAGCGCGACGTCACTACTTTCGTTGAAGGCGGCGAGCCGATAGGACGCTTGACTTTGCGCGAGATCGGCCTGCGCGGCCGAGAGTTGCGTCGCGAGAACCGCAACCTGATCTTGCGCGGACTGTGCTTTTGCCTGAGCGGCAGCGACGCCGGCACGGGCTTGTGCCTCTCGAGCGCGAATCTGCGCTCCGTCGAGCGTCGCAATCACGTCTCCGGCTCGCACGGTGTCGCCTTCGCGTACGCGAACCTCGATGACGCGGCCGCCGACGTTCGGTGCGAGCGCCGAGTCGTCGCCGTCGATACGACCGGAAAGCGTTACGACGTTGCTCGAGGCGCTCCCCGCCAGGAACAATCGCACCACGACGACGATCGCAACGACGACTGCCGCGACCGCCAGGAATGCGGTGACGCGAAGACCGAGACTGCTCCGCCGTAACATTCAGGAACTAGGGGAGCCTAGAACGCTAGAACGGAATTTCGTCGTCGAGATCGTCGCCGCCGAAGCCGTCGCCAGTGCCGGTTACGGGTGCGGCCGCGCGCGCGCCGACCGGCGCAAACTCTTCGTCGCCGCTGCCGCCGCTGCCGCCGTCGCGTCGCGATCCGAGCATCTGCATGTTGTCGATGACGACTTCGGTGGCTTTTCGCTTGTTGCCGTCCTTGTCGTCATAGGAACGAATCACGAGCCGCCCTTCGACCAGTGTATTCTGTCCCTTCTTCAAATAGGTGTTGCAGGTCTCGCCGAGACGATCCCAAGCGACGATGTCGACGAAGGTCGTCTCCTCCTTGTTGCGCGGATTGTTCACGGCGAGCGAAAACTTCGTCACCGCCTTGCCGGACTGGGTGTATCGGATCTCCGGGTCACGGGTCAGATTGCCGACCAGAATGACGCGGTTATAGGACCCTGCCATCGTATCTCTCTCTTTCGCTTAACTACGGGCTTTTACGGAAGTCTAGACTCCGAGTGTGCCGGGGGCCGGGCACTCTCGCTTTCGGCGGGTTCGACCGGCAAGGCCTGCGCGGCCATAGCCATCTGCGCGAGCGCCTTCTTGTCCAGGCGAACGAGCAGCTCGCGCAGCACGTCCTCGTGCAGCTTGAGTTGCCGCTCCAGCTCCTTGCCGGCTGCGGGCGAAGCGTTGAACTGCATGGCGACATAGGAGCCCTCGCGGACGTCGCCGATCTCGTAGGCGAGCCGCTTCTTGCCGAGCTTCTCGATCGCGACGATCGAGCCGCCCTGGCCGCGAATGATCTCGGCAACGGCGTTCGCTCGCTCCTCGACCTCCGACTCTTCGAGCGATGGGCGCAGGATATAGGTGACCTCGTAGTCGTTCATAGTCCCCGTATGCTATCACGCGCCTTTTGGCCGCGACAAGGGAAAAGCCCGTCGATTGCCCAGCGAGCCTCTCAGTGGGCGTGAAGGTCGAGGGGCTAGCGTACATGGGTAAGATTTCATCGGTGTCGATCGCTCGCTTCGCTCCATGTCGCATCGGGAGCCGGCCGTTTCTGGCCGTGCTGTGCGCCGCGCTTGCTCTGGGCGGGTGCGGGCATGCGGCGCGCCAGGCCCCTCCCGCGCCCTACGTGGCAACCTCCGTCGCGAGTCAGGGGACGATCCAGCCGGCCTCGCAACTCGCCGGAATCGTGGCACCCTATGAAAACGTCGCCGTCCAGACCACGGTGGTCGAGCCCGCGGATAGCGTCAACGTCCAAGAGGGAGAGACGGTCTATCGCGGCGAGGTCTTGGCGCAACTCGACACCGCGGATCTCCAGGCGCAGCTCGCTTCAGACGAAGCCAGCACCTCCCATGCAGCCTATCAGGGCGGGCTGTCGATCTCGCAAGGCGTCGATGCGCTCAGGCAGGCCCAAACCACGCTGCGCACCGATCAGATAAATCTCGCGCGCGACGAGGCGCTGCTGCGGCAAGGATACGTCGCGCGGCAAGTAGTCGACAGCCAGTTGGAAACGGTACGCAACGACGAACAGGCGGTGTTTACGGATCGAGCCGCCGTTGCGGCGAACGGCACGCTCGCCGGCAGCGGACTGCAGGAATCATCGGTCGCTCAAGCCGCAGCGCAGGCGCGGCAAGTACGCGTACAGATATCCAAGGCCACGATCTTCTCGCCGATCGACGGCGTCGTGGTCAACCGTAATCTCAATCCGGGCGAATATCCCGGCAACCGGCAGATCTTTACGCTCCAGCAAGTCGATCCCGTCTTTGCGGTCGTGCACGGATCCGGCGCGCAGGTCGCGCGGATTCAAAACGGCGCGCCGGCCGTCGTCATCGCCTCGGATCTCGCCGGCGCTCATTTTTCCGGCAGAGTCGTCGGTGTGCTGAACCAAATCGTCCCGGGATCGACGGACTTTACCGTAAAGGTCCTGCTTCGCAATCCGGGACAACACCTTCGCCCCGGCATGGCGATCACGGCCGCGATCGATTTGCCGCGCGTGAGCGGCGTCCGTATCCCCCAGACCGCCTTCACCGACGAAAACCACACGACGATCATGACGGTGACGCCCGACGACGTCGTTCATGTCGCGCACGTTGCCGAGATCGGCAACGACGGCCGGACGTCGATCGTCACCGGCATCGCTCCCGGCACTCGCGTTGTCGACGACGGCACGACGAGCGTCGGCGACGGCGAGAAGATCTCCGCACGGTGAATCTCACCCGCCTCTTCCTCAAGCGGCCGACCTTGGTCTTCGTCATCGTCTGCGTCATGATGTTCGCCGGCATCCTTTCGCTCGTCACGATCGTCAAAGAACTCTTCCCGAACGTCTCGCAACCGACGATTACCGTCAGCGCGGGGTACAGCGGCGCGTCGGTGACCGAGATGCGCGACGACATCGTCGCGCCGATCGAACAGAATCTCGCCGGAACCAATAACCTGCAAACGCTCAACTCGGTCGTTCAGCAAGGCCGCGCGAGTATTTCCGCGACCTTCACCATCACCTCCGATCCGCCAACCGATCTCGCCCTTACCGAGAAGGCCGTCCAGGCAGCCCAGCGGGAGCTGCCGACGAACATGCAGACCCCGACCATCGACATTCGCGACCCTGCCGAATCGACGGCGGTGACGCTGGCAATGTATTCCAGCAAACTCGATTTGAGCCAGTTGTCGCTCTATGCAAACAACATCGTCGCTCCACAGGCGCAGCAGGTTCCCGGCATCTCCTACGTCGACGTCGGCGGCGGCGTGACGCCGGCATACGAAGTCGAGGTCGACCCCGCTAAGCTCGCAGCGCGCAATTTGACGATCAGCGACGTGATCAACACGGTGGCAACCGATAATCAGCGCGTTCCGGGCGGCTTCGCGTACGAACCGAATCGCCAGACGACCATCGACGTGCGCGGCGACATTCAAACGCTCGACCAAGTCCGCGCCCTGCCGATCCTCGTGAGCGGTGCCGGCGCTGCGAACGGGTCGCAGACCGCGGGCGCGACCGAGAGCTACACCGGGCTCTCGAGCCTTCCCGGCACGATCGACCCGTGGACGGCGTCCAACCAAGTCCCGCGCGTCGGCGACGTTGCAAACGTCATCGCCGGAAACGAGCCGCGCCAGGTGTACGCGCACATCAACGGCCTGCCCGGTTTGTTCTTCTCCGTGCAAAAGGCCGCCGATGCAAGCGAAGTCGACGCATCAAATGCCTTCATGCGCGAACTTCCGCAGATCGAGCGCGAGTTTCCCGCGGTCACTTTCAGCGTGATCAACCTCGAGTCGCGGTTCACCGAGCAGCAGATGGGCATCGTCACCAGGACGCTGTTGCTGGCGATCCTGCTCACGGCAATCACGATGCTCTTCTTCCTGCGTTCCTGGCGCAACGCGCTGGTCGTCTGCATCTCGATCCCGACATCGCTTGCAATCGCGATCACGGTGATGAAGGCGATGAACATGACGCTCGACATCATCTCGATGCTCGGCATGTCGCTCGTCATCGGCATCCTAGTTGACGATTCGACCGTCGTGTTGGAAAACATCGAGCGCCACTTCCGAGAACTCAAGCAGAGCGCCGAGGATGCCGCCTACGAGGGCCGCATGGAGATCGGCGCCGCGGCCGTCGTCATCACGCTGGTCGACGTCGTCGTCTTCCTTCCGATCGCGTTCATCCAGGGGCAAGTCGGGCGCAATCTCTCGGAGTTCGCGATCGTCGTCGTCATCTCGACGCTCACCTCGCTCTTCGTCTCGTTCACCGTCACGCCGACGCTGGCGGGCCTGTGGGCGCTGCGCTCGGAATGGAAACCCTGGAAGATCATCGACGCCTTCGGCCGGGGATTCGACAACGTTCGCTCGTGGTACGCGCACCGCGCGCTGCCTTGGGCGCTCGAAAACCGCTGGCTCGTCGTTGCCGTATGCGCGCTCAGCTTCGTCGGGTCGGTCGCGCTCGTCCCGTTGGGCGTCGTCGGCGAGGAGTTCATCCCGGCGACCGACCGCGGTCAGATCTTCGTCCAGCTCACCTACCCGCTGGGCACGCCGCTCGAACACGTCCGTACCGGCGCCTTCGCACTCGAATCGCGCATCGATTCGCAACCCGACGTCCAGCACGAGACGACGACCGCCGGAGCGTACTCCGCCTCATTCGGCGGATTCGTTACCGAGAGCAACGTGGCCCAGATCCACGTCTTCCTTCAGGACAACCGCAAGCATCCCACGTCGTACTGGGTGACGCAGTTTCGGCAGTTTGCGAGGCAGGCGGTGCCCGATGCGCAATCCGTGGTCGTTCCCTCCACCGGAGGCGGCGGCGGCAACGCGCAGCCGATCGACTTCCTCGTCTCCGACCTGACCGGCGGGGATCCGACGGCTGCCGCAACGCAAGTGCTCAACCTCTTGCGAACGGTCCCGGGAGCCACGAGCGCCAACAGTTCGGGAACGGCGCTCGCGCCGCAGGTTTCGGTAAACTTCGATCGGACGAAGGCGCAGGCGCTCGACGTCAATCTCGGACAGGCCGCGCAGGCCGCCGGCGCCGCATTCGGTGGTGACGTGGCGACGCAGTTCGAGACGCAC
Source organism: Candidatus Tyrphobacter sp. (assembly GCA_036567865.1). Classification (GTDB taxonomy): domain Bacteria; phylum Vulcanimicrobiota; class Vulcanimicrobiia; order Vulcanimicrobiales; family Vulcanimicrobiaceae; genus Tyrphobacter. The sequence goes on along the minus strand of DATCTQ010000014.1, from coordinate 5,629 downwards.
GCGGGTCTGGAACAGGTCCAGGTCATCTATCCGCTCGCCGATCAGAGCAGTCTCGCCAACCTCGCGGCGATCCCGGTCCGAGCCAACAACGGCGCGATCGTGCACCTCGGTGACTTCGCAACCTTCGAATCGACCCCGACGCCGCCGCTCCTGACGCGCACGAATCGCAATACCGTTATCCACGTCGGTGCGAACGTCGCTCCGGGCTCGTCGCTTTCGAATGTCGAGTCCGGCATGCTGCGGCGACTCCCGTCGCTGCACCTGCCGCCAAACATCGTGGTTCGCCCGGCACCGCTCGGCCAGCAAGACTTCATGCACCAAGCCCTGACCGGCATGGGAACCTCGATGATCCTCTCGGTCATCCTGGTCTTCCTGTTGATGGTGGCGCTCTACAACAGCTACAGTTCGCCGTTCATCATCATCTTTTCGGTTCCGGTCGCGGCGGTCGGCGCCATCGGGGCGCTCGTCATAACCCATAACACGCTCAACCTCTTCTCGCTCATCGGCACGATCCTGCTCGTCGGTCTCGCGAGCAAGAACGGCATCCTGCTCGTCGATTACGCGAACACGCTGCGCACGCGCGGCCGCGACAAGCTCGCCGCCATCAAGGAGAGCGCGTTTACGCGCTTCCGGCCGATCGTCATGACGAGCTTCTCGATCATGGCCGCCAACCTTCCGCTCGCACTCGCGCTCGACCCAGGCTCAGCGGCCCGCGCGAGCCTGGGCATCGTCATCATCGGCGGCGTGCTCAGTTCGCTCTGCTTGACGCTGCTGCTAATTCCGATCGTCTACGTCACCTTTGCGCCGGAGAAGATCACGGCAACAAACGCGCCGCCCGAATCGGGTTCCCCTTCGGAGCCGCAGCCCGTCCGCGCTTGATCTAGGGAACCTCCCTAGGGGTGAATCGGGCCGCTCACGCGCGAGAGCGGCGATCCTGAGCGCCGTCCTAACACTGCGACCATCTCCGCGAGGATCGAGAGCGCGGTCTGCCCGTCGGTCGTGCCGCCGAGATCGAGGCCCGCCGGCCCATGGATGCGCGCGAGTTGCGCATCGTCGTATCCCTCTTCGCGGAGCGCCGCGCGACGCGCGCTTTGCACGCGCCGGTTGCCGAGTAGTCCGATGTAACCCGCCGTTGAAGCGAGCGCCGTGCGCAACGCCGGCAGATCCAGCTTGACGTCGTGTGCGACGATCGCGATCGCCGCAACCCGCGCAAACAACGCCGCCGCGGCCGCATCGTCAGGCCAAGCGACGATCAACTCGTCGGCGTTCGGCTGGCGCGCTCGGGTTGCAAACGCCGGGCGCGGATCGACGATCGCGACCGCGTAGTCGGCGCGGTGGGCGAGCAGGGTCAGCGTGGCGGCGAGCGCCGTCGCGCCGACGATCGCCAAGCGAGGACGCCGCGGGATCACGATCGTGGTACCTTCCAATGCGAACAAAACGTCCTGTTCGCCCGCAGCGATGCGCTCGGCGACCGGAGCGAAACTCCGCTCCGGCATCCAGAGCGCGACGTCCAGGGAGGCGCCGCAGCCGGTACCGGCGAGCACCTCGTCGTCGAGATCGAAGGTCAACGTCTGCGCCTTCGCGCCGCCGTGCGCGAGCATCTCGAGCGCGCGCTCCACGATCTCAGCTTCGTGACAGCCCGCACCGATGTCGCCGCAGAAGGATCCGTCGCGCTCGACGATCAGCGTCGTACCGATCGCAGAAGCCTTCGCGCCGCGCGACGCAATCAACGTCGCGGCGACGAACGCTGCCGGCTCGCGGAGGCGTCGCGCGATCGTACCGAAGATCTCACGCATCCGCGGCTTCCCAATCCGCCGGCTCGTTGAGATCGCGGTACGCACCGGGATCGTCGCAGCGCACCACGCTGCGAACCAGCGACGAGTCGTCGCGCAGTTGTGAAAGCGCGTCACCGTCGGGAAGCTCCCGGAGCCGCGCGCGCAGGCGGGCTGCGAAGATCACCGGATGCCCCGGAACGCCCTCCGCATTTACGGGGTAGGCGACGTCGACGCCGGCAAAGGCTTCCTCTATACGCTCGAGCGTCGCACGCGAGAGAAACGGCTCGTCACCCAGGAGGATGCCGAAATCCGCGTCCGCCTCCACCGCTTCCAACGCGAGTCGCAGAGAGTGCGTCATGCCCCGACCGGGTTCGCCGTTGGGAACCATACGCATGCGAGGCGCCATACGCTGCGCATCGCGACGGCGTTCCGGGGGAACGACGACGATCGCCTCCCGCCCTTCCAGAAGCGCGGCGATGCGTTCGAGCGGTGAACGGCCGCGCAGCGGCGCGAAAACCTTCGCGAAGCCCATGCGGCGCGATTCGCCTGCGGCGAGCACGACGTAGATCACCGGCGAAAGAATACGACGGTCATGATCGTTCCGACGAGGATGACGGCGGCGCGTGAATAGACTGCGGGAAGCCGCCGAAAGAGATGAGCACCGGCGTAGCCGCCGATCAGCGCGGTAACCGCCATCGGAACGGCGAAGCGCCAATCGATCACGCGCGCGATGACGAACGGGATGAGCGCGACGCCGTTGATCGTCACCGAAAGAAGGTTCTTCACCGCGTTGGCGGCGTTGATGCTCGAAAACCCGCTGAAGGAGAGGATCGCAAGCATCAGGATGCCCATACCCGCGCCGAAGTACCCGCCGTAGACGGCGACGACGAACTGCGCTGCAAGTTGCCACGTTCGATGCGGCGTAGCCCGCTCCGGGCGAACGATCAGCGGGCTCAGCGCAAAGACGACCGTCGCAAAGAGCAAGAGCCACGGGATCATGCGTTCGAAAATGGGCGAGGGCGTCGCGAGGAGGAGCATCGCTCCGGCGGGCGCTCCGACGGCGCTCACCGCAAGAATCGGGAAGAGGCGCCTGCGCCGTTCGCGCAAATCGCCCGCGTAGCCCTGCGCGCCGCCCCAATTCCCGACCCACAGGGCGGCGCTGTTCGTCGCGTTCGCCGGAATCGGTGCGATGCCGGCGGCGATCAATGCCGGAAACGAGAGAAAGCTGCCGCCGCCGGCAACGCTGTTCATCATCCCGGCCGCGAACGCCGCGCCCTCCGGCAGCATCTGCAGAAGGGTCAAGATTCCGTTCCTAGACGCTCTGCGTGCGTTCGCGCTTGGTAACGCGGTAGACGCGGCGCACGCCGCTCAAGCGCTCGAGCCGCGTCAAGAGCGTGTGCAGATGTTCGAGATCGCGAATTTGCACGGTGAGGCTCGTCACCGCTATGCCGTCGCGGCGCACGCGCGCGGTGACCGAACTGACCTGCGTCTTGCGCTCCGCGAAGATCCCCATGATGTCTTGGAGTAACTGCGAACGGTCCGCGGCCTCGACCTCGACGTCGACGGCGTGCGTCATCTCGGTCGCGCCGCTCCACTGCACCTGTAGGATGCGCTCGGGCGTTGCCGTCATGTAGGCGACATTCGGGCAATCGGCACGATGCACGCTCACGCCTCGGCCGATCGTCACGTAGCCGATGATCGGATCGCCGGGCACCGGCGAGCAGCATTTCGAAAGGCGCACGAGCACGTCGTCGACACCGGCGATGCGCACGCCGCTGGCCGTGCGCGCGGTGCGCCGTGCCGGCGCTTTGCGCCCGATCTTCGTGAGATCGACCACGTTGTCGGTGCGCAATTCGTCGCGCAGCCGCTTCACGACGGTTTGCAGCGAAACGTCGCCGAAACCGATCGCAGCGAAGAGATCGGCGGCGGACGCGTAGTTCATTCGCTTCGCGATGCGCTCGATCACCTCGCCGCGCGCAGCGTCGAGGCGCACTTGATGCCGCACCAACTCCGCTTCGAGCGCTTCCTGACCCGAGAGCACGTTCTCGGAGCGCTGCTCCTTGCGGAACCACTGCTTGATCTTGTGCTTCGCGCTCGAAGTTTTCACCAGCGCGAGCCAGTCGAGCGACGGGCGCCCGCCGGCCTTGTTGACGAGAATCTCGCAGATGTCGCCGTTTTGCATCTGATAGTCCAGCGGCACGATGCGCCCGTTCACTTTCGCACCAACGCAATGGTTGCCGACGTCCGTGTGCACGGCGTAGGCGAAGTCGAGCGGCGAGCCGCCGGCGGGCATCGGGTACACGTCTCCGCGTGGCGAGAAGACGAAGACTTGGGAATCGAAGAGGTCGAGTTTCAGGTTCTCCATGAACGTGCGCGAGTCGCGCATGTCCTTCTGCCACTCGAGCAAGGCCCGCAGCCAGGAGAGCTTGTTCTCGAACTGATCCTGCTTCCCGCCCTCTTTGTAGCGCCAGTGCGCCGCGATACCGTATTCGCTCGTGCGATGCATCTCGCGCGTGCGAATTTGAACCTCGAGCGCATCGCCCTGCGAACCGACGACCGTCGTGTGAAGCGACTGGTACATGTTCGGCTTCGGCATCGCAATATAGTCCTTGAAGCGGCCGGGCAGCGGTGGCCACATCGCGTGCACGGCGCCAAGCGCCGCGTAGCAGTCTTTGACGGACTCGACGATGATGCGGATCGCGGTGAGATCGTAGATGCTTGCGAAGTCCCGCCCGCGCTTGATTTTCGCATAAATAGAGTAGAAGTGCTTGGGGCGTCCTTGGATCTCGGCGTCGATCTTCAGCGTCGCGAACTCGCTTTCGAGCCGATCGATCGCCTGGTGAACGTCAGCCTCGCGCGACGTGCGCGTCTTCGCGACGCGCTCGACGATCTCGCGGTACGCATCGGGATCCAGGTAGCGCAAGCACAGGTCCTCGATCTCCCACTTAATGCGGAAGATTCCGAGACGATGCGCGATCGGCGCGTAGATGTCGAGGGTCTCACGAGCGATTGCCGTCTGTTTGGCTGCAGGCAAGCTCGCGAGCGTGCGCATGTTGTGCAGCCGGTCCGCGAGTTTGATGATGATGACGCGGATGTCGCGCGCCATCGCCAAGAACATCTTGCGCAGATTCTCGACCTGCGCGTCTTCCTTCGATTGATACGGGATCCGAGTGAGCTTCGTGACGCCGTCGACGAGTTGCGCGATCTCCTCGCCGAATTGCGCCGACACCTCGTCGCTCGTGACGCTCGTGTCCTCGACGACGTCGTGCAGCAGCGCCGCGGCGATCGTTTGGCGGTCCATCTCGAGATCCGCGAGGATGGACGCCACCGCCAGCGGGTGGGCGATGTACGACTCGCCGGACGCCCGGTGCTGCCCTTCGTGCGCCCGATCGGCGGTCTCATAGACGCGCCGCAGCCACGCCCCATCCAGGGTCGGGTCGTAGGCGGTGACTTTCGCTACCAGTTTGTCGATCGTCATGGCGTGAGTATCCGCCTATTGTAACACCCCCGCGCCCGCGCCGCCGGGCCCGCTAGGGCGGCGGTGTCGGCAGGGTATCTCGGAAGACGATGCCGCCGACCTTGCCCGTGGGATCGAGGTCCAACTGCTCGTAGATGGAGCCGTTGCTGCAGAGCATCTGGTAGAGGTAGGCGTTGGCTCCGGGAGGGAGGCCCAGGTTCGGTAGCGGGCCGAGGTAGCGGACGCCGATCAAGGCTCCGAGCGCGCCCAGCTCCACAGAGTTCTGCTGGATCTTCGCGTCATCGATCTGCGCGCTCAACGCGGCGGTATATTCGGCGCGATCGATGCGGCCCGCTTGCCACATGACGAACTGGCGGCGCGCCATCCGCGTGACGGC
>DATCTQ010000013.1:0-11524 GCA_036567865.1 Candidatus Tyrphobacter sp. | reverse complement strand
GAGGTTTCGGGTCGCGGTCGTACCGATATCTATCCCGTCCTCTTCACCATCACGATTGGCCGGCTCGACGGAATGCCGGTCGTCACGCACATTCACGGGGTCGTCCAAGGCGGCTACAACGGCGACGACCAGATCGTCGAGTACTCCTTCGAAAACGTCGCATTCCCGCGATCGCTGCCGAGTTGGTACTTCGACTCTCGACAGTATGCGTCGCACGTCAACGACGCCCCGACGTAACCAATAAACGACGCTATCTCCAATCGAAGGCGCCGATCGCGTTCCACTGCTGCGGCAAGGTATCGTTCCAAGCGAAGAACGCCTCGCCGATTGCCCCGGCGCGCTTGCTCGCCTCCATGCTTGCAGTGATCTCTTGCGGCGGGGGATAGCCGGTGGCGGTGAGCGAGCTGGTCTGGCCACCCATCGAGACCGGCATCTTTCGCCCGGCCATGCGCAGCAGCGTTGCGTACGAATCGCGCAACTCCACGCTCACCTGCGCCGCGTTCGTAGGCGGCTTGCGCCGCATCATGCGCCAATACGCCATTGGCTGGAGAACGTCGGCCGCGCGCGCGATCGCGCGAAACGGATACCTTCCTGAGTCCAGGCGCTCGAAGTACGGGTCTTCGACGGTTGCAACGATGAGGTAGCGCGACCCAACAGCCTCCCGGAGCAAGCCGGCGTAGGCGCTCAACGCCGCGAAGCCGGCGGGACCGTTGCCCATGAACTCGTCACCGCGCTCTGCGTCGATCGCAAGACCCGTAAAGCGGCGTCCACCGGCGGTGCGGTAGGCCGCCACCTCGACGCTCGCGCGCAGATCCGCGTAACTCGCCTGGCGCGGCACGCTCCACCCGATGACGCCGATGCCGTGCGATTCCAAGCCGTCGATGATCGCGTCGACCGTCGGTTTGGCCTGCGGTGTGATCTCGAAGAACTCACCATAGGCCGCGCGCAACTCGACGTAATGAAGGTGCGCCGCGACGGCCTGCTGCACGATGGCGCTGGGGTCGAGGTTGCGATAATAGATGTCGTCGATCGGATCCAGCGTGAAGAACAGCCACATACCGCTGCCCGAGACATTGGCGATCGACGTGCGCGGCAACTCACGGGCAACGTGCACGACGCCGGTGAGGCTCGGCTTGCCTCCCTCGCGCGCGACTTCATAGCGATAGGTTGCGCCCGGCCGGACGCTCGCGTCGCGATACGTCGAGCCGCCGGGCAGCTCCGCCAGGAACGTCCGCCTACCGCGCGCGTCGACGCGCATGATGCGCACGCTGCGGGCCGTGTACGGGAACCAGCCGACCTGGACGAGATGCGGTCCGATCGCCGAGGCGACGACGCGCGCGACGTGCCAGCGCCGCGTATCGGTGCGAAGGACGACGGTCGGAAGTTTCGGCAGCGTAGGGTGCACCGTCAACGTTACGGGGCCGTCTCGATCCGTCGAAACGATCGCGGATGGCTGACCGTAGCGCATCCGGTTCTGCCACTGCGACTGCCCAGTGGACACGATCCAGTCGAGGTTGCTGTTCGCGAGGATGAGCGTCGGCTTGCCCCGCGCGTCGAAGAAGTGCGCGATCGCGAGCCATCGCGCGTAGCCGTCCGGGCTGATTCCGAGGATGCGCGTTTCGACTCGAACCGAGGCGGCGGGATTGCCGACGTAGACCGGCATTCCGGAGGTCGCCTGCGTCGACGCGGGCGTGGCATGACCCAACGGAGGCGGCGGCTTTGGGGGATTGCTGCACCCGGCCACCATCAAGAGCGCAACGGCGGCGATTCGCAACGTCACCGCGGAGCGCTTCTGCGAAGACTCGCGCCGGTCCCTTGGTCTTGTCAGGCGACTTCGAAGAGGCCCGCCGCGCCCATGCCGCCGCCGATGCACATCGTGACGACGACATACTTTACGCCGCGACGTTTGCCTTCGATCAGGGCGTGCATCGTCATGCGCGCTCCGCTCATGCCGTAGGGATGACCGATTGAGATCGATCCGCCGTCGACGTTGAAGATTTCGTTGGGAATGCCGAGCCGATCGCGGCAGTAGAGCGTTTGCACCGCGAAGGCTTCGTTCAACTCCCATAAGCCGATGTCGTCGCGCTTCACGTTGAAGCGCTCGAGCAGTTTTGGAACCGCGAAGACGGGGCCGATGCCCATCTCACTCGGCTCGACGCCGGCAACGACCATGCCGCGATAGAAGCCCATCGGCTGCAGGCCGCGCTTCTCCGCAAGCTTCGCATCCATGAGGACGACCGCGGCGGCACCGTCCGAGAGCTGTGAAGAGTTGCCCGCGGTGATCGTCGTGTCGTTGACGCCGGGCACGGCGCCTTTGAGGGCGGAGAGCGCTTCGAGCGTCGTCTCCGGGCGATTGCCTTCGTCTTTGGCGAGCGTCACCTGCTCCTCACGAACGGTGCCGGTTTCTTTTTCCTCGATGAACTTCCACGATTCCATCGGCACGATCTCGGCGTCGAAGCGCCCGGCCTGCTGCCCGGCCGCGGTGCGCTGCTGGCTTTGCAGCGCATACTCGTCCTGCGATTCGCGCGAGACTTTGTACTTCTTCGCGACGAGATCCGCGGTGTAGAGCATCGGCATGTAGATGTCCGGCGTGTGACGCAGCAGCCACTCCTCGTCGAAGCCCACCATGTTCAGGTTGTTCTGCACCATCGAGATCGACTCGCAGCCGCCGGCAACCATGACGTCGGCGCGATCGACGATCACGCGCTGCGCGGCAGCCGCGATCGCGTTCAAGCCCGAGGCGCAAAAGCGGCTGACGACCTGCCCGCCGACCTCGACCGGCATTCCCGCACGCAGCGCAGCCGTGCGTCCGAGGTTGTTTCCGGTCGCGCCCTCGGGCAGGCCGACGCCCATAACGACGTCCTCGACCTCCGCCGGATCGACCTTTGCCCGCTCGAGCGCGCTCCTGACGACGTGCCCGGCCATCGTTGCGCCCAGCGTTTGGTTGAAGGCACCGCGAAACGCGCGGCCGATCGGGGTTCGTGCTGCGGAGACGATGACGGCCTCACGCATGAATCGGCTCCTTCATCCCGTGCGCCGCAAACGTACCGTTCTTCCGCGCGATCTCTGCGAGCAAGGGCGAGGGTTCCCAATGCGGGCCAAGATCCTTATGGAATCGCAGGATCGTTTCGTAGACGTTCTTCACGCCCACCTCGTCGGCATACCACATCGGTCCGCCGTGATGCGGCGGGAAGCCGTAACCGTAGATGTAGACGATGTCTTCGTCCCCCGGACGCAGCGCGATTCCCCGTTCGAGCAACGCCGCACCGGCATTGACGAGCGCGTACACGCAGCGCTGAACGATCTCCTCGTTCGAGACGTTCGCTCGGCGCGCGATCCCCGCAACTTTCGCCTCCTGCGCGAAGAGCGCTTCGACGCTCTCGTCTCGAATCGGCTCGCGTCCGCTGCCGACGCTCTTTTCGTACCGGTAATACCCTGCGCCGGTCTTCTGCCCGAGGCGCTTCATGTCGTAAAGCCGATCCACGATCTTCGTGCGCCCCGTCATCACGTCGGGACGCGCGCGCGCGATATGCCACGAGACGTCGATGCCGGAGAGATCGAACATCGCAAACGGCCCCATCGGAAAACCGAAGCCTTTCATCACCGCGTCGACGCGGTAGGGCGGAACGCCCTCCTCCGCGAGAGCGACCGCTTCGCGCGCGTAGTCGAAGAGCATGCGGTTGCCGATGAACCCGAAGGCGTTACCCGAGAGGACGCTGACCTTGTGCATCTTCTTGCCGACGCTGAAGGCCGTCGCGATCGCTTGCATCGACGTTTCTTTGCCGCGGACGATCTCGAGCAGCTTCATGATGTTGGCGGGGGCGAAGAAATGCATCCCGAGCACCTGCGGAGCATGGGTCGTTGCGGCAGCGATCGCGTCGATATCGAGCGTCGAGGTATTCGAGGCGAGGATCGCGCTGCGCTTGACGACGCCGTCGAGCTTCGAGAAGACTTCTTTCTTGACGTCCATGCTTTCGAAGACTGCCTCGATCACGAGGTCGCAGTCGGCCAGCTCCGCGTATTCGCTCGTGAATCCGATGGACTGGCCGCGCTTCCACGCCTCTTCCTGCGTGAGCCTGCCGCGCTGAACCTGATGCGCGTACATGCCGAAGATGGTCTGCTTCGCACGCTCGACCTGCGCCTCGATCGGCTCGACGATCGTCACGGGAATCCCCGCGTCTGCAAAACAGATCGCGATTCCGGTACCCATCGTGCCGCCGCCGATCACGGCGGCCTCGGCGATCTCTTGCGGCTGCACGCCGGCTAGTCCTGGAATCTTGCTCAACTCGCGCTCCGCGAAGAAGACGTGGCGCAACGCCATCGACGGCTTCGAGCGAACCACCTCGTCGAAGAGCCGGTATTCGCGTGCGAGACCGTATTTGAAAGGCAGCGCTACCGCCGCTTCGACCGCGTCGATGAGCTTGTGCGCGGCATATCCGCCGTTCTCTTCCGGCGGCACCATCTTGTGCGCCTGTGAGACGACGAAGGGGAGGGCCGCAGGAATAACGCCTTTCGGCAGCACGGCCTTGCGCTCGGAGAGGCGCCGCTTCTTTCCCGCCTCACGCTTTGCCAGCGCAACCGCCGCATCGACGACAGCCTGCACTGAGCCCGTCGAAGCGCTCTCCACGATCTCGTCGAGAATGTCTTTGGCGAGCGCATCGGAGGCGTCGAGCCGCCTCGCCTTGAGCATGATCTGCAGCGCTTCTTGCACGTCGACGATCCGCGGCAGCCGCTGCGTGCCGCCCGCACCCGGCAAGAGGCCGAGTTGGATCTCGGGGAAGGCGAGGCGCGAGCGCTTCGTCGCGACCCGATAGTCGCACGCCAGCGCCAACTCGAAGGCGCCGCCCAGCGCGTTCGCGTCGATTGCGGCGACGAGCGTCTTCTCGCTCTTCTCCATGGCGGCGATCACGTCGCGGATGGTCTTGGTATCGGGCGTCGGCTCTGTATTGAAGTCGTTGACGTCCGCACCACCGGAGAATATCCCGTTTGCGCCCGTGAACACGATGGCCTTGACTTTTGCATCGGCGCTCGCTGCTTCGACGACCGGCGCGAGTTCCGCGCAGAGCGCAAACGAGAGCGCGTTGACCGGCGGATTGTCGAGCGTGACGACGCGTATGCCGTCGACGTCGTTGGTTCGGACCAACGTCCTATGCCGTGACCAAGGCTTTGCGGTCGAGTTCGAACTGCTCGGGAGAGAGCGCCATCACCTCACCGGATCCCGCCTTGATCTCGTGCGCATACCAGAACGCCTGCGAGAGAACGTGGTCGGCGTAGAAGCGTGCGGTTATGAGCTTCGCCTTGTAAAACTCCGACTCGGCATCGTTTGCCGCGATTCGTTCCGCGGCGATCTTCGCCGCGCGCGTCATCTGCCAGCCGCCCGCGACCACGCCCCAGAGCTTCAGGTACGGCACCGAGCCCGCAAAGGCTTTGTTGAGGTCGCCCATCGCGGTCATGCCCATCCATTGGGAGACATCGATCAATGCGTCGACGCTCTGCTCGTAGACGGCGGCAATCGCTTTGACGTCCTCGCTGTTCGAGACCTTGAGTTCGCCTGCGTACTTCTTCATGCGCGTGAGCACAACGGTTGCCGTCGAGCCCATGTCGCGAATCAGCTTGCGCCCGACCAGGTCCATCGCCTGGATGCCCGTCGTACCCTCGTAGATCGGCGTAATGCGTACGTCGCGATATTGTTGCGCGATCCCGATTTCCTCGATATAGCCCATGCCGCCGAAGACTTGCAGGGCCGTCGAGCAAACGTCGACGGCGTTCTCCGTCGACCAACCTTTCACAATCGGAATCATCAGCTCGACGAACGCGCGGTGCTCCTTGCGCACCTTTTCGTCCGGATGGCGTGCGGAAATGTCGAGCGAGGCGGCGGTCACCAGGGCAAGCGCGCGCATCGCTTCGATGTTTGCCTTCATCCACATCAGCATACGCCGAACGTCGGGGTGCGCGACGATGGGTTTCGGCGACTTATCCTTGGCCATCGGATTGAGGTCGCGGCCTTGAACGCGCTCCTTCGAGTACTCGAGCGCGTGCTGATACGCGCGATCGGCGATGCCTATCGCCTGAACGCCGACGGAGAAGCGCGCCGCGTTCATCATGATGAACATGTTTTCGAGACCTTTGTTGGCCTCGCCGATCAGATAGCCGATCGCACCTTTCCCTCCCTCGCCGTAGTTGAGCGTACAAGTCGGGTTCGCGTTGAGGCCGAGTTTGTGCTCGATGCCGGTGCAGTGAACGTCGTTGCGCTCGCCGAGCGAACCGTCGGCGTTGACGACGAACTTGGGCACCAGGAACAGCGAGATGCCCTTCGTCCCCTCGGGCGCGCCGGGCAAACGCGCGAGCACCAAGTGGATGATGTTCTCCGCCATATCGTGCTCGCCGAAGGTGATGAAGATCTTCTGGCCCGTCAGGCGATAGCGATCGCCCTCGGGCACGGCTTTCGTCCTCACCTGCGCCAGATCGGAACCGGCTTGCGGCTCGGTCAAACACATCGTGCCCGTCCACTTACCGGAGACGAGATTGGGGATGTAGCGTTTTTTCTGCTCCGCTGAGCCGGTCAGCTCGATCGCCTCGATCGCGCCTTGATTGAGCAGCGGACCGTTCGCGAAGCCGACGTTCGCCGCGTTCCACATCTCGAGCACCGGGCCGAGCATGAGTTGGGGCAGCCCCTGCCCGCCGTACTCCTGCGGGACGGGCAGCCCGATCCATCCGGCCTCGGCAAACTTCTTATAGGCCTCCTTGAAGCCGCGCGGTACCGTGACCGTGCCGTCGCGCCACGTGCAGCCCTCTTTGTCCCCCGAGCGATTGAGCGGGTCGAGGACACCCGTCGCGAACGAGGCCGCCTCTTCGAGGATAGCATCGAGGACGTCGCCGCTCCCCTCGTGGCCCGGAAGCTTCGCGACCTCGGCGATTCCGGCGAGGTCCCGCAGCACGAACTGCAGATCGCGTAACGGCGCTCGATAAGTGCTCATAGGAGCCTGGCTTTCCTTCGGTATGGAGGGGAAAAGAGTATTATTTTTAATAGGCGTTGCTCCCTCCGCGGTTGCGCCTTGCCGGCTCCCGGCGCTGCTTAGACGATGCGGGCGAAGGCGTAGGCTGCTGCGGCGGCGATGCTGCCGACGATCACCGTTTGAAAGGCCGCCTTGAACGGCGGGACCCCGGTGAAGCGCCCCTTGAAGATGCCGAAGAGGGCCAGCGCGACCAGCGTCACGACGGCGGAGATGTCGAAAGCGCCGTGCGTCGTCGGGATGAGCATGTAGGGGAGGAGCGGCACGACGCCGCCGGCGACGTAGGAGCCTCCGATCGCGAGCGCGGAGCGCAGGTCGCGCCCGGGTGCCGGCTTCTCGAGTCCGAGTTCGAAGCGCATCATGAAGTCGATCCATCGCTCGTGGTCCGACGTAACGGCGTCCACGGCGCGGTCTAGCGCATCCCCCTCAAGCCCGTATCGCTGGAATATCTCCACGATCTCGCGGCGCTCAAGGTCGGGGACCTCCTGCACCTCCCGACGCTCGCGGCGCTCTTCGTTGAAGTAGTAATCGTGGTGCGTGCGGGCCGCCAAGTATCCCCCGAGGCCCATCGAGATGCCGCCCGCCGCCAACTCGGCGACGCCTGCAACGACCACGATGTGCGAGGCGGCAAGCGCTCCCGAGATGCCGGCGGCCAGCGCGAAGGGGACGGTAAGGCCGTCGGACATGCCGAGCACGATGTCCGCCACGAGTTGGAGCGCGCTCGAATGGCTCTCGAAATGGCGGGGAGTCGCAGCTGGCGCGGTGGGCAGGCGCATGCTGCGCGGGTTCCACATGACGCTGCGGCGTTCATCCGGCGGCCACGTCGCGTCGACGGAACGGAAATGCGGGCGCGCGAGCATTGCTAGGTGGAACTCGATGCCCGGCACCTGGCGGCGCGCCTCGTCGACGGAATCTGCGCGCGCGCACCGGAACGCGCGCTCGTCGATGCGCTCTCGCGCTTCGGCACGGACGCGCTGCATTGCGCGCTCTCGGGTGGGGTGAGGGTGGTTCCGTTGCCGCGCGGCGCGCTTTATCGCGAACTCTCGCGCGCGCTCGCGCGACTCGGCATCGACGTGGACGCGTGGCCTGCGCCGCCGGCGGGACTCTTCGTCGTCGAAGAACGCACCGTTTATCTGCGCTCGCGTAGCCCGATGACGATCGCCCACGAGTTCGGGCACGCGCTCGACTGCGTCCTCGGCGGCGGCGTCTATCGCTCCGGCATCGACCCGGTCGTGCGAGGCGCATTTGCGGCGGCGCGCTCGTTTGTAACGCCGTACGCGGCAACGGGCCTCGACGAATACTTCGCCGAGGCGCTGCGCGCGTATGTCGAGGTGAACGATGCCGCTTCCGCGTGGCCGCCGGCAACGCGGGCTCGTCTTCAGCGCATCGATCCACCGCTCCATGCATACGTCGACGACCTCTTCACCTTCGGATTCAAGCAATCAAGCGCCGCGTAGGGGGCTATGACGTTTCTATGGTAACTCCACAAAAGGCTCAGAAAGGCAGGTTCCGTTATGGAAGTCCGAATTAGCCGGGTGCGCTGCGCCGGCAGGCGACTGGCCGGCATCGCCCTGGCGGCGGCCTTCGCCGCCGCAAATCTCCCAGCCGCTGCGCAGCAATCGCCGCAGCCTAGTCACACCGGCAACAGCCATCCAATCGGCGGGCATCCGGCCGGGCATCCGGCACCGGTCTATCATCCGGCGCCGGTCTATCATCCGGCGCCAACCTATCATCCGGCACCCGTCTATCATGCGGCGCCGGTCTATCATGCGGCACCGACCTATCATGCGGCACCGACCTATCATCCGGCACCCGTCTATCATCCGGCACCGACCTATCATCCGGCACCGACCTATCATCCGGCACCCGTCTATCATGCGGCACCGACCTATCATCCGGCACCGGTCTATCATCCGGCACCGGTCTATCATCCGGCGCCGACCTATCATCCGGCACCGATCTATCATCGGGCACCGGTCTATCATCCGGCACCGGTCTATCACGCGCCGGTAACGACGCATTACCCTGCGCCTCTCTATCGCGCGACGCGAACGTACCACGTGACCCGCACGAGCTACGGAGGCACGCGCATTCGCAGCATGACCTTCGTGCGCAACGTCACTTACTATCACCGCAGCCGCTATCGGGGCGTCAGCTTCGTTCCGACGTATGCCTACCATCCGCGAGAGTGGGGCGGTTCCCGTTGGGCGTACTACGGCGGCCACCGCTGGTACGACGGGTACTGGCACCACTACTGGGGCTATGAGAACTGGGAGTGGTGGGGTGGCAACTACGGATTCTGGCTCAACTTCGGCGGGATCGTCGTATTCGTCTACGAGTATGCCCCTGGGGATTGCTGGTTCTGGGACGGCTACCAGTGGGTTCCGTGGTACGACCCGCCGTTCACACCGTACTACTGTCCATACTAGATTGCTTGAGTTGAGTTCTCTAAGCCTCCTCGGTTAGAGAACTCGACTCTCGCTTACGCCTAACCCATTTACCTTGTGGCGGCAACTTGCGCGGGCGTCACGGCGCTCGCCGAGTTGCCCCACGAGGAACGGATGTACGTGATCGCGGCGGCGATGTCGGGCCCCGAAAGCGTCTGCCCCCACGAGGGCATCGAGCCGCTGTAGTTCGTGCCCTTGACTGCGATCGTTCCCGTCAAACCGTCCTTGACGATATGGATGACGCGCGCGGGATCCCCGGTCACGACCGGGTTTTCGGCCAGCGGCGGAAAGGTTCCGGGCATACCTTGCCCCGAGGCTTGGTGGCAACTCGAACAGTTGGTTTCGTAAACGGTCGCGCCGTCGCTTGCTACCGTGCCGTTGACCGGCGCCGACGCGTTCGCGGCTGGGGAGACCACGCCTGCCGAAGCCTGCGTTGCCGTCGTCGATGACGTGGTATTGCCTTGGCTCGCGTGCGAGCAAGCCGCGAGCCCAGTACCGAGCGCAAGGACGATCGCAAGCCGCATCGATGTTTCCATGCTTATCTCCTTTGGCAGTGACACTTCTACGCGCTGACCTTGCGCCTTGCCTGCCGGGCGCTCATCGCCCACGCCAGTGCGACGAGCAGAAAGTTCGCAACGAGCGAGCTGCCGCCGTACGAGATGAACGGCAGCGTGATGCCGGTCAGTGGAAAGAGCCCGATGACGCCGCCGACGATGATCAATACCTGGAAGCCGATCGTGGCACCCAATCCGACGGCGAGCAGCTTTGCATACAGGTCCGGTTGCTCCACCGCGATGACGAGAATGCGCCGTACGATCGCGAGGAAGAGCGTAAGCACCGCGGCGGCGCCCACCCATCCGAACTCCTCGGCGATCGCCGCGAAGACGTAGTCCGTCGCAGCGTCGGGAATGAACTGCGGGTGACCGAGGCGATATCCGGTGCCGAACAAGCCTCCGGCCGCAAGAGCGAAATACCCTTGCGAACTTTGATAGCCGCGTCCGAAGGGATCCGCGAACGGATGCAGCCAAACCGCGATGCGCGTCGCCACGTACGGAAAGTGGTGCACCGCCCATAGAGCCGTCAGCGCAAAGAGCACGAGCCCCGCGAGCACGATGTCGATGCGGCGCGTTGCAACGTATAGGATCGTTACGAAGGTCGCGAGCAGCAGAGTAGCCATCCCGAGGTCGTGCTGCACGACGAGGATCGCCATCGACGCGCCCCAGCCTAAGAAGAGTGGGCCGAGGTATTTTGCGTTGGTGCTCCAGACTCGCCGCGCGGTCGCGATGACGTCGGCAGTCTCGGCAAGATAGGCAGCCAGGAACAACACGATGAAGAGCTTGATCAATTCGACCGGTTCGTAATGGACCGAGCCGATGCGAATCCAAAGCCTCGCGCCGTTGATCGATTCTCCGAAGAGTACGAGCAGCGCGAAGAGCACGAGCGACGCCGCTACCCAGACATATTTATAGGCAGCCATGCTGCGGAAACGCGTGAAGGCCGGCCCCAGCAGAATGACCGCCGCGAGCGAAACCACAAGCCACATTTGCTGTTTTTGCGCAAGCGCAGGCGAGAGCCGGCCGACGAGCGCGAGGCCGAAGGCGGAGAGCAGCACCGCGAGCGCGGGAAGCGCATCATCCCGATCCGTCCCCGCGGGTTGCGCAAGAACCCACAGGTACGCAAGTGCGACGAGCAACGCGTCCATCCACCACGGCCCCAGTGTCGTGGGTTGGACGAGCGAGAGGATAAACGCCGATATCGCGAGCGCCGCCGTCATCGGCCAGATCCGGCGAGCAAGCATCCGGAGCGTGGGCGAGAGCGTCAGCGACGCCCGCCGTGCAGCAGCGCGAGCAGGCTCGCGCCCAAGTTTCGCAGCAACGTCCTGCGTTGCGGCGCCGGCGCCGGCACGTCGTCGGAAGGTTCGTAGCGCACGCGCAATACCTGCTGCTCGGGTCCGCTCTCCAGCGATTCCACGAAGTGCTGCGAGTCGATCGTCCCTTGGACCGTGTGGCCGCAGAGCACGAGCGTGTCGCCGGCCTCGAGCGCGATCGACGAGACCGCAAAGCT
>DATCTQ010000012.1:0-26509 GCA_036567865.1 Candidatus Tyrphobacter sp. | reverse complement strand
GCGGCCCGTTCGAAGCAGCGCGAGGCGAAGAAGGCCGCGCAAGCGTAAGCGCCTGTGCGAGTATGAGCGCTCATGGATGAGCGCGCGCTCGAACGCCTCGAAGCGATGCGCCGCCGCTTCGGCGAGATCGAAGCAGAGCTGGCGGCCGGCGGCGCTTTCGACCAATCACGCTACACCGCGCTCGTCAAAGAACGCGCGCGTCTGGAGCAACCCGTCGAGGCCTATCGAGCCTACTGCGCGACGATCGATGCGCTTGCAAAGAACGCTTTGCTTCTGGACGATCCGGAGATGCGAGAACTCGCCCAAGAGGAGGAGCGAACCCTGCGCGCCAGGCGCGAAACGCTCGAGCATCAACTCGCGGAGTTGCTGATTCCAAAAGACCCCAACGACGAGAAGGACGTCTTCGTCGAGATCCGCGCGGGCGCAGGCGGCGACGAAGCGGCGATCTTTGCCGGCGATCTCGCGCGGATGTACGCGCGCTTCGCGGAATCGAAGGCCATGAAAGTCGCGATCGTCTCGGAGAGCCCGAGCGAGGCCGGCGGCTACAAGGAGATCGTCCTCTCCGTCAAGGGCGAGGATCCGTATCGGTGGTTCAAGCACGAGTCCGGCGTTCACCGCGTGCAGCGCGTGCCCGCGACGGAAGCGCAAGGGCGCGTCCACACGTCGACCGCGACGGTTGCCGTGTTGCCGGAGGTCGACGAGGACGTGGAGATCGAGATCAAACCTGCGGACTTGCAGGTCGATACGTTCAAGGCGAGCGGCGCGGGCGGCCAATACGTGAACAAGACGGAATCGGCGATTCGCATCACGCACGTTCCGACGGGCGTCGTCGTCGCCTCGCAGCAGGAGCGTTCGCAGCAACAGAACCGCGAACGGGCGATGCAGATGCTGCGCGCGATCCTCTACGAGCGCAGAGAGCGCGAGCAGGAGGAGGCGGTGGGCAGCCTACGACGCAGCCAGGTCGGCACCGGCGATCGCTCGGAGAAGATTCGTACATACAACTTTCCGCAAGACCGCGTGACCGATCATCGCACCGATCGCAACTACGGCAACATCCGGGCAATCATCGACGGCGACATCGGGGCGATCGTCGAGGATTTACTGCGCGACGAACGCGCGCGGCTGCTCGCCGGCAGCGGCTCCGCCGCCTAAGCCGGACCTGTCATCCTGAGCTTGTCGAAGGACGCCGAACTCATCCGGTGCTACATCACCGGGCATGACCGGGCGTGGGTGTTAGCGCACGGCGATGATCCGCTCACGCCGGAGCAGCGGATCCGCTACGACGCGCTGCTCGCGCGGCGCGAGAAGGGGGTGCCCCTCGCGTACCTGATCGGAACCGCCTGGTTCTACGGGCGCGAGTTCGCAGTCGACGAGAGCGTGCTCGTTCCGAGACCCGAGACCGAGCTTCTGGTGGAGGAGGCCATCAGGCACCTACGCTCGCGGACGCATTGCGTGTGGCTGGACGTCGGCACGGGGAGCGGCGCGATCGCCTGCACGCTCGCTGCGGAACTCCCCAACGCGACCGTATACGCGACGGAACGCAGCGCCGGTGCGCTCGCCGTGGCGAAGCGAAATGCGGATTCCCTACTTTGTCATCCCGAGCGGCAGCGCGCTCGCTTCGAGTTAGCCGACCTGCTTCCGCGCGACGAAGGCCTGCGCTTCGACTGCGTCATCGCGAATCTTCCGTATATTCCAACCGCGGATCTGCCGCAGGCGCCGGACCCGGTCTCGTTCGAGCCGCGGGAAGCCCTCGACGGCGGCCTCGACGGCCTGCGCGAGTATCGCCGCCTGCTCCTGGCTCTGCCGCCGCGCCTCAATGCCGGCGCGATCGTGTTGCTCGAAGCGGCCCCTCCGACAATCTCGGCCCTCGCCGATCTTGCCGCCGCCGCGTTCCCGCACGCCCGCGTATCCGTGGGCGCTGACTACGCTGGGCAAGCGAGGTACGTGCACCTTGACCTGGACGTGTAAGCCTTGGTATAATCCAAATATATTAGAATATAACATTTAGGAGTTGATAACCATGGTAACTAGGGTTCATTTGGGGTTGGTGGCAAGGGATCTGAAAAAACGGCTTGGGAACCGAGCCTTCCTGACCATACGGCGAGCCGAAATCACGCAATCGGTTCGCGAGTTCTCGGGTGAGGACTCGACCCGGGTGAAATCCATCATGGGGCAGGAGCTAGAGCAGGCGCTCCTAGAGCAAGGGGTTCGTTGCTTTCCGAGCCTCTCGGAGACGTCGGAGGAGGCCGTTCGCCTTTTCCATGCGGGAACGTTCACCGGAGCAATCATCGATATGCTGCGGCACCCGGCAGCTGAGACCGATCGCGAACTCGCGGTCGCGTTGACCAAGCTGAAGGGGAGGTGGAACTGGACCGAGTCCACGGAGCACCCGATCGAGACTCTACCCGAACGGGTCTTTGAGCCGGTAAATATCCGGGGCGAAGCCCTGTCTGCAACCGTGCTGAGAGACCGGCGCTAGAGTGGCCGCGTATTTCGTGGACACGAGTGCGCTCGTGAAGCTCTACGTACGCGAGCCGGGCACGGCGGAAATGCTCCAAATCGTGGGCTCGGAAGAAACGCACGCACTGGCACTTGCGTCGGTCACGCCTCTTGAGCTGCGGTCCGCTGTCCGGCGCAGAGAGCGCGCCGGCGACCTCAGCTCCGAGGTTGCATCGCAGATCTTGGAACGATTCACCGCGCAGTTCGAAACGCGTTTCGAGCGCGTGCCGGTGAATGAGCCTCTAGTGGAACAGGCTCTAGGTCTCGTCGATCGTCACGGGCTTCGGGCGTACGATGCCGTGCAGCTTGCGGCGTGTCTACAGTGGAAATCGTCCGGGATGGCCGGCGATCCGATATTTGCGTGCGCGGACGGGGCGCTGCTGGCAGCCGCGCGCGCGGAGGGGGTTGCGACGCTCAATCCAGCCGAATCGGCGAAGAAATAGAAGGTTCGATAACGGCCCACGGTGAACTAAACCATCCCGAGTGGCGAAATACATTTTCTTCAGCGGGGGTGTGGCCAGTTCGCTCGGGAAGGGCATCACCGCGGCATCTCTCGGCCGCTTGCTGAAGGCCCGCGGGATCAGCGTCTCGATCCAAAAGCTCGATCCCTACATCAACGTCGACGCCGGAACGATGAACCCGTATCAACACGGGGAAGTCTTCGTAACCGAGGACGGCGCGGAGACCGATCTCGATCTCGGGCACTACGAGCGCTTCATCGACGAGAACCTCATGCGCGCGAACAACGTGACGACCGGCCAAATCTACAAGGCCGTGATCGAAAAGGAGCGGCGCGGCGAGTACCTCGGCGCAACCGTGCAAGTGATTCCGCACATCACCAACGAGATCAAGTCGCACCTCAAGCGCGTCGCCGAGGCGAGCCACGCCGAGGTCTGCATCGTGGAGGTCGGCGGCACGGTCGGCGACATCGAATCGCTGCCGTTTCTGGAAGCGATCCGCCAAATGCGGTATGACGTCGGTGAAGAGAACGTCATGTACGTCCACCTCACGCTGGTCCCGCATCTCGGTGCCCCGGACGAGCTGAAGACGAAGCCGACCCAGCATTCGGTGCGCGAGTTGCGAGGCATCGGGATCCTCCCCGACGCAATCGTGTGCCGCACGCAGAACGTCAAGGTCATGCCGATCGAACTGAAGGAGAAGATCGCGCTCTTCTGCGACGTATCGCGATCGGCGGTCGTGCAAAACGGCGACGCGGCCAGCATCTATGCCGTGCCGCTCAATCTCGAACACGAAGGGCTCGCCGATGCCGCGGTACGCAAACTTCGCCTCGACACGCGAGCGCCGCAATTGGCCGAGTGGGAGGCGATCGTGGAACGGGCGCTGCACCCACAGCACCGCGTCTCGATCGCCTTGGTCGGGAAATACGTCGAACTCAAGGATGCCTATATCTCGATCAGTGAGGCACTCTATCATTCCGGAATCGCGCACGATGCGGCCGTGGACGTACGCCGGATCGATTCGGAGTTGCTCGAGAACGAGGGCATCGAGCTCCTGCGCGGTGCCCACGGGATTCTTGTGGCGCCCGGCTTCGGCTCGCGCGGCGTCAAGGGAAAACTGCACGCGATCCAATATGCGCGCGAAAACATGATCCCGTTCCTGGGCATCTGCTACGGCATGCAGATCGCGTGCGTCGAGTTCGCGCGCAACGTCTGCGAACTTCCCGACGCGATGACGACGGAGGTCGACGAGACGTCGCCGGAACCGGTCATCGACTTCATGCCGGAGCAGCGGAATCTCGAAGTCTACGGGGGTACGATGCGCCTGGGCGCGTACGCTTGTACGCTCGTGCCCGGCACGCATGCCGCGCGCGCCTACGGTTCGCTCGAGATCAGCGAACGCCATCGCCATCGCTACGAGTTCAACAACCGCTATCGACCGGTGTTCGAAGAGCACGGCATGCGCTTTGCCGGATTTCACACGGTTGGAAAAACGCAGTTGGTCGAACTCATCGAATTGCCGGAGTCGCTGCACCCGTGGTTCGTCGGCACGCAAGCGCATCCGGAGTTCAAGTCGCGACCGAACCGTCCGTCGCCGCTCTATCGCGACTTCGTCGGCGCGGCGCTCGCGCACGGTCATCCTGAGCGTAGCGACGCTGAGCCTGTCGAAGTGGAGCGAAGTCGAAGGACCGACGTCGGCGTCGCGTCGCCACACCCCTGAACGCCGAAGACGTCACCGCAGTCTTCCTCGCTCGCGACGAAGAGCGCAATCTGCCGCGAGCCCTAACTAGCCTCCCGCACGGCATGCGCGTGTTGGTTCTCGACGCGCGCTCGTGCGACCGCACCGTGGAGTTCGCGCGCTCCGCCGGGGCCGTGGTGATCGAACGGGATTGGAGCGATTTCGTGGATGCGCGGCGCTTCGCGCTCTCGCAGGTGCGCACACCGTGGGCGCTGATGATCGATGCCGACGAAGCACTCGACGACGCGTTACGCGACGGAATGCTCGCGGCCCGTGGCGACGTCGACGGCTACGTTGTTCGGCGCACTACGTATTACTGCGGGAAGCCGTTGCGCATGTGGCGGGGGGAGGCGCTGCTGCGGTTGTTTCGAACGGCGCTGGCGCGCCTCGAAGCGCGTCCCGCAGCGGGCGGAGCCGCGGCGCTTCACGAGCGCTGGCGGTGTGACGGGCCCGTCGGCGAGCTGCCCGGAACGCTGCTGCACTTTTCGTATCCGGATGCAGCGTCCTATCGGGCGAGGTTCACGCGCTACACCGATGTGGAGGCTGCCGGCATGACGCCGAGCATCGGCCGCGCGGCCTTCGAATGGCTGATGATCTGGCCGCGCTTGGCGCGCATGCTGTTCGGTAAGGGTGCGCTGCTGGATGGTCCGCGCGGCTTTGCGGCCGCGTACGGTTCCGCGCGCTATCGCTTCGTCTGCGAACGCAAAGCCTTTCGGCACCGATGACGCGAATCGGGTTGGATGCGCGATCGACGCGGCAAATGTCTGTCGGCATGAAGCAGTACGCGCGCGAGCTGACGGCGCGCCTGCCGCGAGTTGCGCCCGAGTTCGAGTACGCGGCCTTCTCCGAGGGCGGAAATTTCAATTGGAGCGAGCAGGTGGCGTTGCCGCTGGCAATCGCGCGCTCGCGCGTCGATCTCGTGCATTTCCTTTCGCTCTATACCCCGATCGTCGTTCCGGTGCGGTCGATCGTCACGATCCACGACCTCATCCACCTGCACTTTCCGCGCTACTTCAAGGCGAGGGTTGGGCTGTATTACCGCACGGTCGTGCGCCGCGCATGCGCGCGCGCCGCTCGCGTGATCACCGACGACGAGCGCACGGTCGAAGACCTGCAGCGCTTTCTCGGCGTCGATCCGCGCAAAGTGCGCGTGATCCCGCTCGGCGTCGACGAAGAGTTTTTCAATGCGCAGGCCGGCAGCGAAGAGACCCGGCATCGCGAGCGCCCCTATCTTCTCTACGTCGGCAATCATCGACGCCACAAGAGCGTCCAGACGTTGATCGCGGCTTGGGAGGCGCTGCCGGAGCGGTGCGCGGTGGACTTGTTGCTCACGGGTCCGGACGACTTCGACGGGGCGCTGCAGCGTGCATCCGACGGGCGCCGCCGAGCGGAGGCGATCGGCGACGTTTCGCTCGAGCGACTGGCCGGACTCTACCGCGAGGCGCGCGCGCTCGTGCATCCCGCGCTGTGCGAAGGCTTCGGCCTTCCGCTGTTGGAGGCGATGGCATCGGGGACGGCGGTCGTCGCGTCCGCCGAGGCGACTCCGCGGGTGCTGAAGCCCGCGACGCTCTCGTTTCCCGCGGAGGATGTCGGGGCGCTGACCGCGCGGCTGCTCGATGTGCTCGAAGACGAGGGTCTACGCGCCCGGCTCGTCAATGAGGGGCGAATGCTGGCCCGGCAGTTGACGTGGGACCGATGCGCGCGAGCTACCGCCGACGTCTACCACGAGGTGACGGCGTGAACGCGCGGGCGTTGCCGATCCTCGCGGCGCTCGTCGCGACGTGCTGCATCGGTGCGTCGCCGGCAACGGTGCCGCGGGAGGGGCCCGCGATCGCCATCGTGATCAACGGGGAGACGCTGCCGCTCGAGCCGCGTCCGCTGCTCGATCGAGGTATTCTGTTGGTCCCGGTACGCCGCACGATCCTCGCGCTCGGTCTCGATTTCGAACAACAGGGCTCGCGCATGATCACGCACGTCGGGTCGAAGACCGTCGTGCTGCAACTCGATAGCCGCACCGCGACGGTCGACGATGCCAGGGTCGAACTCGATGCGCCCGCGGTACGCAGGAACGACGTCTTCTACGCGCCGCTTCGATTCTTCACCGACGTACTCGGCGCACAAGCGCGCTTCGACCGCCGGGCGCACGTCGTAACGATCCTTTCGCAACTCGTGGGGCGCTCTGGGCTGGGAGACTTCGCCGTCGGGAACCGCACGATGCGGGTGGGAACGGTCACGGCGGTCGACGTCAACTCCGATCCTCCCACCGTCACGTTGGCCTTCAACGGACAGGTTCGAACCATTCCGATCACGGCGAACGCCCTGATCAGCCTACGCGACGTCGCGGCGAACGTGGACTCTCCCGGCGAACTGACGGATATACGCCCAGGCGACTATGCCGCGATCACCGTGCGCAAGAACGGTTCCGTGGTTTCGGTCGTGGACGAGTACGGTTCGCGATATGGTACGATCGCAGCGATCAACGGCGGCGAGCTCGTGCTGGAAGATGGGTACGTGATCGTGCCGGACCGTGACACGGAGATTGCGCTGAACGGAAAGCCGGCGGCGTTCCAGGACCTTCTCCCAAGCGATCGCGCGACCATTCGGTACAACGTCGAGAGCGGTGAGGTCCGGGAAATCGTCGCGCAGCGCGCCGAGGCGCAGACGAGCGCGCAGAGCGGAACGGCGAGCATCGAATCGGTCGCGATCGACGCGACGGGACCGTTACGCGCCGGACAAAGGCTGACGGTCACGCTGCGCGGCACGCCGGGCGGCTCGGCGACGTT
The DNA here is from genome assembly GCA_036567865.1 of Candidatus Tyrphobacter sp. GTDB lineage: Bacteria > Vulcanimicrobiota > Vulcanimicrobiia > Vulcanimicrobiales > Vulcanimicrobiaceae > Tyrphobacter. The sequence goes on along the minus strand of DATCTQ010000012.1, from coordinate 19,031 downwards.
CGACATCGGCGCGTACGTTGCGAACGTTGCGATGGCGGAGCAGTCGTCGGGCGTCTACGTCGGCAGCTACGCGATAGCACGCAACGCGAACTTCGTCGACACGCCGATCGTAGGGCACCTGCAAATGCCCGACGGCAGCGCCGTGACCGCGCAGGCGGCGCAGACGCTATCGGCGTCGGGGACGCCTCCCGGAATTCTGTCGGTCGGTCCCTCCGAGGGCGCGAGCGTCGGCGTCGACACCCCCGCGATCTACGCGACGTTCGCGGCGGTCGTCGTACCGGTCAATCCGTCGAGCGTCCGGCTCGAGGTGAACGGGCGCGACGTCACCCCGGAATGCCTGCGGACCGCGCAGTTCATTCAATATCTTCCGGAAACGACGTACCACGGCGTCGTGCACGTGAGCGTTCGCGTCGCCGATCTCGCCGGCAACGCAACGACGCGATCGTGGAGTTTCACCATCTTCCGCCCGAGTCGCAGAGGAATACCGCGCTCATGAAATCGTTCCCTCGCAGTCTCGTTGCTTGTATGTCGGCGCTCGCGCTCTGTGCGGCGGCACCGGATCCCCGGGCGTTGATGCGGGCGCAGAGCGCACCCGGTCTCGAGCTGGTCGTCATCGACCACGGCAGAGTGGTTACGAACGTGGTGTACGGCGTGCGGAATGTCGACACGCAGCAGCCCGTCGACGTGCACACGCGTTTCGAGATCGGTTCGATCACGAAGCAGTTCACGGCTGCGGCGATCCTGCAACTGCGGGAACGTGGACGGCTTTCGCTCGACGATCGGCTCGGGAAATACGTGCCGCAGTACCGGCAAGGCCGCGACGTCACCCTGCGTCAGTTGCTCATGCAGGTCAGCGGTATCCCCAACTACACCGATACGCATGCATTCAAGCGCCTTGTTACGCTCCGCGGTACGACGGTCGTCCTCTCGCGCAGCGGTACGTTCGACGCGATCCTGGCGATGCTCGACGGCATGCCGCTGTCCTTCAAACCCGGAACGAAGTGGCAGTATAGCAATTCGAACTACATTCTTCTCGGACGCGTCGTCGAGATCGCCTCGGGCATGCCGTGGAGGCAGTACGTTCGAGCGCACATCTTTGCGCCTGCGGGAATGACCGAATCCTCGTTCATGGACGACGAGCGCGGCATCGTGGACATGGCGACCGGTTACAGGCTCGTCCACGGGCATCTTCATCCGACCGGCACGTTCAACGGCTGGGCGAGGTCCGCGGGTGCGATCGTCTCGACGGCAAGCGATCTCGCCAAATGGGACGAGGCGCTCTTCTCCGGCAAACTGATCGGTGCCGCCGACCTCCGTCGCATGCTCACGTCCGGTGCGCTTCCCGCGCTCAACCCACGTTCGCACTATGCCTTCGGTTGGGCCGTCGATCGCTACGACGGGCAGCCGCGAGTTTGGCACAACGGCGGCACCCTGGGATTCTCCGCGAGCAATCAAGTGTATCCGCAACTCGGCCAAACGATTATCGTGCTCGAGAACAACAGCACCGCGAGTGCCGACAGCGTTGTCGATGCCGCATTCGAACGGCTCCATCCGCAATTCGCGCGTGTCGCGAATGCCGCAGCGCCGGGCGAGGATCCGGCGGTCACGGCACGTGCCAAGGCGACGCTGGCGCAGTTCTTGACTGGTGCGCTCGATCGTACGCAGCTCAGCGCGACGATGAACCGGGCGATGACGGCGCAGGTCATTGCAAATGCGAAGATGCAGTTCGCTTCCCTCGGCACGCCGGTGACCTGGATATTCCGCGGCAAGACCGTCGCCGGCGGAAATACGACCTATGCCTACCATGTGACGTTCAGCACCGGCGTTCAGCTCAACGTCTACATGTCCGTCGACGCTGGAGGCAAGATCTCGGGCTACCTCCTAACGCCGAACTAGCATGGATTGCCTATTCTGTAAGATCGGCTCGGGCGAGATTCCCGCGAAGGAGCTGTATCGCGACGGCGAGATCGTCGCGATCGCCGACCTGAATCCGCAGGCGCCGACACATGCCCTCGTGATGCCGCTCGCGCATCATAACGACCTCGCGGCGCTCTACGACGGCGGTGGCGACGCACTCGCCTCACGTCTTTTCGCGGTCGCGGCGAAACTCGGCCGCGAACGCGGCACGCGCGGTTTTCGTTTGGTGGTCAATACCGGTGACGAGGGCGGGCAGACCGTCGGTCACGTGCACGTGCACGTGCTGGCGGGCCGCCGCATGACCTGGCCTCCGGGATGAGCCTTGCCACGCGGCGTTGAGCGCGTGATAGATTATGCGTGAAATGGAAACAATGCAGGTTGCTCCGGACCTCGGGATTCCCGAAGTCAAGCCGGCGATCGAGTCGATTCGGGGCCGCTGGGAGCAGAAGGTAAGCGCCCGGCGACGACATTCGCTGCTGCAAGGTCGGCTTGCGACGTGGCTGACGCTCTGGGCCGGCGATCGCGGCGAGGTCGGCACCGAGTGGCGGTTCTACATGCTGCCCAAAGGCGAGAAGCCGAGTTCGCTCGTGCCCGACGTTGCCTACGTTTCCTTCGAGCGGATGCCGGAAGCCTTCGGTGAACTCCGTGAGCAGCCGACGATCTCGCCGGACATCGCCGTCGAGGTGCTCTCACCGCTCGATCGCATGCAAACGCTGCGGCAGAAAATCGCGATTTACCTTGCGCACGGATCGCGATTGGTGGTCGTCGTCGATCCCGAAAAGCGCTCGGTCACGATGCACGAGCACGACCGTGAGCCTCGGACGTTTGGGTCCGGCGAGTCGGCGTTGAGCGCGGAGTATGCCGACCTTCGACTCGACGTGAACGCCCTGTTCGAGCGCATTTGACGCACCCCGAGGCGTATGATAGAGTACGCAGGGCTCTGTAGAGCGCCGGAAAGGGGGGTTGAGAATGGAAGTTCGCATCGCACCGGGCGAGTCGATCGAGAGCGCGCTGCGTCGCTTCAAGAAGGCCACCCAGAAGTCCGGCATCTTGGCAGAGGCGCGTAAGCACGAACACTACGAGAAACCCAGCGTTCGTCGCAAGAAGAAGTCTGCGGCGGCACGCAAGCGGCGTATCTAAGGCCGCTCTGAAAGGTTGGCCACGTTCGCGCGTGGCCTTCTTGTTGTCCGAGCCTTAATGCTGCGCTTGTTCGAGCGTCTGAATCTCGGCGAGCATGTACGGGACGAGGCCGCCGTTCCAGTTCATGACGGTAAAGTGATCCGCTCCGGGAGCGAAATCGACCTCGGCATCACTGCCCAGTGCCTTGAGTTCGGCAGCCAGCAGCGCCACCGACTCGTTCAGATGAAATGTGTCCTCCGTCCCCACGATGATATGCAATTTCTCGTGAAGCTGCGGACCGATGGCAGACCAGCGGTCGCGAAGGATGCTCGCGATATCATAGTGGGCCTCCCAGTACGCCGCCACGGCCGGATCGATGCGTCCCGTCCGACGGTCGAAGAGCGGCTCAGGTTTGCCGTCGCCACCGCGCGGACCGAATACCTCGTCGAACGAATCGAACTGCGGCCTCGCCCACCGCACGAGTGACATGAAGTCGCGCAGCGTCATCGTATCGTGGCCTCGGCGGCGCTCCGTCATATATGGATTTCCCGAAGAATCCGTATAGAGATTTCGCGGATCTTGGGTGAGATCCGCGCCAAGGAAGTTCTGAAAGTCTACCGGATCGGGTGCGACCGACCACACGCCCCCGAAAAGCGCCGGATAGTTCACCTGCAGCCACAGCGACGCCCAACCCCCCGATGAGATGCCCGCGAGAAATCGCTCTTGCGGCGTTCCGACGGTGCGAAAATGCGTATCGGTTTCGGGGACGAATCCACTCGTGAACGCCGCGCCCCAGGGACCGTCATTTGCGGAATCCGCAAACTCTTGTGCTCTGCCGTTGAACATGATATTCGGAAATACGACGATGGCCTCAAAGCCGTCGTGTCGCATCGGTCGCTGCCATTCCAGCTCCCGCTGAAGACCGACGTAGTCACTGCCGTCGAACCCGGTGAACCAATAGATTACCGGATAACGCCGCTGGGGTTCCTTGTAGTATGAGTCGGGAAGTAGGACCGTCGCATCAATCGAGACCCGTTGGCCCCAGAATGCCGAGAGGAGTGGGCTACGATACCGCACCGTGAGAATCTGCGGCTCGTCGGGAAATGCGATCGCGCCGCAGAGCAGGGCTAACACACCGACAACAAACACCCAGCGCACGGTCGCATCTTCACGATGTGCTTGCCCAGGACCCTCGCCCTCTAAATCAGAACCTTCAGGCTTTCCTATGGGCATCCTCAAGGATCGCATCGCCTCCGATCTCAAGGAGGCGATGAAGGCGCGCGACCAACTGCGCCTCGACACGCTGCGTTCCGCGCTCTCCGGGTTCACCTACAAACGAGGTGAGGCCGGTCGAGAGCCCTCCGACGAAGAGGAGCTGGAGGTCCTTCGGCGACTCGTCAAGCAGCGCGCCGACGCGGCTGACGAGTTCGAAAAGGGCGGGCGGAGCGATCTCGCCGAGAAGGAGCGCGCGGAGCGGGAGATGCTGCTGCATTACCTTCCGCAGCAGAAATCAGCCGAGGAGATACGCACGCTCGTGGCCTCGACGATCGCGACGCTTCCGCCTGAGGGGCGCAATCAGGGCGCGGTGATGAAGGCGGTCATGGCGCAGCTCCGGGGCCTCGCGGACGGAAACCTCGTCCGGCAGATCGTTACCGAGGCGCTGGCCGAGAAGTAACCGAAGCACCGACGCATGCGCGCCGGTCTTTGGCTTGGGCTGCTTCTCTGGGGTGTCGTCTCGCTCGGCGCTTCGGCCTTCTCGGCCCCGTCCTCGGGGCCGGTCGTCATCGTCCCGATCGAGGGCGTCGTCGACGACGGCATGGCGCATCTCGTGCAGCGCTCCGTCGAGCAAGCCGACGACGAGCATGCGGCGGCACTCGTTCTGAACGTCAACAGCCCCGGCGGTCTGGTCTCCTCGGCCTTCGAGATTCGCGACGCGCTTTTCTCGGCTCGCGTTCCCGTGATCGCCTACGTCGGCGAGCGCGCGTATTCGGCGGCGGCGCTCATCACGCTCTGCGCTCGCAGGATCATCATGGCTCCCGGCGCCTCGATCGGTGCAGCCGAGCCGATTCCCAATACGGCAAAGAACATCTCCGCGCTGCGCGCGGAGTTCGAATCGACGGCGGAGCGTAACCATTATAACCCGACCATCGCTGGCGCCATGGTCGACAAGACCATCGACGTTCCGGCCTTCAAGCAAAGCGGCGCGATCCTGACGCTGAATACGACCGATGCGGTGCGGGCGCACATCGCGAGCGCCATCGAGCCGACGCTCGATGCCGCGCTGGCACGCGTGGGACTGGAGAACGCCCAGCGCCAGACCACCGAGTTCACCCTCGGCGAGCGCCTCGCGCGTTTCGCCACCGATCCCGCAGTGAGCGGCCTTCTCCTGACGATCGGTCTGCTGGGCATCCTGATCGAGATGCAGACGCTGCACGGCATCGCCGGGTTGATCGGCGTCCTCGCTCTCGCCCTGTTCTTCGGCACGCACGTCTACGCCGGATTTTCAAATATTTTCGTGATCGTGCTCGCGCTGCTCGGCGTCTTCGGAATTCTCTGGGAGTTGCACGTCGTCCCAGGGCACGGCATTCCCGGCATACTCGGCAGCGTCGCGCTCTTGCTCGCCGTCCTCTTTGCCTTCGGCTTCCAGTATATTTTGGTGGCGCTGGAGACCGTTGCGGCGGCGCTCGCGGTGACGGTCGTGCTCTTCATGATCGCGTTGCGGCTCCTTCCGGAGAACGCATGGGTGAAGCGCTTCGCGCTCGCGCACGTCCAGGGCCCCGACTACGTCTCCAGCCGCGACTTCACCGATCTGCTCGGGCATACGGGCATCGCGGCTTCGTATCTTCGCCCGGCGGGCATCGCGGCAATCGACGGACGCCGCATCGAAGTGCTCACCGAGGGCGAGTTCATTCCGCAGGGCACGGCGATCCGTGTCACGCGCGTCGAAGGCGCGCGAATCTTCGTCGCCTCCGCCGTCAACCAGAACTTCTCATAAGGAGCCATTCGTGATCGCCATCGGCACGGCCATCGTCATCCTCCTCGTCGTCATCCTGTTCTTCATGTTCCTCTACTACTTTCCGCTGGGGCTCTGGATCCGCACGATCGCCGCAGGCGTGCCGATCGGCATCATCACGCTGGTCCGCATGCGACTGATCGGGATCCCGCCGGGCGTGATCGTCACGAATTACGTGCGCGCCCGCAAGGCCGGACTGAACGTCACGATCGATCCGATGCAATCGCATTACCTGGCCGGAGGAAACGTCGAGGCGGTGACGCTCGCGATGATCGCCGCGCAGCGCGCACAGCTACCGCTGGAGTGGCAACGCGCCGCCGCCATCAACCTCGCGGGGCGCAACGTGCTCGAAGCCGTGCAGACGTCGGTGAACCCGAAGGTCATCGAAACGCCGATTTTCCAAGGTGTCGCGCAGAACGGCATCCAGCTGAACGTGAAGGCGCGCGTGACGGTGCGCAGCAACCTCGACACGTACGTCGGCGGCGCGGGCGAACAGACGGTGATCGCGCGCGTCGGGGAAGGCGTCGTCGCCGCGGTCGGCGCGGCCGTGGATCACAAGGAAGTGCTCGAATATCCCGATCGCATCAGCAAGACCGTGCTTGCCAAGGGCCTGGACGCGGGCACGGCCTTCGAAATCGTTTCGATCGATATCGCCGACGTCGACGTGGGAAAGAACATCGGCGCGGAACTCCAGACGAGCCAAGCCGAAGCCGACCGCCGGATCGCGCAGGCAAAGGCCGCCGAGCGGCAATACGCCGCGCTCGCAGGAGAACAAGAGCAAAAAGCGCTGACGCAGGCGATGCGCGCGAAGGTCGTCGAAGCGGAGGCGACGATACCGCTCGCAATCGCGGAAGCATTCCGCAGCGGGAACTTGGGCGTGATGGACTACTACCGTTTGAAAAACATCCAGGCCGACACCGAGATGCGCAGCTCCATCGGGACGGCGGAAAGCCCACCGACCGAAACGCAGCCGCCGCCGATGAAATAGCGTGGACCTTCACGACCTCGGCACGCTGATCTGGGCGATCGTGATCGTGATCGCCGTGATTTCGTCAATCGTGCGCAGCGCAAAGCGAACGATCGAACGTGCGTCCCCGGGACCGGCGCCCGAGCGAAACCTTGTCATCCCGAGCGTAGCGCCCGAGCGAAACCTTGTCATCCCGAGCGTAGCGCCCGAAGGGCGCGCAGTCGAGGGACGCCGTAGGGTGGTGATCTCGCGCGCAGCGATTCCGAACCCAGTATCGGAACCCAGCGTTGTCATCCCGAGCGCAGCGCCCGAAGCGAACCTTGTCATCCCGAGCGTAGCGCCCGAAGGGCGTGCAGTCGAGGGACGACGTACGGCCGTTGCCGCGCTCTTCGGCGCAAAGAGGCCGCTCGTCCAGGGCATCATCGCGCTCGAAGTCCTCGGGCCGCCGCGCTCGCTACGCGGGTGGACGCCGCTCGTTTGACTCAATCTCGCAGCATCGATCTCGCCGGCCTCGCCGAGCGGGTTCGGCTCTTCGGCGAGTACGATCGCAATCTTTCGGCGATCGAGGAGAGTCTGGGCGTCGCGTTGCAGACGCAGGACGACCGGCTCGTGCTCTCCGGCGATGAACGCAGCGTGGAGCGGGCGGCGCGCGCGGTCACGCGCATGCTCGAAGCCGCGCTGGGGGGAGCGCAGCTCACGCCGCACGACGTCGCGCTGGCCGTCGCCGACACCGAAACCGCGGGCGGCCGCGCGGTCGCGACGACGCTGTTGCGCGCGCACCGCGGGCGCGAGATTCGACCGCGGAGCGCGGGGCAACGAGCCTTCGTCGAGGCGATCGAACGCAAGACGCTGACGCTCGGCATCGGTCCCGCCGGCACGGGGAAGACGTTTCTCTCGGTCGTCATGGCGGTGCGCGCGCTCAAGGCGCGCGAGGTGGCGCGCGTCGTTCTCTCGCGCCCGGCAATCGAAGCGGGCGAGAAACTCGGCTTTCTTCCGGGCGATTTGCGCGAGAAGGTCGATCCGTACATGCGCCCGCTCTACGATTCGCTCGGCGACTTGCTTGACGACGCGATCGTGGCGAAGTATATGGAGCGCGGAACGATCGAAGTCGCACCGCTCGCATATATGCGCGGCCGCACGCTTTCCGACGTCTTTGTCATCCTCGACGAGGGGCAAAATGCCACGGCCGGTCAGTTGAAGATGTTCCTGACGCGGCTCGGGAGCGGATCGAAGATGGTCGTCGTCGGCGACGTGACGCAGATCGACCTCGTCGGAGCGCCGAGCGGGCTCGTGGACGCTGCGCGGCGCCTCGCTCCGGTCGAGGACGTTGCCGTCGTCGAACTCGATGAAACCGATATCGTGCGTCATCCGCTCGTGACGCGGATCGTGCGCGCGTACGTGGATCTTCCGCCGTGATTCACTATCGGAACGACGTCGTACGCAGCGGCGTCAACGGGCGTGCGCTCTGCGCCGTCGCACGCCGTCTGCTCGCCGGCCTGGGAGAGGAGAACGCCTCGCTGTCGCTGAGCATCGTGAGCGATGAGACGATACGCGCCCTCAATCGCAAGTATCGCGGCAAAGACCGCTCTACCGATGTCCTCTCGTTTCCGATGGAGGAAGAGGGGCTGCTTGGGGACGTCGTCATTAGCGTGGATACGGCGAAGCGGCAAGCGAGTGACTACGACGCACCGCTCGAGCGCGAGCTGGAGCGGCTGCTGATTCACGGGCTCCTGCACCTCCTCGGCCACGACCATCATCGGGCGCCGGAGCGAAAGAAGATGGAGGCGGAGGAGCGCCGCTTGGCGGATTTGATCGGAATGCCCTGGCCCTATGCGCGATCGCGCGCGCCCGCGCGGTGAGGCGCTTCTTGCAATCCTTCGTGCACGCATTCGACGGTGTCGTCGACGCGACGCGCACGCAGCCGAACCTCGGCGTCCATCTCGTCGTCGCGGCGCTGGTGCTTCTGCTCGCGCTCGCGTTGCACCTCACGCTTTGGGCATTCGTTGCAATTCTGCTCTTGATTGCGCTCGTGCTGGGGCTCGAACTGGTGAATACGGCCGTGGAGGCGCAAGTCGATCTCGCCAGCCCGCAGAGTCATCCGCTGGCGAAGAAGGCGAAGGATGCCGCCGCCGGCGCCGTGTTGGTCGTTTCGATCGGCGCCGTGCTCGCCGGCGTGGCGATCTTCGTTGCGGCGGGCGTCGGCCGCTCGGCGGCGCCGGTCGCGGCGTCGCTCGACGTCCAGACCTCCATCGCTTCACTTGCGGTGACGGCCATCCTCACCGTGCTCGCCAAAGCGCGGTGGGCGAGCCGCTTCAGCGGTCGCGCGACCCTGTTATGGAACGCCTCGGCACTTGCGGCCGTCGCGTACGGCGCTCGCGGTTACTGGCCGGAGGCGATCGCCGTCGCGCTTGCCGCGTACGTGACGTTGACGCGGCGGCCGCTTACGGCCGCCGGCCTGCTCCCGGGACCGCTCGTCGGGATCGCCGCAGCCTTGCTCTGCGTCCTGGCCCATGACCCGCGTATGCTATAATGGCGGCTATCGAAATTGACTGGTTTGCGATCGTCGCTCTCGGGGTGCTGGTCGTCACCTCCGCATTCTTCTCGGCCTCCGAGGCGGCGCTGATCTCGGTATCGCGACTGCGAGCCCGGACGATGGCCGAGCGCCGCGTGCGCGGCGCGGGTGCCGTCGTGCACCTGATCGATCACCGCAACCGTTTCCTGACCTCGGTGCTCATCGGTAACACGGTCGCACTGCTTGCCGCCGATTCGCTTGCAACCTCGCTCGCGTTTCGCATGCGGCTCCCGCAGCCCGCGGTCGTGTCCACGATCGTGATGTCGATCGTGCTCCTGCTCTTCGGTGAAACGATTCCGAAAACGGTCGCGAGCAGCGACGGCGAGCGCTGGGCGCTGCGCTTTGCGCCGGCGATGCGCGCGGCGGCGTGGATCCTGACGCCGATCGCCAATACCTTTCTCTTGGTTACGGCCCTCATCTTGCGACCGTTCGGCATTCACAACGTGCAGCGGCTCTTCGTCACCGAAGAGGACATCCGCACCCTGGTCAACGTCGGTGCCGAGCAGCGGGTCATCGAGGAGCAGGAACGGGAGATGATCCACTCCGTGATCGAGTTCGGCGATACGATCGCACGCGAGGTGATGACGCCGCGTCCGGAGATGGTCGCAGTCTCGGTGGATGCGACGCCCCGCCGCGCGCTCGACATCATCATCGCCGAAGGCCACTCGAGGTTGCCGGTCTATCAGGAATCGAAGGACGACATCATCGGCGTCGTGCACGACCGCGAGTTGATGATCGCGCTCGCAACGGGGGCGATCGCGACGACGACGATCCGGGCGCTCATGCGTCCCTGCGTGCACGTACCGGAGTCGAAGAAGATCGCAGACTTGCTGCGTGAGATGCAGCGCGAAAAGTTTTCGCTCGCGATCGTCGTAGACGAATACGGCGGGACGGCCGGTCTGGTGACGATGGAGGACCTGCTCGAGGAAATCGTCGGTGAGATTCGCGACGAGCACGATCTCGACGAACAGGAGCCGTTCGTGGTCGTCTCGCCGCAGGAGGCAATCGTCGATGCGCGGACCAACATCGAAGATGTGAACGCACGGCTTGGGACCGAGCTCCCGACGGAGGATTTTGAAACGATCGGGGGCTATACGGTGGGGCGCTTCGGGCGATTGCCGGCGGAGGGAGAGGAGATCGAAGCCGACGACCGCACGCGGCTGCGGGTCGAGCGAGCCCACGGACGCCGGATTCTTTCCGTACGGATCCATTACAACGGCGCGCTCGACGGCGAGCCGGAAACGGATGCGGGTGCTCGGACGGATGCGCACGATGCCGTCCGGTGAAGCCTTGCTCGACGCGGCGCGCGCCGCGCGCGAACGAGCCCATGCGCCGTACTCAGGATTCGCGGTCGGCGCGGCGGTTGAAACGCAGGACGGCAGCATCGTCACCGGGTGTAACGTCGAGAACGCGAGCTTTGGGCTTTCCATCTGCGCGGAGCGCGTAGCGGTGGTTCGAGCGGTGGCGGAGGGGCATCGCGTGATCCGTGCGATCGCGATCGCCGGTCCGCCAGGCATCGACGCCGGGCCGTGCGGCGCGTGCCGGCAGTTTCTCGCTGAGTTCGATCCCGATATGGCGGTGTCGTTCACGATGCGTGACGGCATCGTGAATACCACGCTCTCCGAGTTGCTTCCCTACGCGTTTACCGCCAACGCCTTCGGCTAGCCTTGGCGACGCCGTCGCGATCGTATAAAGCGCGCGGGGTCGTCCTGCGCGCGCGGAACCTTGGGGAAGCCGATCGAATCCTCACGCTTTTCACGCTCGAGCACGGTAAGGTCGACGGCGTTGCCAAGGGCGTTCGACGCGGCAAGAGCCGCGTCGGCGGACGATTGGAGTTCGGTAACGAGGTCGTGCTGACGCTTGGGCGCGGGCGTTCGCTGGACGTCATCACCGGCGCGGAGATTCTGCACGAGCATTGGCGGGCGCTCGTCCAGCCGGAGCGCTTCGGAACCGCGACGCTGGTCGCCGAGATGATCGACGCATTCTGCGAACCTGAGTTGGCATTGCCCGAGATCTACGATCTGCTCGTGGGCGTGCTCGCCGCGGTGGCGGCATCTTCCGCGCCGGCCCTCCTGATGCCGCGCTTCTCGCTGCGCCTGCTCGACGCTCTCGGCCTCGGACTCCCGCTGGACATGTGCGTCCGGTGCGGCGGCTCGCTCGACGACGAGCGCGCATGGCTCGACGCCGAGGCGGGTGGGCTCATCGACGAAAACTGCCGCGAGCGCTGGCGAACGCTGCCCGAACTCGATGCTGCCGACCTCGAGAACCTGCGGGCGATCGCGGCGCCGCGAGGTCGCGGAGCCGCCCTTCTCGCGAGGCCGCGGGTTGTAAAGGCGGTGGAATCGCTGATCGCGCACCATCTCGGGCGCCGCCCCAAGGCGGCTGCCGCGTCGGGGGAGTTGGGCGCGTGAACGGCGTGATGGCACTCGACGTAGGCTCGAAGCGGATTGGCATCGCGATTGCTGATCCGAGCGGAAGTTTCGCGATTCCGGTCGGTACGATCGAGCGCACCGCCCTGCGAGCCGATCTCGAACGGATCGCCGAGTATCTGGAGAGTTATGCGATTCGAGAGCTGGTCGTCGGCGAGCCGGTGACGCTTGGGGGCGAGCGGGGCATCGCGGCCCGGCGGATGGACGAGTTCGTGGCGCAACTGCGCCACGTGTTCACGGGAGCGATCCACCGGGTTGACGAACGGATGACGACCGCGCAGGCCACGAAGGCAATGATCGCCGCCGGCGCTTCGCGGAAACGCCGCCGTGGGGCCGTCGATATGATGGCCGCCGCCTTGATTTTGGAGACGTTCTTGGCTCGCCAGCGATAACCGTCCATGAAACTGCTACGTTCGATGCTCGTCCTCGCGCTGCTCGCCGTCGCCGCCGGCGCTGCGCTGCTCGCTTACGGCGCGTTCGCAGATCGCTCGCGCCCGCTCGCGCAGACGCGTGTCGTCATCCCGACCGGCGCCTCGTTCGACGGCGTGCTGACGATCTTGCGGCAAAGCGGGGTCATCGCGCACACCCTGCCGATGCACGTTCTCTCGCGCCTTCGCGGAGAGGAGACGCAGGTGCGTGCGGGCGAGTATCGCTTCGGGCCCCACGAGAGCGAATCTGAAATCCTGCACGCGCTCGTCACGCAGGGCGAAGCGGTCGCGCAATGGGTAACGATTCCGGAGGGTTTCACCGCAGCACAGATCGCGCAACGTTTGCAATCTGCGGGCATCGGCGATGCGGCAACGTTTGTGCACGCGTTTGCCACGGACTCGACCGTCGTCGGCGGCGCGCGCACCAAGAATCTCGAAGGGTTTCTCTTTCCCGATACCTATCTCGTACCGGTCGGCGCACCGCCGAGCGAAGTAGAGCAGCAGTTCGAGCAAGCATTTTCTGCCGCGCTGCCACGCGATGCCGGGCAGCGCGCGCGCGCGTTGCACTTGACGGTGCCGCAGGTGGTGACCGTCGCGTCGTTGGTCGAACGAGAGGCAAAGGCGGAGCGCGATCGCCCGATGATCGCCGGAGTGATCTACCACCGATTGAGGCTTGGCATGCCGCTGGAGATCGACGCGACGATCGAGTACGCGCTGCCCCGGCACAAGACGGCGCTCTCTGGCAGCGATCTCGCGATCCAATCGTCTTACAACACCTATCTGCACGCCGGGCTTCCGCCGACGCCGATCGCAAACCCGGGCAACGCCTCGCTCGAGGCGGCTTTCCATCCGGCCGCCACGAAGGCGCTCTACTACGTGTACTGCGGCGGAGGCAGGCACGTCTTCGCCGACACGCTGGCGGAGCATGAGGCGAACGTCGCCCGGTGCTTGAGATAAGGGGTCCCGCGCGGCGAAGTCCGCGCGGGGGCGTGGAGCGAAGTTTCCGGCGCGAAGCGGCGGAAGTGGAGCGGAGAGCCGAGCGATGCGCAAGGTGCAGCGCTGTTAAAAAAGGAGTCGATATGGATTCCGGCGATGAGAAACCGCTCGACCTCGAGGACTCGCTCGTGGTAAAGACCCCGGGCGGCGAGGAGGTTTCGTACACGGTCGTCGCGTTGCTCGAAGATGAAGAGAACGGAAGCAGCTATGCCGTTCTGCTGAACGAGCCGGAAGACGGCGAGGAGAGTTTCATCGTCACCGATCCGTTCGGCAATTTGCTGGCAGACGACGCGCTGGCGCAACAGGTTCTCGACGATTACCTAGCCTACGCCGAAGAGTCGAGCGAGGACGGCGAGGCATGATTCGCGTCCTGTTCCTCTCGGCGAACGTCGGCGTCGGTCATTCGTCGGCCGCGAACGCCGTCTCCGTCGCGCTCGACGAGATTTCGCCCGGAACGCAAACGCTCGTCGTCGATTCCTACCGGTACGCCGCATTGGTCGTATCGGGCGTCGTCTCGGGTGGCTACTTGCAGATGGTGCAGACGATCCCGCAGATGTACCGTTTCTTGTACCATCGGGCGGAGCGTGCGACCGAGGTCGGACCGTTTCGCACCTGGGCGCATCAGTTCACCGCCGGAAACCTGCACGGGCTGATCCAACGCGAGCGTCCCGACATCGTCGTTTGCACGCACGCGTTCCCGTGCGGCACGATGGCGGAATACAAGGCCGCATATCCGGACGCGCCGCCGGTCCTGGGCATCGTCACCGACTTCGCCGTGCATGGTTTCTGGGTTCACGCCGACGTCGATGCGTACGCCGTCGCCACGGAAAGCATACGCGAGGCGCTGGTAGCCCGCGGTGTGCCGGCGAAGAAAGTCGTGGCAACGGGGATTCCCGTGCATCCGCGCTTTGCCCGCAGCGTCGAGCCCCGAGCGCAACTTCGGCTCCGGCTCGGCCTGCCGCTGCAGCGGCCCGTGATCCTGTTGATGGGAGGGGGGCTGGGCCTCGGACCGCTCGAGCGAATGTTGCGCGCGATCGAGCGCCTTGAAACGCCGGCGGCGGTGGTGGCGATCGCCGGTCGAAACGGCCGCGTCGAGCGGCGCCTTGCAGCCATCGCGCAGGGTCTCAGCCTGCCGGTGCGGGTCCTCGGCTTCGTGGAGAACGTCTACGACTACATGCACGCCTGCGACGCCCTCGTGACCAAACCCGGCGGCCTGACCGTCGCGGAGGCCCTGGTGGCCAAGGTCCCGATGGTGCTCTCTCGGCCGCTGCCCGGGCAAGAAGAGCGGAATTCGCGCCTGCTGGTCGAAACCGGATGCGCTGTACGGGTGCGCCGCCTCGGAGAACTTCCGGGCGCGCTCGATACGCTACTTTCCGACGCGGAGCGTAGGGAGCGCATGGTTATCGCCGCAAGCGCGTTGGGTCGGCCGAACGCGGCGAGGGAGATCGGAATGCTGATCTCTCGCCTCGCGCGGGTAAAAGAAGAGGTCGCGTAATTTTTTTGGAGGTCGTCCGGTGAACATTCCCTCCTCGACAACATACGCATGGTGGTTGGCGCTGCTGCGAATCTA
Source organism: Candidatus Tyrphobacter sp. (assembly GCA_036567865.1). GTDB lineage: Bacteria > Vulcanimicrobiota > Vulcanimicrobiia > Vulcanimicrobiales > Vulcanimicrobiaceae > Tyrphobacter. Next base: position 4,020 of record DATCTQ010000012.1, on the reverse strand, counting down.
CACGGGTGTCTTTTGGATTCTGCAAGCGCTCCCGAAGTTCACGAACCCGAATGGATACTTGCCGCCCAACGGCTTCTTCAGCACGATGATCGGACACGCCGCGTCGAGCACGTCCGGTCCCTATCACGCCTTCATCGTCGGCACCGTACAACCGCATCTCGATCTCTTCGCGCAGCTCGTGCGTTTCGGTGAGCTTGCCGCGGGGATATTGTTGCTGTTCGGACTCCTCACCCGGCTGGGCGGTTTGCTCGGTGTCATCTTCGCCGCGAACTACGTGTTGGCGGCGGCGCAGGCTCCCGGCGATGCGTGGGTGAGCGTCAACGCCGCCGCGATAGCGCTCTCCGCGGTGCACCTCGTGCTTCCGACGGGGCGCTTCTTGGGCGTCGATGCATTCTGGGGACGTCGCCGTTACTCGGTTCTCGACGACATGCCGCCGATGCCCGTTCCACCGACGCGGCCTCAAGCGCAGGCGACGGTTGCGGAAAAGAACACGGTCGTGACCACGCAGGGAACGATTCCTGCACCCGAACCCGCGCCGGAACCGGCACCCGAGCACGCACCCGGTCCGAACGGTGCGAACGGCGGACCCGAGTTTGCTGCGCCCGCATCGGCCGGACCGCAGGTCGACCAAAACAGCAGCGGCATTCAAGGGTCGCTGTAAGAAGCCGCGGCGATGTTCAGCGGGCGGGTTGCCGTCGTTACCGGCGGGACGCGCGGCATCGGCGCCGCGATCACCGAATCGCTCGCGCAAGCGGGAGCCCATGTTGCCGCAGGCTACCACAAGGGCAAGGAAACCGCCGAAAGCATTCGCGAGCGTCTGAAGGGAGTCGGCGGTTCGGTCTCGTGCCATCAAGGCCGCGTCGACGACTTCCAAGACTGCAAGCGCGTGATCGACGAGGTGATCGCGCAGTTCGGGCGCGTCGACTATCTCGTCAACAACGCCGGCATCACGATCGACAAGACGTTGCGCAAGATGAGCGCCGAAGATTGGCAAAACGTGATTTCGGTCAATCTCTCCGGCGCTTTTAACATGACCAAGGCGGTGCTCGAGCACATGATCGAGCGCGGGGCGGGGCGCATCGTGAACATCAGCTCGGTCATCGGTGAAACCGGGAACATCGGCCAGGCGAACTACTCCGCCTCGAAGGCCGGCCTCCTCGGCTTCACCAAGTCGATCGCGCTCGAACTGGCGAACAAAGGCATAACGGCCAACGTCGTGGCACCGGGCTTCATCGCAACCGAGATGGTCGCGAGCATCCCCGAGGCCGCGCTCGCAAAGGTGGTCGAGAAGATTCCGCAGCGGCGGCTCGGCAAGCCGGAGGAGGTCGCGCGAGTCGTGAAGTTTTTGCTGGAGGACGAGTCGGGCTACATCACCGGGGCCGTCTATACGGTCAACGGCGGCCTGGATATGTAGGCCCCTAGCAGCCGCTAGGTCTACGAAGCGACCACGGAGAAGCCCCGGCGCATGACTGTTTCCGCTCCCTTGACCCGCGCAGCATGGCAACATCCTTTGGACGGCCGCGTGGCGATCGTCACCGGCGGGTCGCGCGGCATCGGGGCCGCGATCAGCCGGCTCCTCGCCGCCGACGGCGCGGCGGTTGCCATCCTGGGCGTCGCGGAGGATCGCGAACGCACCGACCGGCTACGGGCCTCGCTCGACGGCGTTGCGCAACGCGTACAGTTTTATGAAGCCAACGTCGCCGACCACGCGCAGTGCGAGAGCGCGGTGGCACGCGTGATCGCCGAACACCGGCGCATCGACGTACTCGTCAACAATGCGGGGATTACGAAGGATCGCACCGTGCTCAAGATGAGCGTCGAGGAATGGAACGACGTCATCGCCGTCGACCTCTCCGGTCCGTTTTTCATGATTCGCGCCGTGCTGCCGCACATGGTGGAGCGCAGCTACGGACGTATCGTGAACATCAGTTCGGTCGTTGCGCGCACCGGAAACTTCGGTCAGGCGAACTACACGGCGGCCAAAGCCGGATTGATCGGCTTGACGAAGACGGTCGCGTTGGAAGCGGCCCGCGCCGGTATCACGGTAAATGCCGTCGCTCCCGGCTTTACGATGACGGAGATGGTTGCCGCGATGCCGCCGGCAGCCGTCGAGGCGGCGCGCAGGAGAACGCCGGAGCATCGCCTCGCCGAACCCGAGGAGATCGCTCGCGTCGTACGCTTCCTCGTCGACGAGCAGTCGGCATTCGTGACCGGCGCGACATTCGACGTCAACGGGGGGATGTTCATGTGATCGGCGAGATCCCGATCGAAGAGTTCAGCTACGGCGTCGATCTATCCGGCGCAGATCCGGCGGTGCTCCTGGACGCGCTGCGTGCCGTGACGCTCGACGTGATGAGCGATCCGATGCGCATGAGCGTGCTGACCTCCGCGGTCATGCTGGCCGAGCAAAGCGTCGCGATGAACGCGCTGCGCCGAATGCAGGGCGAAGACCCGCCGCCGGTCGCAGCCGCGAACGGCGACAAGCGCTTCAGCGACCCGGCGTGGAGAAGCAACCCGTTTCTCATCTCGGCCGTCGAGGAGTACCTCGTGCGCAGGCAGTACGCGCTGCAGTTGGTCGAAAGTTCGCGGCTTCCCGAGGCGACGAAACGCAAGGCGCGTTTCGCGATCGCGATGATGATGGATGCCGTTGCGCCGAGCAATCTTCCGTGGCTGAACCCTGCGGTGGTCAAAGAGGCGATCGACACCGGCGGGACGAGCCTAATGCGCGGGATGGCCGAGTATCTCGACGATCTGCAGCACAACGGCGGATATCCCAAACAAGTCGACGTTTCGGACTTCGAACTCGGCAAGAACCTCGCCGCGACGCCCGGCAAGATCGTTTTTCGTAACGAGTTGATCGAGTTGATCGCCTACGCTCCGCAGACAAAAGAGATTTACGAGCGCCCGCTGCTGTGCAGCCCGCCGTGGATCAACAAGTATTACATCATGGACCTCGCGCCGGGGCGCTCCTTCGTCGAGTGGGCCGTGCGGCACGGGCATCAGACCTTCATGATCAGTTATCGTAACCCGGATGCCTCGATGCGCGACCTCACGATGGACGACTACTTGCGCCTCGGGTTGCTCGCAGCGCTCGATGCCGTCGAACGTCTGACCGGCGCGCCGAAGGTAAATGTGGCTTCGCTCTGCCTCGGTGGAACGATGGCGGTGATCGCGCTCGCCTATCTCGCGAAGCGCGGAAAGGCGGAGCGCATCGGCTCGCTGACGGCCACGAATACGCTCGTCGATTTCAGCGAGCCCGGGGATCTCGGCGTCTTCACCGACGAGCCGGCGATCGCAAAACTCGAAGCGAAGATGCGCGAACGCGGCTACCTCGAGGGTTCCGAGATGGCAGGGACGTTCAATTGGCTGCGCGCGAGCGACCTCATCTGGAGCTATGTTGTTTCGAACTGGTACATGGGAAAGAAGCCGCCGGCCTTCGACATCCTGGCGTGGAACGGCGACGCGACGCGCCTGCCTGCCGCGATGCACTCGCAATACCTGCGCGCCTGTTATCTGCACAACGCCCTCGTCACGCCGAATGCGTTCGTGATCGAGGGCACGCCGATCGACCTGGGTTCGATACGAACGCCGCTGTACGTTCTGGGAGCGGAAAACGATCATATCGCGCCGTGGCGAGCGACCTATATGACGACGCAATACGTCGGCGGCGAGGCGAAGTACGTCCGCACGAACGCTGGGCACGTCGCGGGGATCTGTAATCCGCCGGGCAATCCGAAGGCGTGCTACTGGACCGCAGATTCTACGGAGCCCGGCGAGTCGCCGGATCTCTGGCTCGCCCGCGCGCAGCGGCACGAAGGCAGCTGGTGGGATGACTGGGCTGCTTGGGCAAAGGCGCACGGCGGAAAGCGCCGCGCACCCTATCCGCTGCCCGCGAACGCCGAACCCGCGCCCGGCGGCTACGTGCGCGGAGAAACCGCGCCGCCCATCGACTTGACTCGTAAGAAACCCAAACCTGTCATCCCGAGCGGCAAGAAGAAGAGCACGCGCAGGAAGAAGAGC
>DATCTQ010000011.1:0-4938 GCA_036567865.1 Candidatus Tyrphobacter sp. | reverse complement strand
GACGACGGCGTTCGCCGGACCGCTGTAGTCCTTGCGATCGATATTGTAAACGGTGAGCGCGCGAATCGACGCCCCGATCTGCGCTTGCAACAGCGTCGCGTCGTCGCGATCGACGAGCGTGAGGCTCCCGCTCGGCGGTGCGATCGCGTGAAGGTCGGCTTCCCACGCGCGCAGCAAGTGCAGATCCTGCGCACGGTAGGCTTCGCTCGGCGTCTCGAGCGTGCCGTCGTATCCCGAAATCCCCAATCCCGTCGCCTCGAGCGGATGGCGTTGCGCCATGACGAAGACGAACTGCCGGGCGAGTGCCGTTAGACGCTCGTGCACCGTTGCGGCGGCGGGCGCGGGAGCGGCGGCAACGAACAGTTGGGCGAACATGACGAAGGCGGCGGCAGTTCGAGAAGCAAATCGCACGGCAAAGCCCTCCGGGAATGGTGAACCCGGCTCTTACGCACATTCCGGATGGGCACCTTCGGAGGAACGCGCATGTTGAGACGGTCGACGCCGTTTCGGTTCGTCTTCATCTTCGGTATCGTGAGCCTCTTCGCGGACATGACGTACGAAGGCGGGCGCAGCATCGCGGGACCGTTTCTGGCGCAACTCGGGGCGAGCGGACTCGTCGTGGGGTTCATCGCCGGATTCGGCGAACTGCTCGGCTACGGTTTGCGCGTCCTGTCCGGAACCGCGGCGGACCGCACCCGCCGGTACTGGCCGATCGCGTTCATCGGGTACGCAGTCAACCTGCTCTGCGTTCCCGCGCTCGCGATCGCGCGAACGTGGCCCGCTGCGGGAGCGTTGCTGATCGGCGAACGCGTTGGGCGCGGCATCCGCAAGCCCTCGGTCTCCGCGATGCTTTCGCACGCCGGTTCGCAGATCGGCCAGGGATGGGTCTTCGGCTTTCACGAGGCAATGGATCAGGTCGGGGCGACGGTCGGACCGCTCGTGGTTGCCGCAATCCTCGCGCTCAACGGCGGCTTCAGCATGGCCTTCGGCGCGCTCGCGATCCCGGCGGTGCTTTCGCTGGTGGCGCTCGGCGTGGCGCGCTTCGAATACCCGTTGCCGGGTTCACTAGAAAAGCATGCGGCGCCGAGCACGAGAGGTTTCGGATCGGAATACTGGCTCTACGTCGCCGCGGGCACGTGCGTTGCCGCGGGGTTTGCGGATTTTGCGCTCGTCTCTTTCCATTTCAGCAAGGCGCACGTCATCGCCAACCACGTGATCCCCATCCTGTATGCCGCTGCAATGCTCGTCGGCGTCGTCGCCTCGCCCCTGTTCGGTCGTCTCTACGATCGCTTTCCGCTCGCGACGCTCCTGGGGGCCTTCGCGGCGTCGGCATTGTTTGCGCCGCTGTGTTTTCTAGGGGGCACGGCGCTCGCGATCGCGGGCGTGCTGTTTTGGGGTCTCGGCATGGCCGCGCAGGAGACGCTGCTGCCCTCGATGATTGCGAGGCTCACGCCGCCGGATCGGCGTGCCACCGCACTCGGCGCCTTCGACGGATTCTACGGCGTCGCGTGGTTCGTCGGAAGCGCGGCGATGGGCGCGCTCTACGACCGCTCGTTGCTTGCAGTCGTGATCTTCTCACTTGCATTGCAAATCGCGGCGCTCCCGCTCTTCCTCGTCGCCTCCCGCATGCAGCGCGCCCAGAAAGGAGGCGAGCCGCCGCTCGCGTAATTCCGCCGCGAAGGGGAGGAACCGACGTATGCGAATCGGGTTCGCGTTGACGTCCTTCGCGCTCGTTTCGGTTGCGCTCATTGCGAGAGTCGCGGCAGATGATTATGCGCCCACGATGATGACGGCCGCGCAGATTCTCGCGAAGGCCGATACTGCGGCGGGAAATCTCGTGCCGGGCCAATATCTCGTCGTCAAGCGCTCGGGCAGCGGCGCAAACGCTAGCACGCAGATGACGCAGATCAATGGCGCCGACTTCGTGACGATCGTGCAAGACGGCCCGTTCACGCAGTCCTACGGAAGCTATCACGGGCAGCGGTGGTATCGCGACGCGAACGGAACCGTAGTGCGCGAGATCGGCTTCCACGAAACCTCAGATCCCGACGCTTTGGCTTGGAGTCATCCCGACGATCCGCTCTACCGCGTTCGCGTTCTCGGAATGACGCAGACGCCGCCGCTCGAGTACGTTCTGGACGCGAACCCGCCCGGCGGCGAGGACGAATACCGGTACTACGATGCCCGCACGTTCTCATTCGCCCGGGACGTCCTCTTCGCGAGCGATCGCAACCGCTACGAGATCGAGTACTCGCAATACCGATCGATCTTCGGTGAAACGATTCCGTTCCGCGAGCACGACAGCGACGGTAACCCCTCCGATGACGAAGATATGCAGACGGTCTCCTTCGCACGTGTCGCGAGTCAGAACCCGTTGACGATCCCCGATTCGCAACCGCTGTTCAGCCTTCGGAGCACGCCGGTGACGCTCCCTGTGAGCTTTACCGACGATGGTACCTGCTGCCCCGAGATCGTCGTGCACACGACGATCGGCGGACAGCAGGTCGATTTCACGCTGGACAGCGGCGCCTCGGGGCTCTACATCGATACCAATGCGGTGCGGCGTCTCGGCCTGACGACGCACGGGCAAGGCTCCGCAACGATCGGCGGAACCTTCAGCTACTCGCAAACGATCGTTCCGGAGATGAGCGTAGGCGGCATTCAGATGCACAACGTGGCCTTTACCGTCTCGCCCATGCCCGAGGGATCGCGGACGGTCGGGCTACTCGGTTGCGACTTTCTTGCAAGCGCGGTTGTCGGCATCGACCTAAAGAACGCGAAGGTCACCCTGATTCCTTGGGCTTCGTTCAACGCCGCGGCGCTCGGCGTACAGGCGATGCCGATCGAGATGGACGACTGCGTTCCGCGCGTGGCGGCGTCGTTCGAAAACGTTCCGGGTGCGTTTCTCCTCGATACGGGAGACTTCGCAACCATGCTTTACCCTCACTATGTCGCGAAGCTTCCGAGGGCCGGCGTCGCCTCGACCGGCGAAACCGCCGATACGCAGTTCGGTGCCGGAACGCTTTTCTCGGCAGTCGGGGGCAGCGTCCATAGCAAGTTTTACGATGTCAGCAACTTTATCTTCGGGGGAATCCAGTACCGGGTCGGACAGGTCATCGTTCCCGATCGCACCTCGACCTTCCAGGACCCCGACTACGACGGGATCATCGGGCGCAACGTTCTCAAGGAATACGTCTTCTACCTCGACTATAACGACGATCTGATGTTCATCAAACCGAACGTTTAGTGGCCCACTAGTGGCAAAACTCTATTTCCGGTATTCGGCGATGAATGCCGGCAAGTCGACCGCGCTGCTGCAAGTCGCGCACAACTACGGCGAGCATGGGAAAGCCGTGTGGATCTTTACCTCGGCGCTCGACGATCGCTACGGGACCGGCATCGTCACGTCGCGGCTCGGGCCGCAACGCGGTGCCTGGACCTACGACGAACGCGACGATTTCTACGAGCGTCTGGTAGATGCGAAGGAGGTCGCCTGCGTTCTCGTCGACGAGGCGCAGTTTCTCACACCCGATCAGGTCCGCCAACTCCACCGAGCCGCGCACTCACTCGGTATCCCGGTTATCTGCTACGGACTGCGTAGCGATTTTCTGGGAGAACCGTTTCCGGGTTCCGCATATCTGCTTACGCTCGCGGATAGCATCGAGGAGTTGAAAACGGTCTGCTCCTGCGGGCGCAAAGCGACGATGAACGTCCGCATCGATGCTGACGGCGAGCGTATCACACAAGGCGAGCAGATCGCGATCGAAGGCGAACACCGGTATATTCAGGTCTGCGGAAGCTGCTTTTATCGAAACGGGTAGGAAGATGCGCGTCGACGAGTTCGTCCGCGCAACGCTTTCGGGTTCGGTCGCGCACTTGGTCGCGTGCGATCGGCAATATGAGAGCGACAACAGCGATCCCGAGGTCGTACATCAGATGCGCGTTTGCGTGCGAAGGCTGCGCTCTGCGCTTCGCACGCTCGCACCGGCGCTCGATCGTCGCTGGGCGCAGGGGCTGCGCGACCAGTTGCGCGGCGTCAGCGACGAGCTGTCTGCCGCGCGCGATGCGGACGTCATGCTCCAGCGCGCGCGGTCACGGATTGCGCAGATCGATCCCGTCGATCGCTTGCGCTCGAGCGAACTGCTCGCCGTCTTGACAGCTCGGCGCGGCGATACCTACGCGCGCGTCGCGCGTATGCGCCGAGAACCGAGCTACGCGGCGCTGCTCAAAGATCTCGCCGCCGCTGCCGAGCATCCCGCGATCGGCGCGCAGGCCCAGGGACGCGCACGCGATCTCGCCGCGCCCCTCCTGGGAGCGACGTACAAGCGCTTGCGCAAGCGCGTCCGGCATTGCGGCCGGCATCCGGCGGATTCGCAACTGCACGCCGTACGCATCGCCGCGAAGCATTTGCGGTACGCTCTCGAGGCGTTCGAGTGTGTCTGCGGCAAGACGGCGCGACGATGGGCCGGTTGCGTCGAGCGTCTGCAAAACGTGCTCGGCGAAGAACACGACGCCGTCGTGCTCTCCCGGTTCCTGCACGAGTTGCCCGCCGATGCCGCGACATCGTTTGTCGCGGGCGAATTGGCGACGCTCGAGAGCCGGACGGTGGAGCGGGCCCGCTCGCGCTGGCGTCGCGCCTGGCGGGGTGTGAAAGGGAGGGGCGGCAAAATAGCGAACAAACGTTCGACCGGCTAAGGCGCCCGTGCGGGCTGGAATCTCTGCCCCCGGCATGATACGATTCCGCCCGTTCGTCCCGCAGCCGGGACATGGTTTAGTCGCCTGTAATACCCGAATGGAGGCACAATCTCGCTCGTCTTTTCGTCCGGCTCGTCGTCGGCTCATCGGTCACGACGCTACGGCGTCGCTCCCTCTTCGCTCCTCGATCCGAACGAAAATCCGTCGCGATCTCGCACCCCATCCAGCCGTTACAGGCCACTA
>DATCTQ010000010.1:0-14292 GCA_036567865.1 Candidatus Tyrphobacter sp. | reverse complement strand
GCGAAACCAAAAGCTCCTGTTACCAGCCGCCGGAGGCGCCGCCGCCCCCAAAGCCTCCGCCTCCGGCGGAGAAGCCACCCCCGAATCCGCCCCCGCCGCCGAAGCCGCCGATGAAAGGCGCAGCCCACAACATATTGCCGTGCGACGTCCCCGAGGATATCCACGTGTTGTGCCATGCCTTCGCCGCGGCCGCGGGCCCCTTGGTGAAGAGCGCGATGAGATACCGCAACCCGCCGATGAACGCCATCAGCAGCACGATCCAAAAGAACGCCAGGAATACGATGACGGCAATGAGGCCGTTGCCGAGGCCGGGGCCTTCGTTCGTATTCGCCCGCTCCGGGGGTGCCGCGACCGCATGACCGATCTGGGAGGCAAATGACGGCGTGATCGTCAGCAGCATGCGGTCGACGCCATCGCGCACGGCGCCGTCGACGTCGCCCGCGCGCATCTTCGGCTGCATCACGTTGTGGACGATCCAAAATGATTGCGCGTCGGTCAAATCCGGCTCCAAGCCGTAGCCGACCTCGATGCGCATCGCGTGATCTTGCATGAAGATGAAAAGCACCGCACCGTCATCGTGCCCTTTGCGCCCGATGCCCCAGCGCTGTGCCGTATCGACCGTCCACTGCTCGAGCGGCTCTCCGCCGGTCGTCGCGCCGATCCAGACGATGATTTGATGACCGGTCGCGTGCTCGTAAGCGCGCAGTTCGCTCTCGATTTGCGCTTGCGCCTGCGCGGAGAGCACGCCTTGGGTGTCGGTCACGTAGTGCGCCGGCGTCGGCGGCGCGGTGGCGAGCGCCACCACGAGCGCGGCGTGCAGCAGGCTCATCCGCGCGCCGGAAAGTGCGCGTGCAGCTCGCGGCCGATGCGTTCCACCGCGAGCGCTATAGCATCCGCCGTTTTCCCTTCAGCGAAGATCGGCTCCATCTCGCCGACCACCCGCTCCCAGAACGCCTCGCCGACCCGCGCGTGCAGTTCGCGATCGCCCAGCACCGCGAATTTCTTCGCGATCGGCGCCACCAGGATCATCGCCGCGTTGCGCTCCTTCGCGGCGTGCAGCCCGGCTCGTTCGAATTCGTCACGCGCGCGAGCGAACGCATCGATCTGGGCGTCGGGAACGATTCGCACGACGATGTGACCCGTCGTGCCGGCTTCCGCGGAACGGATTGCGCGCTCGATGCGCGCGTGGGCAAGACGGTTCACGGGAAGTTGACGGTTGGAGCGTTCTGCGCGGCAGAGGCCGCTTGGAAGTACGGCTTCTCGTTAAAACGCGAGCCGAATAGGCCGACGATGAAGACGGTGGGCGCGGTGTTGCGGCGTGTATTGAACGCACGCGCCTCGTCGTTGTAGCGCCGCCGCTCGACCGCGATCCGGTTCTCCGTTCCCTCGATCTGCGACTGCAGCGTCAAGAAGTTTTGGCTCGCCTGCAACTGCGGGTAGTTCTCGCTCACCGCAAGCAAATGCGAGAGCGCCGAGCCCAACGTATCCTGCACGTGCTGGTACTGCGCGAATGCCTGTGGGTTGGAGAGCGCGCTCTGCACGACCTGCGGCGAGATCTGCCCGACTTGCGCGCGCGCCTGGGCGACCGAGATGTAGGTGGATTTCTCGAAGTTCGCCGCACCGCGAACCGTCGCGACGAGGTTCGGGATCAGATCGGCGCGGCGCTGGTACGCGGTTTGCACCTGTCCCCATTGCGCTTGGACGCTCTGATCGAGCGAGACGAGCGAGTTATAGGTGCCGAAAACCCACACCGCCGCGACCACGACAAGGGCGAGGACGATCCATAGAGCGTAGGAGGGGCGACGCTGCATGCTGCTTACCACCGATACATTTCAGAGAGATAGGGCGCGCAACCGTTACGGTACGTCACGCCGTTGCCCGCAAGCGCGTGAAACTCCTGTGCGGTGAGGGAACGCCCCGCCATCAGGCACGCCGAGCGGGCCCACGCGCGCGGGTCGAGCGCGTAGACGGCAAGATAGTACTGATAATCTGCTCCGTGGTACTGAGCCACCAGATACCGGTTGTCCCGACTGAAACTGAAGGTATCGCCGATCCCGACGCCCCCGAATCCCTGTAATCCGGGCGGATCCGGAAGCCACGGGTACGTCAAGCGCGAGGCGGTGTCGTACAGATAGAGATGCGTGCTCGAAGAAATCTGCGCCGCATAAGCAACGGTGCTTCCGTCGGGGCTCATCTCGATATCTTGGGCGTTTCTCGGAATCGACGTTATGCCCGTCGCCATCCATGCGGGAAGGCGGTAAATCGTCTCGGCGAGGTCGCTCTGCGCGTTCTGCACGATTGCGAATCGCTCGTCGCCCGAGAGACCGTCGATCGAGAAGGCACGGCCGATGCGCGTGCCGTCGGAACGAAGGAGGACGTCGGGCTGAGGGGCGCTTACCTTGAGCACGATGTAGTTGCCGCGTGCGCTCAAGATGACGCCCGTTATCGCGGTCGGCGCCACGCCTGCCCGCTCGGCCAGTCGTTCGCGCATCCACACGCCATTCGCGAGGATACGCCCGTCCGCCGACAGGCGGCGCAGCTGAGTGGCGACGGAAGACGGCGATGATTGGTTCGGATACGAAAGCTCCGTGACGATTTGGCTGCTCGGGTCGTAGGCGACCCGAACCTCGTACGTATAATAATGGTTCCCGTTCCTGTTAACGGTCGGTACCGGCGCGAGCCTGAAGCGGTGCATAATCCGGGGTGAAGAGGAGCGGATGTCGAGGACCTCGACCTCGCCCGTGACGTAGTTGAAGGTGACGGCGTGCGCGCCGTCCCCGCATCCACGTATCTGCACGTGATAACTCACCCCGTTATTCCTTTGGTTTCCGAATCCGGCGCGTAGATGATCCAAATCGAACGCAATGAATCCGGCTTCTCCAGGGATTAACAGATGGTGGCCGAGGATGCCGTAACTGCCGGACCACTGCGGACCCGTCATGCGGCCCAAGATCGGCCCCTCCATCGGGGCAAACGACTGCGTCGCAAGTCCGCTCCCGAAGGGATTGGGCTGCCCGGAAATCTTCGGATCGTAGGGCGTGACGTACATGTTGAACTCGCGGTCGAGCAGTGGCCTGCGCTGACTCCCGGCCTCGTCGTTGTAGAGGACTTTGTATGCCTTTGCGGTGCCCTCGTCGTATTCGAGCACCCCTCCGTCGGCGACGATGTTCGGCAGCGGATACGGGCCTAAATACATGAGCGTAGGATGCGCGCAGATGCTCGCCGGGCACGCATAGGCGTCGTCCGCGGCGGCCGAAAGGGGCGCAACGTGAATCGATCCCGCATCGTACCATACGAGCTTGGCTTCGTCCCATGTGAACGCGACGGCGCCCGCACAACCGGCGACGGCAGAGCAGTCATGCGCCGTGTCAGGTAGCAAGCGCGAAATCTCGACGACGCGCCGCCGGACGAGATCGTATACCGCTACCTCACCATTCGTCGTCGTAATCGCGCCATAACGTCCCGAGCGGGAGAGCACGATGCCGTTCACGTCACCGCCTACGCGTGCAATCGTGTTGGCATTGCGAGCATCGAACGCCGCCGTTCGCAGCATGCCGTCCGCTACGTAGGCGACGCGCTCACCGGACGGCAAGCATGCGAGCGCGCGCACCATACCCGCGCTCCGCGAAGCGATGCGAGCCGGCCCCGCGCGAGACGCCACATCGTATAAATCGATTCCGCTTTCCGTCGCGATCGCCACCCGAGACTCGCCGTCGAAGCCGCACATCAGGGTTGCGCGAACCCCCGGCGTGCGGGCACGGATCGCCAGGGTCGAGGCATCGACCGAGAGCAGCGCGCCCGTCACGGGCTGGGCGTATCGGCCTTGCCGCGCGCCGGTCAGCACCGCGATCGTGCGGCCGCGCCCGATAACGGCTCCGAGATTCCACGGCGGCATCGCGACGCGCCCGAGGGCGCCGATGACGTAACCCGCGTTCAACAGTTGCGCCCTTGCATCGGCGGTCCGATTCAACGCGTACGCGGTGGTGCCGAGCAAGCCGGCAACGCGGTTGTCGAGATGGAATTGATACATGCCGCGATCGAGTTGCGCCAACTGTAAGGAGTCGGCTTTGTTCCCCTGCTCCTGCGCGTACAGCGCGAGCTGCGCGCGCGCGGCATTGGCTTGGGCCACCGCGATGTCGGCGCGGTGCGCTTGCTGCCGAGCGATCTCCGCCTCACGCTGCGCTTTCGCCTCCGCCGATCTCGCGATGGTGGTTTGATGGATCGCAACGCCACGCTGATACAAGGCTGCGGCGCGCTCGTGCTCCGCTTGCTGCGCCGCAACGACGGCTTTGCCTTCGGCGATCTGCGCGAGTTGCGCTTGCTGCGATGCCCTTCGCCCGGCAGCCAGGGCCCAAACCGATGCGGCGACCGCGACCAACGCGATGACGCTCATCACGATCGCCAGTCGGCGGGTTCGTTGCGCCAGCCGCTGCACGCCGCGCATGCGTTCGATCTCGGTGCGCTCTTCGGCACGCCGTAACTCGTTCTCACGCTCGCGTCGCTCGGACTCTTCCTTTTTCCATGCTTCGGCATCGAGCGCGGCGCGGCTGTCGAGGATGAGCTGCCGCACGCGTTCCAGACCGCCGCCGTAGCGCTCCGCCCACGCGGCGGTCGGATGATCGCGGTCGCGCCATTCCTCAGCGAAAGAAAGCAGCGGCCCCCCCAGGAGCGCGCCGAGTTTCTCCTCGCGCAGGTCGGCATCCGAAACGAGGCGCCGATAGAGTTTGGCCGCTTCGGCTTCTTCGTCGACCCACGTGCGCAAGGCGACCCAGGTTCGCATCAGCGCCTCGTGCGAGAGATCGATGATGGTGCTCGCTTCGATCGCGACGTCGGGCGGCGGCATGAGGAACGAGACGCCCGGCGCTCGGAAGGCTTCGACGACGCTGCGAACCTCCGCATCCTTTGCGTCGGCGATGGCGCAGAGCTGCGCGAATTCCGTCGGCCTTCGAACGCCGCGATTGTCGCCGCCGCGTTCCGTCAGCGCCTTGAAGACGCGTTGCGCTACGAGCCGCAGACGGCCTGCGCCCAACGCTTTGAGAATCTCGTCGCCGTGACGCGAGAGCGCCGCCGCGAGTCCGCCGGTCGCCTCGTAATGGCGCACGTCGATCGCCTCGTCGGGCTTCTTTTCACTCGCCCACAGGTCCCACGTTCGCATCAGCGCGTGCTGGAGGACCGGAAGCTGATCCGGATCGTCGCCCAGCTCGTTGAGCAGCCGATTGACGAGCCGCGGCGCGATCGTCGCGCCGGCGACGCCGACCGGTCCTTCGATCGCTTCACGCAACTGGTCACGCGTCAAGCGCGGAACCAAAAACAGGCCGTCGTTGAGCGTCTCGGGCAAGTCGCGGAACTGCGCGCACTCGCCGATGAAATCCGAGCGCATCGTAACGAGCACGTAGATGGGCACGTCGCGGTGCGACGCAGCAGAGAGCAACAGCTTGACGAATGCAGCGGCTTCGTCGGATGCGTGCGCCGCGCTCGCCCCGTGGCGGAAACGGAACAACTCTTCGAATTGGTCGACGACGACGAGCACGTTTTCGTCCTGCGGCAGATGCGCTTGCTGCACGACCTCCACGAGCCCGAGCGCGCCGCCGTGCAGAACGCCGTGCGTTAGCCCGAGACGCATCGCTTCGTCCTGCGCGACGTTTTCCAAAACGCCCGCGCGCTCGAGCGAACGCGCCAAGCTCTCGATCGGAGCGCTTCCCGGGCGCATGACGGCGATACGCCAGCGCGAGCCGGCGCCGGCCATGAACCCACCGTGCAACGCCGGCAGCAGGCCGGCACGCACGAGTGAGGATTTTCCGCAGCCGGACTGCCCGACGATGCCGACAAAGCGCCCGTGATGCAGGCGCTCTAAGAGCTCATCGACCTGATCGTCTCGACCGAAAAAGACCGAGATGTCGGCGGCGTCGTCCTCGAACGGGCGCAGCCCCGGAAACGGATTGAACGACGCGGCGCTTTCGCTGCTCATGCCGAAGCCGCTTGCGGCGACTCCAAGTCGGCGACGAACTCCTCCAGGCGGTCGGGCGCGAAGTCACCGAAGCCGGGGATGACATACCGCACGAAATGACTGCGAAACTCTTCCTTGTCCGGGCGTTTCGGATCGGCGAGCACGACGCCGCACGGCGGCGTCCGTTTGCGCCCGGTCGCAAAGACCTTGCGGAACTCGATGAGGTTCATTTGCAGCCAGTCGTCGTCCGCATTTCCGTAATAGATCAAGACGCCGTCGCTAGCCTTGAGGAACTCCTTGTTGAGCGCGAGCGAGCGCGCTTGCGCGTCCGGCTTGCGCTTGAGCACTTCGAAACCACGTTCGAAGAGCCAGTTGTCGACGTTTTTGGCCGCGCTCTGATCGGGCATATCGAAGATCAGATAGACGCTCTTCGGCGCACCTTCAGCACGCTTGGGAATCGCCGGTCGCTTGGGTTTCAACTGGTTGTGAATAACGGTCTTGAACTCTTCCAACGGCGTCACGACGAGATGCGGATCGTCCTGCAAGACGGCAACGAACTGCTGTTGGCGCTCCTCGTCCACGTGCAAGCCTGGCGGCATCCACACGAGCCGCACGAACTCGGCGCGCCGCGCGTTCTCCTCGCCCGCGAGGCGGTACTGCATCTGCACGATCGATTCGCTGGAGCGCTCGGGAATGAGGCCGTACGATTCTCCGACCAGGTGGATCGAGAGACGTGCGCCGGTGAGATCCGCCTTCACTTGCTCTGCGTAGTCGGGCCCGGGAAGCCGCTGCGACGCGGGCGAGATCGTGCACCCGAACTGTTCGAGTTCTTGGCGAATGCGCTCGCGGTACTCCGACATATCGCTGCTCGTCTCGGCGAGGTAGACGGGAATTCCGGAGGAGGCACCGCCACGGCCGCCGCGCCGGCCGGAGAGCGACTGCAGGATCGCGTCGATGTCGTAGGCGAGCGCGTTGATCGCGCAGCCGAACTCCGTTCCCATGTAGTCGCCGTGCGGAGGATCCAACTCGATCGGCTTACCGTCGGATCGATACTGGCAGAACGGGTATCCGACGGCATCGTCGAGTTCTGCGATGCCCGTATGGAACGCGTTCGTCGCGACGGGCACCTTGAGCACTTTGAGCACACGCGTCTTGGTGCCGGCGCGCAAACCACCGCTTTTGGCCGCCGAATCCCTGAAGAACTTCAACTCGTCGGCGCACCACTTCGAGGCGAGGTACGCCGGAGAGACGACGATCACCAGAACGCCGCAGCCCGAGAGCGTCTCCTTGAGCGTCGGCGTCAGAACGGAGCTGCCGGTAATCCCCGCGCGACCTTGATCGAGAAAAACGGAAGCCTCTTCTTCACTGCGAATTCCGCCTAGCCGCGCCTTGAGCGCCTCGTAGAAGCGCTCGACCCAGCCGCGGTTTCCGTAGCGCGGATACTCGTTATCCTCGTGAGCATAACTGATGAAGACGTCGTGCATGGGTCCCCTGCCGGTAGTGCCAGCTTCGTAGTACGCCCCGCTGCCCAAGCCCCCTGCCACCCGGTTGTCTGCCGAGCGCTTTTACGGCCGGTCGCTATGAGGGGCATGGCTTGCGTCAAGATTGCGTCAAGAACGCATTCCCGTCCGTTGCTCTTCTTCCGCGATGCCCGGCCCTCCCTTAAGATTCACTTAGTGGATGAACAATCTGCGCGCGAGACGAGGGTCGCGCTCGAGTTCGCGGAGTCGATCGGCACGATCGCGACATTTTCATTGGACGTGGAAACGGAAACGACCGAGGTGACGCCCGCCCTACGAGCCTTCTGGGGAATTCCCGACGGCGTCAGCCACGTCTCCCTCGATAGTTTTCTCAACCTGATTCATGCCGACGATCGCGACCGCGTCGCCGAGGCACGAGAGATGGCGCTGCGCACCGGTCAGCCGTACCACATCGAGTATCGCATCGTCCGCCGGGATGGAACCGTCCGCCACCTCCGTACGGACGGACAGTTCTTCTACGACGCCGACGGACGTGCCGTGCGTAACGTCGGCGCCGTTCTCGATTTCACCGATCAGCGCAACGCGCAGCGCACGATCGCGCATCTCCTCGACCACGACAAGCTCACGGGCCTGCGCAATCGCGAGGCGTTCATCGCGCGCGTCGGTGAGTCGGCCCGCGCAGCCGCCGACGGTGAATCGTTTACCATCGTCGTTTTCGACCTCGACGGCTTCAACGCCGTTAACCATACCTTCGGCGTGCCGGCGGGCGACGCGGTCCTGCGCGCGGTCGCCGAACGCCTGCGCGGCATCGCTCGCGACCGCGAGTACTACGGGCGAACCGGCGGCGACGACTTCGCCGGGCTCCTGCGACCCGAGAACGGCGACGCGAACGGCGCGGTCGCGCGCATTGTCTCGGCACTCGAACCACCGATCTCGATCGGTACGGAAACGATTGCCGTCACGGCGACGTTCGGCGTCAGCGTCTTTCCATTCGATGCAAAGGACGAAGGGCTCGTCGCCCAGGCGGGCCTCGCGCTCTCGTCGCTGAAAAGCCGAGGTCTGCGCGGCAGCCAGCGCTACGGCACCGAAATGCATCGCGTACTCGCCGAGCAGAATCGATTGCGCTCGGACTTGCGCAGGGCCTTCGATCTGGAGCACTTTGAACTCGAGTATCAGCCCATCGTGGACGCCCGTACCTTACGGATATGCTCCTGCGAAGCGTTGGTCCGGTGGAATCACCCGGACTTGGGCGCGGTCCCACCCAATGCTTTTCTCCCCGCCGCGCGGGAAATGGGTCTGATGCGCGAACTCGATGCGTGGGTCTTGCGCCGCGCCTGCGGCGACTTCGCCGAGATGCACCGGCGTGCCGGAGGGACGCCGCGTTTCGGCGTCAACGTTTCCGCGCAGTTCTTGCTCGCACCCGAGTTCAAGGACGCCGTCGACGAGGCGCTGCGTTCGACCGGCATACCGGCAAGCGCGCTCGTACTCGAGATCACGGAGCAGTCGCTGCTCGCCGAACAACCGCAGACGCTCGCGACCCTCTCCTGGCTGCGCCGGATCGGCGTGACCATCGCGATCGACGATTTCGGAACCGGCTACAACACGCTCAGCTATCTGAAGCTCTACCCGATCGACGTGATCAAGATCGATCGCTCGTTCGTCTCCGATATCGAGAGCTACCCGTACAGCCGCTCCGTCTGCTCGGGCATTCTCGCTTTGGCGTCGGAACTCGGATTGCGCGTCGTTGCGGAGGGCGTCGAAACCAAAGCGCAGGAAGCGTTCTTGACCTCGCTCGGCTGCGCGCGTCTGCAAGGGTTTCTCTACGGAAAGCCGATGCCGCTGGAGGAGTTCGTTCGCGTCATCTGCGAGCAAGCGGCGCAGCGCGCTTCCTAGATCTGCCCGGCTTGGTGCTCCAGGGAGCGATACTTTCGATAGATCACGTAATACGACGTGACGAGCATGCCGATGGCGAATGCGAGCAGTCCGTCGCCGAGCGGATCGGCATAGGGTGATCCCGTCATGGCGATGCGCAGACCCGCGCGAATTGAGAAGGCGCCGAGCCAGATAACCGCAACGATCCACGACGGCCCAAGGTACATGACGCCGGGCCGGTCGGTGGCGCGCACGGTCGTGTGCATCCCGCGCAGCACGCCTAAGGGAATCCCGAGCACGACACCGGCGCCGAGAGCCAACGCGATGATCTCCGGGGACGTGGGCGTCATCTGTTGCTCGCCCCAAATCGCAAACCCGGTGAGCGCGAGAAAGATCACGGGACCGACCCACATGCGCGCGATGCTCATGCGCATCGGGCGAGAGTAGCGGAAGATCAGCAGCACCGCGATGACGCCGTAGATCAACAGCGTCATCGTCAGCGGCGGCTGCCCGTTGGTCACGCTGGTCGCTCCGGGAGGCTTTGAATTCGTTCAGGCCAAGGAGCCGAGTGGGTGAGGTTTACTACGGTAAATGAGCCCCGAGGCGACGACGGCATGGGCGAAATCAGAGCCTCCTCACTTGATCTCGACTTTTGCGCCGGCCTCTTCGAGCTTCTTCTTGATCGCCTCGGCCTCGTCTTTTGTCACGCCTTCCTTGACGGCTTTGGGCGCGCTCTCCACGAAGGCCTTCGCTTCGGTGAGGCCGAGGTTCGTCAGCTCGCGCACCGCCTTGATGACCTTGATCTTCTCCGGGCCTGCCGCTGCGAGCACGACGTCGAACTCGGTCTGGGCCGCTGCGGGCGCTGCACCCGGCGCAGCGGCCGCGGCCACCGCGACCGGCGCCGCTGCCGAAACGCCGTATTTCTCTTCCAACTGCTTGACGAGATCCGCCAGTTCCAAAACCGTGAGCTTGTCGATCTTTTCGATGATGTCGGTAAGTGCCATGTGTTCCTCTGTCTGCGGTGTATTAGGATGCCGCGGCGAGTTTCTGCTCGCGCACGGCGTTGAGCACGCGGACCAGGCCGCGTTGATTTCCCGAGAGCACGGTGACCAAACCGCGCATCGGACTTGCGAGGGA
Organism: Candidatus Tyrphobacter sp.; assembly: GCA_036567865.1. GTDB lineage: Bacteria > Vulcanimicrobiota > Vulcanimicrobiia > Vulcanimicrobiales > Vulcanimicrobiaceae > Tyrphobacter. The sequence continues at coordinate 3,855 of DATCTQ010000010.1, read as the reverse complement.
ACCCACGAGTCTCGTGAGCAGCTCCTCCTTCGACGGCAGCGACGCGAGCACGGCGACCTGCTTGGCATCGACGATCTTGCCGTCGATGAACGCGGCTTTGACCGCGATCGCCTTAACCGTATCGCCGAACGTCTTGAGTGCCTTGGCGGGCGAGACCGGATCGCTTGCGGCGAAGACGATGCCGGTCGGGCCCGCAAGAAACGCCTCGAGCGCCCCGGCGACCTCTTCGCCCGCGGCAATACGAAAGAGCGTGTTCTTCACGACCGCGTATGCATTGCCGTCTTTGCGCAAATCGCCGCGTAGGCGCGTAATGTCACCGACGGAAAGACCCGTATAGTCGGTAAGGATCAGATGCTTAGCGCCGGCGAGCTTCTCCCGAAGCTCCGCGATCGCGGCTTCTTTTCGTGCGGTCGGCATGCGCTTCTCCCGGACCCCCTTAGAAAGATAAACGCCCCTTCGACATCGCGAGGGGCGCTGCACCATTCAAAGGACCGCCGCTGCGGGCCTACGGTCTTGCGCGTCCTCGGCAGGTTCTCACTCGAGTTACGGCCTTGCGGCCACCTGCGGTCATCGGAACCTCGCGTAGCCTACCACATCGCAGGATGAAAGGCAACGGGGAGCGTGGCGCGAACGCGCTCGCGATGCGGAGGCTTCCGCCGCTCGCACAAGAGTCGCTCAATCGCCTGTTGGCGGGAAACGAGCGCATGCGCGCCGGAGAGGCGCTCGCCGTTCCCCACCAAACGCGCCGCGCGGAATTAGCGCACGGACAGCAGCCCTTTGCGGCGGTGCTCGCGTGCATCGACTCGCGGGTCGTACCGGAGATCGTCTTCCATCAGCCGGTGGGAGCGATCCTCGCCTCGCGCGTTCCGGGTAGCACGCTCGAAGACGCCGCGCTCGCCACCTTCGAGTTCGCGATCTCGTCCCTCGGGGTTCCCCTCGTCTTCGTTCTCGGGCACACCTCATGTGCCGCCATGAGGCTCGCGATCGAGTTCATGCGTGACGGCGCAAAGCCGCCGGGACAGATGCTCCGCAGCGCGCGCGCACTCGCGGTACCCGCGAAGCGCGCGTATCATCTCGACGGTGACTGGGTCGACAACGCCGCCGCCGAGAACGTACGTCTCGTGATCGCATCGCTTCCGCGGCGATCGCGCACGATCCGGCAGGCGCTCAAACGCAACGATCTCGGCTTGGCGGGCGGCGTTTACGACCTACGCAGCGGCGACGTGCGCCTGGTCTAACGGCGCACGATCGCTATGCGGTCGCTTTGATGCGATTCGGGTCGATCTTGACGCCCGGGCCCATCGTCGATGCCAGCGTGACGCTACGCAAGTACGTGCCTTTTGACGACGCAGGCTTTGCGCGAAGAATCGCGTCGAGCAGGGTCGTGACGTTTTCCACGAGATGCGCCTCCTCGAAGCTCGCTTTCCCGACGATCGTGTGAATGATCGCCGTCTTGTCGAGACGGAACTCGACCTTGCCCGCTTTGATGTCGCGGATCGCCGGGCCGATGTTCGGCGAAACCGTTCCGGCCTTGGGATTCGGCATCTTCGTCGCGAGGGTGCGGCCCAGTTCCTTGCCGACCTGCGCCATCATGTCCGGCGTCGCGACAGCGACGTCGAAGTCCGCGAAGCCGGCCTTGACTTTGTCGATGAGATCCTGGTCGCCGACGAGATCCGCGCCGGCTTCGTGCGCCTCCTTGGCCTTGTCCCCTTTTGCAAACGCAATGACGCGAACGACGCGTCCCGTGCCGTGCGGAAGGAGCACCGTGCCGCGGACGGCCTGGTCGCCCTTCTTCGGATCGACGCCAAGCCGGATGTGCGCTTCGACGGTTTCGTTGAACTTCGCATTCGCGTGCTTCTTGATCAGAGCGATCGCTTCGTTCGGCGTAAACTGCTGCTTGCGATCGTAGTCTCCGAGCAGGGAGCGCATCCGCTTTCCGTGCGTGTGCGCCATTACGGCTCTACCTCGACGCCCATCGAGCGCGCGGTTCCGGCGATGATACGTTTGGCCATGCCGACGTCGTTCGCGTTGAGGTCCGGCATCTTCACTTTCGCAATCTCTTCGAGCTGCGTGTCGGTGATCTTCCCGACCTTGTTGCGATTGGGCTCTTTGCTACCGGACTCGATCTTCGCCGCCTGTTTGATCAGGAAGGACGCAGGCGGCGTCTTCGTGATGAACGTGAACGTGCGGTCGTCGAAGACCGTGATCTCCACCGGGATAATCATGCCGGCTTGCGATACAGTGCGTTCGTTGTACTGCTTGCAGAAATCCATGATGTTCAAACTGTACGGACCGAGCGCCGGACCGATCGGCGGCGCGGGCGTGGCCTTCCCGGCCGGAATTTGCAGGCCGATCTTGCCAACGACTTTCTTTGCCATTCTTTATACCTTCTCCACTTGGAAGAACTCCAACTCGACCGGAGTTTCGCGGCCGAAGATCGAGATGAGCGCCCGCAATCGTTCCTTCTCGGGTGTGATCTCGTCGACGATGCCGGTGAAATCGAAGAACGGCCCCGACGTCACCTTGATACGATCGCCCTTCTTGAAGTCGATCTTGAGCTTCGGCGCTTCGATGCCCATCTGTTTCAGGATCGTCTTCACTTCCTTTTCTTGGAGCGCGACGGGCTTCTCTCCGGGACCGGGGCTGCCGACGAATCCCGTCACGCCTTGCGTGTTGCGCACGACGTACCACGATTGGTCGTCCATGATCATCTCGACGAGCACGTAGCCCGGAAAGACTTTCTTGGGCGTGATCTTACGCTTTCCGTCTTTGAACTCGACCTCGTCTTCCATTGGAACGAGGACGCGGAAAATCTTGTCCTGCATGCCCATCGAGTGGATGCGGCGCTCGAGGTTCGCCTTGACCTTGTTCTCGTATCCCGAGTAGGTGTGGACCACGAACCAGTTGCGCCCGTCCTTCGCGGCCGGCGCGGCTTCCGGCTGCTCGGGCCCTTCCACGCCTTCCGTCTCTCCCGGCTCGGCGGCAAAGACGTCGCCGAACGGCGTCTGCTCCGGTTCGAGAGGCTCGACGGATTGCTCCGGTTGGAGAGGCTCGACGGATTGCTCCGGTTCGGCGGATTGCTCCGGCTCGATGTTTTCGACGGCGATGCCGCTGAAGATTTCGCGATCCATTTCCACGCGATTAGCCTCCGGCGATCGGGTGAATCAAGTTGAAAATGTACCCGAACCCTTGATCCAGTGCCCACGTAAAGAGGCCGATGCCGATGACCAGCGCGAGCGTCAACACCGTCGCCGAGATCCATTCCTCCCGCGTCGGCCATGTTACGCGCTTCAGCTCGGCGATCACGCCGCGAAAGAAGTCGGCTCCTCCGAGCGCTGCCGCCCGGCGGTTAGCGGTCGCAACACTGCGACCCATGGCACTCTTCTTCTGTTCGCTCACATTGACTCCAGCTGTATTCTTGGCAGGGCGGACAGGACTCGAACCTGCAACCCGCGGTTTTGGAGACCGCTGCGCTACCAATTACGCTACCGCCCTCCATCTTTGCCCTGAGTGCGTTAACTCGGCGCGCTTCCTATTTCGTTTCCCGGTGCGACCGGTGACAACGACAGAAACGGCAGTACTTGCTCAGTTCCAGCCGCTCGGTCGTCTTCTGCTTGTTCTTCTGCGTGTGGTAGTTGCGGCGCTTGCACTCCGTGCAGGCCATCACCACCATGACGCGATTCTCTTTCTTTGCCATCGAAGAAGGGCCCCTACGCGACTTCAAACATGAAAGAAACGGACCCCAAGTCCGTTCAACCCTTATGCTACCACGGGTTTTCGGCCCGTGCAAGCCTCCCGCGCCGTGCGGCAGGGTCAAGGATTGGTGCGTCCGGACGGAATCGAACCGCCATTCCC
>DATCTQ010000009.1:0-11062 GCA_036567865.1 Candidatus Tyrphobacter sp. | reverse complement strand
CGCTTCGCGCCTCGCTCAGGACTAAAGGCCGAAGGACGATCGCAAGGTAGAGAAGCGCGAAGAGCGCGATCACGGGCAGCGGTCCGATACGCGCAAAGAGCGATCCGGTCGGTGGGCCGATGTCGCCGGCGACGCTCGTTTGCGTGTCCATCGGCGCGCGCGCGGTCCATCGGCCATCCGGGGCGATGATGCCGCTGACGCCGGTCGCGGCCGCGCGAACCAGCCAGACTCCGTTCTCGACGGCCCGGAGCTGCGATATCTGCGCGTGCTGATACGGTCCCGAGGTTTCGCCGAACCACGCATCATCGGTGCTCACGATCAACACCTGCGCGCCGCGAGCGACCTGCGCGTGAACCCGATCGGCGAAGGCCGATTCCCAGCAGATCAGCGGCGCCGCGAGCAGACCGGCGGCGGTCGGATACACGCCGTCAACGCTGCCGGCCGAGAAGCCGCCGTTGAGCGTCCCGACGTATGGAATCCAGTACAGATACTTTGCCAGTGGGAAATCCTCAGCGAACGGCACGAGCTGCCGCTTGTCGTAAACGGCCGGCGCGCGTCCGGGTGTAAAGAAGAACAGGGAATTGTAGTAGGCTCCGTCGTGCTCTGCGATCGATCCGACGACGAGCGTCGCGTCCACGTCGTGCGCGAGCATTGCAAAGCGGCGTTCCAGCTCCGGGTCGAGATTCAACCCGACGCCCCGCACGGTGATGACGGTCTCCGGCCAGACGACGAGCCTCGGGTCTGCGGCAGCGGCCGCACGCGTCATGGCGATATAGCGCCGCACCGCAAGTTCGAGCGAGCCGGGCTGCCACTTGAGCGATTGCACGATGTTGCCTTGCACGGCAGCGACGGGAATCGTGGCGGGCGCCGCATGTCGTGCGGGCCATAGCAGCCAGCAGACCAGCCACGCGGCCGCGATCGATCCGAGGGCAACGCCGAGCGGGCGCAGCGTGCGGCGCCGGAGCGCATCCGCAGTGTATGCGCCGATCGCGCAGAGGACGAACGTCACGCCGAACGTCCCGATGTACGCCGCAAAAACGCGTAGCGGCGTCTCTGCCTGCGTGTAGCCGAGCTGCGCAAACGGAATGCCGACCGGGCCGATCGAGCGCAGCCATTCACCGATCGCAAAGACTGCGGCTCCCGCGAGCGGCGCAAGCGCCAGAAGCGAGCGACGCCGGGCGACTACCGCGAGCGCCCCCGCGGCCCCCCACGTAAGCGCGTCGACGGCCGCACAAACGAAGACGGCGACGCCTGCCCAGAACGGTCCGACTTCGTGGCCGATCGTGTACGTCCACCACGCGAAACTGATCGAGAAAAAGATCGTGCCCGCGAGCCAGCCCAGGCCGAACGCGCGCCTCCAGGAGGCTCCTTGCCAGGTCCAGAACAGCGCAGCCGTCCCAAATGGGACCAGCCATGCTGCGCCGATTTTTGGGAAAGCCAAGGAGAGCGCGGCACCCGCGATCGCCGCGAGCATCACGTCGCGGGCGCGCAGCGAGGAGAGCATCATTCGTAAACTCGGCTTGGCGGTTTTAGTAACGGCGCTCATCGTAGCGGCATGCGGTCGTCAGGTGACGTTTCCGAAGTATGCGGCCAACGGCGGGTTGGCAAGCGGCTTCATGTCGGTGAGATTCACGGTGGCGGCACCGTTCGCTTTCTCCACGTACGACTACATCATCGTTTTCAATACGACGGGTAACGGTTTGACGCCGCTTCCCAACGGTGGAGCGCAAGCGAACTATGCCGCGTTCAGCGACGCCATCATCGTCTCCGGGAACGCCGGCGGTGCCGTACAGGCGGTCCCCGTGCAGTTCGTCACGACCGGCGGAACCAATCTGCCCCCGGTGGTCTATCCGCTCATCGGAATTCCGGGACAGGACCTGATGTTCAACGCCAACTCCAACGGTCTGCAAACGCAATTTCAGGTGTCCTTCCTGCGGAAGATATTCTCCCTGTACACCGCGACAGCGAGCCCCTCCCCGACGCCCACGCCGACGTCGACGGCCAGCCCCACCCCCACACCCTCGGCACAAAGCGTCTGGAAGATCAATTGCTTCGTCACGTCGCCCGGAACGAGCGGCCAGAGCTTCTCCAACTACACGCCCGTCGACTCGCTTGGACTCGGCGGGGGCACCGACACGTCATTCAACTCACCTCTGCTTGCGACCACGACGCAGTTCGATACCACCGTGAACGCGGCCGCTCAAAACGCGCCGACGCAAAGCGCGGTCATCACATCCTGTGAGTTCCAAAACACGCCGTAATCCTAGGAGCCCGACAGGCTCCTAAAAGTTGAAGTTGCTCGGGATGATGGGGCCGCCTTGCCCGACCCCGAAGCCTGCGGCGTGCGACGGGAAGGCGAGGAGGTTCAGCGAGACGTTGACCAGCTTCGAATCCTGGTTGTACAACACTTGGATCTGATAGCATTGGCCGATCGTCTTGGTGAGATAGACGATCTTGTCGACGATGCGCCGGTGCTCGTTCCAGTCGATGTTGCCGGCGAACTCGAGTTGGGTGTCGCGCCCAAACGGCGTGGAAAACTGAACGTTGGTTTGCTCGAAACCCATGTGCGGGCCCGGGATGAACGATCCGCCGAGCAGCACGATCGCCGTCGGTGATGGGCTCAGTTGGAGTTGATAACTGACCGGTTGCGCCCTCGCATCGAAGAGCGTCGAAAAGCCGAGCGCGAGATTGTACACCGAGCCGTTGAAGAAGCGAAGGAGGTCCTGCGCGCCCTTCGCGTTCTGCGTCGGCTGCTGGTCGAGGTACTGGAACGGAACGGCGGGGGGGCCGTTATAGTTGGCTTCGTTGTAGGTGACGGTATTGACGATGTGGTTCGTAATCGGCGTCGTCAGCGTCATCAACTGCTGGATCGATGCCTTGAGATCGCCGGTACCGTAGGCGTATTGGTTGACGTTCACCGTAGCCTGGAAGTCGCTGCCGAAGACCCTGTACAGCGCGGGACCGAGGACGAATGCGAGATCCGCGCGCTGGGAGGAAAAGGCATTCGACGGCTCGCTGTACTGGCCGATCGTAAACTGCGCGGAAACCGGAAACACGAAGTGCGGAAAGAAGGCGTAGGGGCGGATCGCCAACTCGGGGATCTTGTTGTCTCCGTAGGGCACGCGGGAATACGACTTGCTCCAGGTGAGTTGGTAATCCGCGCCCCGGGTCGTCCAGTGGAGAACCGAGTCGATCGTCGCCGAGGCGTTCGACGACGAGAACCCGCCGTAGTTCGCCTGGCTGTTCGTCATGCTGAAGTTCAGTGCTTCGCTCAGGGTCGGAGTGAACCCGATCGTGTCGGAAAAAGAGATGGCGTTCGACGACGATTGCGTTCCGACCGAGGAGTGCGTGAACGTGTAGTCCTGAGAATCTTTCAGCGTCTGGTGCACGACGTTGAGGTTGATGGTTGAGTTTGCCGGCAGATTCGTCAGCGGCCCGAAGTTCGACTGATAGGAGTATGCAACATTCGAACGCAGGGTCCGGGAGAAGTTTTCCGTCTCCTGGAGCGCGAGATTCGTCTGCGTGGACTCGACGCGACGATCGTGGATGTGATAGAAGTTGATGCTGCCGCTGCGCCGGCCGTTGCGGCGCTGGAAAAAGGCGACATATCCTAAGCCCAAGCCGACTTTCGTGTAGTAGTTGAGCACGTAGTAGCCGTAATAGTATTGATCCCGTCCGAACGAGTACTTTGACTGGACCCAGAAGCCTTCGTACTGATCGTACCCGACATCCGGAAAGTATTGAGGGCGAGTGCGTTGGTCTTCCACGGTACGCAGTGGGATCACGACCTTGGGAAGAAAGAACACGGCGGCCGCGCCGAGCCAGAGGATGGCGCGGTAGATCACGATCCGGTCTCCCGGGATGATATCCATGTTGCGCCCGGTGATGTGATATCCGCCGCGCGGATGCTCGCAGGTGGTCACGTAGGGTCGTAGGCCGTGGCCCACGCCGTTTGCGTCGGTGTGCAGATCGTCTGCGTTGTAATGAACGAGCCCGCGCTCGACGCCTTGCGAGCTTTCGCCGCGACCGTTGACGAGTTTCGCCGTCTGATCGATGGTGTCAAAATAGATCGCGTCGGCGTTGAGAATCGAATCGTGCGCTTGATCGACGATGAACGGATGGCCGGTGATCGTAACCGTCCGATCGCCGTCGTAGTGCGCCTTGTCGCCCACGATCTCGTCTTGACCGTAGTAGATGTGCACGTTGCCTTCGGCGTCACCGGGATGCCCGGGCCTCGTGTTTCCGCTGACGCGATCCGCGATGATGGCGACGTACCCGGGTGCGAGGGTCGGCACGCCTGCCGGCTGCGGCGATGCGGGTGGGCGCGCTTGCCCGGCGGGCGTGATCGGCGGCGGCGTCTCACCGCCCCGCTGCAAGAAGACCGGACCGTTCGAAGGTACCGGCGTGACCGTGAGCGGAAGCGGCGGCGCCGACGGGCTCGGCGAGCCGACGGGTCGCGGCGTCTCGAAGTATTGGAGCGTCCCGTTCCGCGGTGCGCCCGGGAAGCCCGGCGTCGGGACCGGGCTCGGCGCCGGCGAAGGCGTGCTCGCCGCCGCCTGCGCGACCTGCGATCGCTGAATATCCGCCGACCGCTGAAGATCCGCAGAGCACGGTCGAGCGCCGAGGAGCGCGATCGCCCGCTGCTCGTCGAGGCTCAGTGCCTGCGCCGAGCCTTTGGACGAGGAGAAATAGCCGCTAAAAACGGCTGCGAGACAAGCGACCGCGGCGAGCGCGCGGCGTTTGCGCCGAAGTCCAAGCACGCGTTATCGCTCTTCGAGCCAGAGTAGGACCGTCCCCGCGAGACCCATGACGACGTTCGGGATCCACGCAGCGATGTACGGATTGATGGCGTCGTTGCGCCCGAACGCCGATGCCGCCGACGTCATGACGAAGTAGACGAAGAAGGCGACGATCGAGAGCGCCATTCCGAGCATCCGTCCCCGCTTGCCGAATCGCATGGCGAGCGGCAGCGCGATCAGCACGGCGATGAAGCAGGCGAAGGGCCACGCCAGCTTGTTCGCGAGGGTGATCTGCAGGTTGCCCAGCGCCGTCCCGCCGATGCCCTGCGATTGCAGCTCGCGCACCTGCAGCGCGAGTTGCTTGCTGCTCATCGTCCACGGGTCGCTGTTCGCGGTGCTCAGGAACTGCGCGGCCGTCTCCTGGAGCGGAAGTCCGATAGAGGCGAAGTTGACGTGCTGCTGGCTCGTCACGTAGCCGTCGTTGTTGAAGCGCGTGTCGATGACGTCTCTGAGTTCGAGCGTGCTGCCGCTTACGATTGCCGATTTCGCTTGAAGCGTCTCGTTCCACGGCCCGAGATGTGCCGGCTTGAATATCTGAACGCCGTACATCGTCTTCCCATCCGGCCCGACCTGCGTAACGAAGAAGACGTTACCGCTGTCGGGATCCTTGCGGAAGAACTGCGTCTCGATCGGCAGCGAATCGGTGTGGTAGACCATCTGGTAGAAGGTGCGGGTCGACAAGTCGACCGAGGTCGGCGCGACCCATTCGTTCATACCGTAGGCCAGGAGGAACATCGCAAAGCCGAAAATCAGCGGCGCTGCAGCGATGCGCAGCACGACGATGCCCGACGTTCGCATCGCGGTCAACTCGTTGTCGCCCATGAGTCGTCCCATCGCGAGCAACGCTGCCACGAGTGAGGCGAACGGGAATGCCATCGGGATCGCCTGCGGGATGCGCAATACGACGAAGCGCAAAACGAGGAAGAACGGCGCGCCCTGATTGACGATGTAGTCCGCGGAGAGAATGAAGATGTTCAACGCCCAAAAAATAAAAAAGGCGAAGAAGGCGCCGAGGAACGGCCACACCATCTCGCGGAGGAGGTAGGCATCGAGAATCGGCAAGACATGCGCGGTGGTGCGCGCATGCGGCAAGAATCGGCGAAGGGCGAGCGCCGCCATCAATAGCGGAGGCCGCTGAGGCCCTAGTAACTCCGGTACGTCGAGAGAACGCGGACGACGTACGCCTGCGTTTCGGCGTATGGTGGGACGCCATGATAGCGGTCCACGGCGCCGGGGCCGGCATTATACGCCGCAACGGCGAGGCGCGTGTTCCCCCGATAGCGCACGAGCAACCCCTTCAAATACGAACTCCCGCACTCGACGTTCGAGACGGGCTCGAAGGGATCGGCGATGCCGCAGCCCGCCGCGGTGCCCGGCATCAACTGCATCAGGCCTTCGGCGCCGGCAACCGAGATCGCCGAGGGATCGCCGCCGGATTCCGCCATGATCACCGCATCGACCAGGCCGGGGGGAAGCGCGTGATCCGAGGAGGCCTGCGCGACGAGGGCGCGGATCTCCGCGGCGCTGAGGGCGTGTGAGGCGTACGGCATGAATCCCCCGCCGCCGCATCCGTAGAGCAGGCACAAGAGACACGCAAACGAGGCGAGCCGCTGCATCGACATCCAGGCTTCGTTTTCCCGTTTGAACGTGCCTTGTACCAGGCGCAGTGGGGTTTTGGGCTCGACCGGCCTTGCGCCCGGCGCGCAGCGTGCGTATAGTGGGTGGAAGTGGCACCTGGTGGAAGCCAAGGGAGGACCATTGCCGGATCTGCCGCGTTTGACGGGCCTGGTAGAGCACGCTCTCGACGAGAAGGGCCGCCTCGTCGTGCCTGCGCGCTTTCGAGAGCGCCTCGGCCCCGGCTTCATCCTCACGATCGCGCGTCCGGACCCATGCCTCGCGCTCTATCCGAGCGCCGTCTGGGCCGCGCTCTGCGCCAGGCTCGAAGCGGTGCCCCGCAAGGACGATGGCTATCGTCGGATCGTGCGCTCGATCTTTGCCCACACGGAGGAGGTCGCGTGCGATGCGCAGGGGCGCATCCTCATCCCGGGGGCGCTGCGGAAGTACGCCGGTATCGATCGCGACGTCATTTCCGTCGGCTCCCTCTCGCGCGTCGAGATCTGGGCCGCCGATCGCTACCCGGAGCACGCCGAGCCGCGGGGCGAAAACGCCGATCTCTTCGGCGAGTTGGGTCTGGCTTGATGAGGGATACCGCACATGAGCCACGTCCCGGTTCTCCAGAACGCGGTCTTGGAGTATCTCGCGATTCGTCCGGAGGGGATCTACGTCGACGCGACGTTCGGCGGCGGATGGCACAGCCGTGCGATCCTCGAGCGCCTGGGGCGCGGACGGCTGATCGCACTCGATGCCGATCCGGAAGCAGCGGCGCGCACGCGCGATCTGGTTCACCCTTCGTTCACCTTCGTGCATGCCAACTTCCGCGACCTCACTCGCATTCTCGCGCAGCTCGACATCTCGCGTGTGGACGGCGTGCTCTTCGACTTGGGGGTCTCGTCGATGCAGTTTGACGACCCGCGGCGCGGCTTCTCGGTAACGAAATCTGCACCGCTCGACATGCGCATGAACCCGTATTCGGGGCGCAGCGCCTACGACGTTCTCGCGAACGCGAGCGAGCGCGAGTTGGCCGAAATCTTTCATGCCTTCGGCGAAGAGCGCGCTGCGCGCCGCGTCGCACGCGCGATCGTCGCACGCCGCCGCGAGGGAGAGCTTCCGACGACGACGACCGATTTCGCGCGCTTCATCTCCGGCGTCGTGCAGCGCCCGGGGCATCGCGAGCGCTTGCATCCCGCGACGCGCATCTTTCAAGCGCTGCGCATTGCGGTGAACGAGGAACTCGACGCGCTGCACGACGGCTTGACCGCAGCGGTCGAGTCCCTGCGCGAAGGCGGCCGCGTCGTCGCGATCAGCTTCCACTCGCTCGAGGATCGGATCGTCAAGCAGATGTTGCGCGCCGACGAACGGATCGACGTGCTCACCAAGAAGCCGGTACTCCCGAGCGAGCGCGAGATCGCAGAGAACCCACGCGCACGGAGCGCGAAGCTGCGCGCAGGCGAGCGGAGGGCATCGTGATCGCGCGCGAGATCCATCTGCCCTCGCGCATCCGTAATCCTCGCACCGCTCGCTCCGCAACGCAGCGGCGCGTCGGCATCAACCGTCGTTCCCGCTATGCGGCGCTGCTCAAGGTGACGCTCGCGGTTGCCGCCGGCATGGCCGTCATGCTGGGCTACGTCTTGCTCACCTCGAATATCACGGCACTCTCGTATGCCGTGCAACGCGCCCACGCGCAGCGCACGGAACTCGAGCTGCAGGACGCGAGGATTGACGACCAGATCGCCTCGCTCACTTCGGACGATCGCCTCGCCGCGGTCGCCACGCGTCTCGGCATGATTCAGCCCGAGGCGTTCCTGCGCATCAGCCTCCAAGCGCCGCGGCCTTCGGGAATCCAACCGCTCGCGTTCCTGCCGCTTCATTAAATGCACAAGCGCGCGTTCTCGCGCGTAACGCCGCTGCGTGCGAAGATCCTCTTCTACTTCTGCTTCGCGATCGCGCTGTATCTGGTGTGGCGGCTTTACGACGTGCAGGTGCTGCGCGGACCCGTCTTTGCCCGCGCCGCGCTCAGTCAGCGCACGCGCCTGGTCGTCATTTCGGGACATCGCGGTTCGATTCTCGATCGCGACGGCACCGAGCTGGTCCGCTCGCTTCCCTCGGAATCCATTTACGTGGATCCGGAGGAGGTGGAAAACTTTTCCGAAGTCACGGCGAAACTGAGCGCCGTCGTCGGCCCGATCGATGCGCAGACGCTCGCGTTGATGCATTCTCCGGGCGCGCAGTTCGTCTATATCGCACGCAAGGTCCCGCATGAAGTCGCGCAACGCGTGACGTCGCTCGACCTCCCGGGCGTCTTCGTTCAACAGGAGGTCACGGGACGTCGAGTCGATACGGTGGGAACGCTCGCATCGACGCTCATCGGCTATGTCGGCATCGACGAAGACGGTCTCGCGGGCCTCGAATATTCGTATGACGACGTCCTGCGCGGCGTCACCGGCAAAGTGCTCGTGCAAGAGGACGAGTTGGGTCGGCCGATTCCGCTCGCCGGCCAGCGCCTCGTCAAACCCTCGGAGGACGGTCTCGATCTCGAGTTGACGATCGACTCGTACCTGCAGTTCGTCGCGCAGCAGGCACTCGACGCGCAGATGCGGCGATACCATGCCGCCGACGGCACCGCGATCGTCATGAACCCGTGGACCGGTGAGGTGCTCGCAATGGCGAACCTTCCGGACTTCGATCCGAATCATTGGGAGCGGTCGTCTCCCGATGCGCAGCGCGATCGTGCCGTGATGGATGCGTACGAGCCCGGTTCGACGTTCAAACTGATTACCGCGGCAGCCGCGCTCGAATCGGGAAGGGTCACGCTCCAGACGCGTTTTCCCGCGCGCAGTTCGCTGAAAGTTGCCGATCGAGTCATCCATAACGCCGAGGACTCGATGCCCATCCCGGGGAGCAGCGAGACGCTCGAGCAAATCGTGGAGTACTCGCACAACGTCGGCGCGGCCGAGGTCGGGATGCGCACCGGGGCGCACGCGTTCTACACGATGGAGCGCCGCGCGGGATTCGGCGATCCGACCGGCATCGGCTTGGCGGGGGAGAATCCCGGGATCGTTCCTCCGCCCGCGCAGTGGAGCGGATCGTCGCTCGCGACGATGGCGTTCGGCCAGGGCGTTGCGGTGACGCCGATCGCGATGGCCCGGTACTACTGCGCGATCGCGAACGGCGGCTTGCTCATGCGGCCGCACATCGTGCGGGCGGAGCTGGATTCTTCCGGGCACGTCGTGAGGACGTTCGCACCGGAGGTCGTGCGGCGCGTCTTCTCCGAGGGCACTGCGAGTATCTTGCGCGGCTTCCTGCGCCAGGTGGTGCTGAACGGGACGGGCGATCCGAGCGCGCAGATTCCGGGCTACTCGACCGCCGGCAAGACCGGAACCGCGCAGATCGTCGAGAATGGAGAGTACCAGCCGGGAGCATACTCGGCGTCCTTCATCGGCATGATTCCTTACGATCACCCACGCTACGTCATCTACGTGAAGCTCGACCGGCCCGTTGGCGCGTACTACGGCTCGGTCGTTGCCGCGCCGGCCTTCGTGAAAATTGCTCGCGCCGCGATGCTTCGGGACGGCATCGCACCCCACGGCGCTGGCGCCGTGGGGGCGAGATGACCCGCGTCGCGCTCGCGACGCTGCTCGCTCGGCTTCCGAAATCGACGCGCACGACCGGCGATGCGGCGCATGTTTCCATCGATAGCATCGCGATCGACTCGCGTCGCGTCGCGCCCGGCGCGCTGTTCGTCGCGATGCGCGGCGAACGCGTGGACGGGCGCGATTTCGTCGCGCAGGCGCTCGAAAGAGGCGCGGCCGCCGTCGTGGTCGAGCACGGGCGCTTGCGCGAGCCTCCGCAAGGCGCCGTGACGATTGCGGTCGACGATTCCCGGCGCGCACTCTCGACGATCGCCGCAGCATTTTTCGGCGATCCATCGCGAGCGCTATCCGTCATCGGCGTCACCGGTACCAACGGCAAAACGACGACGACGCGCATGATCGCGGCAATTGCGAATGCGGCGGGCGTGCCGTGCGGCGTCATCGGCACGGTCGGCGCGGAACTCGGCGAGCGCTCGTGGCCCCTCGCACATACGACGCCGTTCCCAAACGAGCTACACGCCCTGCTCGCCCAAATGCGCGATGATGGTGCGCGCGCAGTCGCGATGGAGGTCAGTTCGCACGCACTTGCGCTCGAACGCATCGAGGACGTACGATTCACGTGTGCCGTCTTCACCAACCTGACGCGCGACCACCTCGACTTTCACGGCACGCAAGAAGCGTATGCTGCGGCGAAGCGCCGATTGTTCGACGTGGCGGCGGCGGTGGTGCTCAACGCCGACGACCGGTATGGGGCTCGCTGGGCCGAGGAATTGCGTAACCGCGTTCCGGTGACGACGTATGCGTTGAACGCGCCCGCCGATCTCGTTGCACGGGACGTCGCCGTGCGCGCGGGCGGAAGCAGTTTCGTCGTCGACGGCACGCGCATCGAGTTGAAGGTGCCCGCGCGTTTCAACGTCGCCAACGCCCTCGCCGCGATCGGCGCGGCGCGGACGCTCGGCATCGACGATGCCGGAAGCGCGCGCGGCCTCGCGATGCTGAGCCGCGTGCCGGGTCGCATGGAGCACGTCGGCGCCGGTGACGTCGACGTCGTCG
>DATCTQ010000008.1:0-27395 GCA_036567865.1 Candidatus Tyrphobacter sp. | reverse complement strand
GGGATCGAGTACGCGATCCGCTTACCCGCAAACCAGGTTCTGCAAGAGCGAATCAGCCATTTACTCAAACGACCGGTCGGACGACCGGCGCACTACGTGCAGCGGTTCTACCGGAGCTTCCGCTACAAGGCGGCGAGCTGGTCCCATCCCCGCCGGGTCGTCACCAAGGTGGAGTGGCATCCCGGGGAGCTGTTCCCTCGCGTCGGCTCCATCGTCACGAACTTGCGGTACGCAGCGAAGAATGTCGTGGGCTTCTACAACAAGCGCGGCACGTGCGAGCAATGGATAAAAGAGGGGAAAGGCGCCATCAAGTGGACGCGGCTCTCGTGTCGCTCGTTCAACGCGAACGCGGTCCGGCTTCAACTGCACGCGCTGGCGTACAACCTCGGGAACTTCCTACGCACGCTCGCAACGCCTGAGCCTATCCAAGATTGGTCACTCACCAGCCTCCGCGAGAAGCTCATCAAGATCGGCGCGAAGGTCGTCAGCCACGGGCGCTACGTCGCCTTCCAAATGGCCGAGGTTGCCATCCCGCGCCGTCTGTTCGCTGAAATCCTGCGGCTGATCGCGACGCTGCGTGCGCCGCCGATTCCGGCAACGGCAACATGAGCACCCCGGCCACGGCGTACGCCCGTGGAGAAACGATGGGAGATTTGCGCCCTCATGACCCTGCGGCCAGGTTTTTCGGCGTCCTCAAGGCCAAAGCGGGTCTTACTTGCCACCAAACCGGCGGTGTGGCTTGCCGCAGATCCCGAAAACGGCCGGAATCACCCGGCGCCCGCTCGAAAGGAGCGGCCATATGGGGAATCCCCGTTGAGATCTTCACGGGCGCGGCGCGCCCGATCCTCGATCGCTGGTTCGAATCGGAAGAACTCAAAGGAACACTGGCAACCGATGCCGTCATCGGAGCCTTTGCCGCGCCCTCGATGCCGGGGACGGCGTACGTGCTCTTCCATCACGTCATGGGCGAGACGAACGGCGCGCGCGGCGTCTGGAGTTACGTGCGCGGCGGGATGGGCGGGCTGACGCAGGCGCTCGCGGCCGCCGCGCGCGATCTCGGCGTCGAGATTCGCGTGGACGCAGAGGTGGCGCGTATCCTGACGAAGGGCAACCGCGCAACGGGCGTCGTGTTGGCAAACGGTGACGAGTATGCGGCCAAGCAAATTACGAGCAATGCGGATTGCCATGTCACCTTCGAACGCTTGCTCGACCCGAAGGCGCTGCCACCGGATTTCCGCGATGCGGTCGCTCGCATCGACTACTCCAGCGCCTCGATGAAGATCAACCTCGCCCTAGAAAGACTGCCGGCGTTCACCGCGTTGCGTGGGGGCGCAAACGTTGCTTGTCATCCTGAGCGCAGCGCCGAAGGCGCGCAGTCGGAGGACCGCCCGGGGCCCGAGCACCGCGGCACGATCCACTTCTGCCCCGACCAAGACTTCATCGAGCGGGCCTACGACGACGCGAAGTACGGTGTACCGTCGCGCGAGCCCGTGGTGGAGCTCACGATTCCCTCCGCCGTCGACGAGACGCTCGCGCCGCTCGGGAAATACGTCGCGTCGATGTTCGTGCAATACGCACCCTATGTGTTGAAGAGCGGCATGTGGACGCAAGCGTTGCGCGACGAGGTGGCGGATCGCTGCTTCGCGATCGTCGAGCGGTACGCGCCCGGCTTCACGTCATCCGTCCTGCATCGTCAAGTGCTCGCGCCGCCCGATATCGAGAAAACCTTCAATCTCACCGGCGGCAATATTTTTCAGGGCGCGATGAGCCTCAACCAACTGTTCGTTGCTCGGCCAATTCCGGGTTACGCGAACTACCGCACGCCCGTGCGCGGCCTCTATCTATGCGGCTCGGCGGCGCATCCGGGCGGCGGCGTGATGGGCGCCGCCGGAAAAAACGCCGCGCAGGTAATGCTGCGGGGCTAGGGAACAGCCCGCTCCATGAGCATTCGATCGCTTCTAGTTTTTCTTTGTGCCGCGGCATTACTCGCGGGCTGCAAATCCACCGGGATCGCCCTTAACCCGCCCGGTGGGACCGGCAATGTCGTGACCTTGGAAATCCCCTCCTATGACGTCGGCACGTCGCTTGGAGCGATCGCCTACGAGACCGGACCCCACGGCGCGTGGAAGCCGCTCCCGAGCGGTGCGACGAGCTTCACGGTGCCCGGCAGTACGCGCAGTTACGGCGTCGCCTACGTCTGCACGATCGGCTTGCCGCCCGTGAGCATCGGCCGCTCGCAGCCCGAGGGCGTGCAGCCTCAGCAGGGCGCCCGGACGACCGAGTATGCCGTCCAGGCGACGCTCGACGATTATCATATCGTGGCCGTCTCCTGTGCCGATGCCCCCACCACGAGCGTCAGCGGAACGTACGACGTGACCGCCGTCGGCGGCGCAAGCATTACCGCAGCGGGCAATTACCAGAACGGCTCAACCGGGAGTTACTCCGGGAGCGTCCCGTCGAACACGACCGACCTTCTTGCCGAAGCATACGATGCCGGCGGCAACACCGTTGGCGTCAAGACGTATCCTGGCACGAGCGTCGGCACGACCCCGGTGACGCGGAACGTCACCTTTACGGCCTCGGATGCGTTGGGCCCGACGCACATGCTGACCGCCACGGCGGCGCCCGCAGGCTTTTCGCAGTATTCCGAAGCGCTCTATCTTACATCTGACTTGGCGGCCCACGTATTTATGGCGAACAGCAACGGGGGAACGCTAACATACCCGTCGGTTGCCGCCGGCGACGCAACGGGGTTGTATGGACTGGGCTCCTACGGATACTATTATAACGCAACGGCGTCGCAGACCGTCGCGGCCTTCGACGTGACGGCAACGGCCTCGGCCGTGAGCCTGACGATACCCACTGCGTGGGCGCCGTCGTCACCGGTGAACACGGCCAACAATCCCACGTTCACGATGAACTACGCCGGCTTCCCGAGCCCGCCGGCGGGCTCGATCTTCTCGTATAATGCGTATTTCGAAGCCCCGTGCACCGCCGGCAATTGTGTTTCATACGCGAACGCAACGAACAAGTTCTTGCGGAGCACGGGCGCCTCTACATATCAGGTGCCGCAGGTCGCGTTGAGCGGCTTCCCGACGTTCAACGGAGTGACGGGCAACCGAGTGACCTGGTATACGTACGCCGAGTTGTCGTCGGGTAGCACCGTGGACTACGCATTTGGGCTTTCCCTCTACCAATATTTCATCGATTCTGAAGCACGCGGCGTGCCGCAGTCGTTGCGATCGGCAGCCGCCGGAGGTTCCGGCCGCGTGATCCCACTCAGCAACTCCACCTCGGGCGGCACCGCCGAGTTGTCCGGAGAGGAGAGTTGCTACGTCATCGGCGGCGGGACATGCGGATTCTAATCGGCGACCGTCCCTGGACAATGGCTAGTCGGGCGGCGCGGCGCCCTTCCTCCATGGAGACTCGGAGGCTCCGGATTCGGCGTTGACGCGGCGCGCCCAGACGAAGAGCGCGTCGCTGAGGCGGTTGCAATAGCGGAGCGCGATAACGTCGACCGATGGGTCGCGTTCGCGCAAGGAGCAAAGACGCCGCTCGGCACGGCGGCAGATCGTTCGGGCGAGGTGCAGCAGCGCGCCGGCCGGCGATCCGCCGGAGTGGATGAACGTGTCGAGCGGCGGGAGCGTGGCCTCCGATTCGTCGATGGCGCGCTCCAGCGTTTTTACGTCGCTCTCGCTCACGACGGGCGTAGCGTTCGTCTCGCTTTTTCTGACGACGGGCGTCGCCAGTTCCGCGCCGAGATCGAAGAGTTTATCCTGCACCCACGCTAGCCACGCATCCACCCTGTCACCCTGATGAAGGGTGGCTCGTGCAACGCCGATGGCACTGGATAACTCGTCGATCGTCCCGTACGCTTCGATGCGCGGATCGTCTTTGCTCACGCGCCCGCCGCCATAGAGGCCGGTCGTGCCGTCGTCACCGGTTCGCGTGTAGATGCGCGTGTGCTTTGCCATGATGGAGGCATTCGCCATCGACCCCTTGTCATCCCGAGCGTAGCGCCGAAGGCGCGAAGTCGAGGGACCGTATGGGATCGCGCCGAACGCCACGCGGTCGTGTCCAGCGAGCTTTTCAGTCAGCCCGTCGTCAAGGAGATTCCCCCGAAAGGCGACGATCTTTCGGCGTGGTATACCGCCGTCTGCCTGCGCGCGGAGCTGGTTTCGTACGCTCCGGTGCGCGGCTGCGTCGTGTTGCGGCCGTACGGCTTCGGCCTGTGGGAGCACCTGCAGAGGGAACTCGACGCGCGTTTCAAGGCGACGGGTCATGAAAATGCGTACTTCCCGCTCCTGATTCCGGAAAGTCTGTTGATGAAAGAGGCGCAGCACGTCGAAGGGTTCTCGCCGGAAGTCGCCTGGGTGACGCAAGGTGGGAGCGAGCAGTTGACGGAGCGCCTCGCGATCCGCCCGACCTCCGAAGTGATCATCGGCACGATGTACGCGAAGTGGATCGAATCGCATCGCGACCTGCCGATTTTGATCAATCAGTGGTGTAACGTCGTGCGCTGGGAGAAGGCCACGCGGCCGTTCTTGCGGACGATGGAGTTTCTTTGGCAAGAGGGGCACACGGCCCACGCCACGGCCGCGGAAGCGCGTGAGGAGACGCTGCGGATTCTCGACGTCTATCGGGATTTCGCCGAGAACGTGGCCGCCGTCGCCGTGTACGCCGGTGTGAAGAGCGAGAGCGAACGCTTTCCGGGTGCGGACGAGACGTACTCGATCGAAGCGCTGATGCCTGACGGGAAGGCGCTTCAGTCGGCCACCTCGCACGATCTCGGCCAGAACTTCGCCAAGGCGTACGACATCACGTTCGCAGACGCCGATCGGACGATCAAGCATGTGTACACGACATCGTGGGGGATGTCGTGGCGCATGCTCGGCGCGCTGATCATGGTCCACGGAGACGATCGCGGGTTGCGTCTACCGCCGAAACTCGCACCGCTGGAAGCCGTGATCGTTCCCATCGTAAAATCGGGGGACGAGCGCGCGCTCGCGCGCGGCGCGCAGATTGCGGAACTCTTGCGCAGCGAGGGTTTTCGTGTTCGTTGCGACGATCGCGATCAATCACCGGGTTGGAAATACGCGGAATGGGAGATTCGTGGCGTTCCGCTGCGTATCGAGATCGGCCCGCGCGACATCGACGCAGGCAGCGTGACGCTCGTGCGGCGCGACAAACCCAAAGGCGAAGCGGGTGCGAAGAGCAACGTTGCCGTCGAAGCGCTCGCGGTGGCGGTGCGCGAGCAGTTGGCTGCCGTCCATGACAACCTGCGATCGCAATCGGCGGCATTTCTCGCCTCGCATACCTTCGTCGTCACCGATCGCGAGGAGTTCTTGGAGCGCTGCCGCAATCGCGCGGGAATGATCGACGTCGCCTGGTGCCGGCGCCCGGAGTGCGAAGCCTATGTGAAAGACGAGACCGGAGCGACCACGCGCAACCTTCGCCCGCTCGAAGGCGGCGCGCAGCGATGCGTTGCCTGCGGCGAGCCGGCGCGCACCCGCGCCTACTTCGCGCAATCGTATTGATGCGGCCCGGAAAGACTGTCGCGATCCTCGCGCTGCTGATGCTTTCGCACGACGCCGCCATCGCGAGTATGCCCAGCGTCGCCGAGCTGGACGCGACGGCCCGGGCCACGGGAAACCTCAGGACGCTGGCGGTCAGCATCGGCGATCGCGTCTTCGCTACGCGCTGGCCCGCGGAGGTGACGCAGGTCTCCGCAAACGGCATCAACCGTCATATCATCGTCGGAGTACGGATCTCGGGGGTAAAGTTTCACCGGCCACTCGATCGCGCCGGCTTTGAAGCGGAGGTCAGGCGGCTGATCTCGCTTTGCTTTGCCGCGGACCCGGGGATCGAAGAGGTCGATGTCTGGGCCAGCGTACCGATCGTCGTCGGAAGAGACGTCGTCGTCAGCGGCGACCTCGCGATCCCGACGTCGCGCCCCGTGTTCACGCTCTCCGCCCGCCGCGGCGACCTTCTCCAGGAACGTACCTTCTGGGACGAGGAGTGGGCGCGCACCGCTTTCAAACAAGGCAAGTAGTGTACCGAAAGACGACGCTCCCCGGCGGAATCCGCGTGCTCACCGAGTCGATGCCCGGCGTGCGCTCGGCGTCGATCGGCATTTGGGCCGACGTCGGCTCATCTGCAGAGCCTCCGGAGCGCCGCGGTGTCTCGCACGTCGTGGAGCACATGCTCTTCAAGGGAACGCCGCGCCGCAACGCCCGCCAAATCGCGGAGGCGATGGACGGCGTCGGCGGAAACTTGAACGCCTTCACCGACAAAGAAACGACGTGCTACTACGCCAAAGTGATCGATCGCCACGTCCCCCTCGCGATGGACGTCCTCTCGGATATGTTCCTCCACTCGTTGTTTGAATCGGACGAGCTGGCGAAGGAGCAGAAGGTCATCTTGGAAGAGATCAAGATGTACGATGATTCCCCCGACGAATCGATTCACGATCTGTTCGCGCGGACGATGTGGCAAGGGTCGAATCTCGGCGATCCGACGATCGGCTTTGCGGAAACCATCTCCGCGGTCACGCCGGATCAACTTCGCGAACACATGCGCCGCCACTATGCACCGAACGCCGTCATCGTGACCGCCGCGGGAAACATCGAGCACGACGGCTTTGTCGAAATCGTCGAGCGCTGCTTTGCCGGGTTTGACGGTTCTTCGCTGCCGGTCCAGCCCGAGGCACCGCGTGCGACGCCCGCAACCACGGTCAAACACAAGGACAGCGAACAGGCCCACTTGGTCATCGGCGGTCAGGGCCTCTCCGTGCGAGACGAACGGCGCTACGCCGTCAGCGTGCTCGACACGTTGCTGGGCGGCGGGATGTCGAGCCGGCTCTTCCAGGAAGTCCGGGAAAAGCGCGGCCTGGTGTACTCGGTCTATTCGTTCCAGGCGGCGTACCGCGCGGCCGGGCTCTTCGCCGCGTATGCCGGAACGTCGCCGCAAAACGTGCAGGCGTGCATCGATGTGATCGCGGGCGAGTTTGCGAAGCTGCGTGAGCAGCATGTTTCCGGCGAAGAGCTTGCGCTCGCGAAGGAACACATCAAGGGGGGCCTCACGCTCTCCCTCGAGTCGACGTCGAGCCGCATGATTCGACTCGGGCGCAACGAGTTCGCACTCGGGCGGGACGTCTCGCCGGAGGAGATCGAGGAGCGCGTCGACGCGGTCACGGCCCAGGACGTGCAGGCGCTCGCGCGCGAACTCCTGCCCGAGGAGCGCCTCGGCCTGTGCGTGCTCGGCCCCGTCGACGAAAGTGCGATCGATCGGCGTCGTTTTGCCGCCTAACCCATCGGAGATTCTGCCGTTCTGGACGTGGCAGCTCGGCGTCGCGCTTGCGATCAACGTCGTCGTGCAGGCGCTGCAAGTCGGGGCGTACGCGGCCCGCTTGGCGGGCGTGCGCACCGGCCGCATCGCCACGTCGATCTCGCTCTTCAATCTCTTTGCGACCGCAAGCCGTCTCGCGACCCTGGTCTACACCCTGATGCTCGGTCCGCTCGCCGACCACGCGGGCAACGCGGTCCGGGAGCATCACAGCGCGATCGCGAGCATCCAGCACACCTTCGAGGTGCAGCTCCGGCTCATCATCATCGCGGGAACCGTCGGTACGGTACTGGGCAGCCTGCTCCTGCCGACGTTCACGTACGTGTACGTGCGCGGCGTGCGCTCTTTCGAACGCACCCGCTCGCTGCCGCACTCGCTTGCTCGGCTGTTCTACCCCCGCGTCATGCTCGATATCCTGCGACATCTCCGCATTCCGGAATGGTGGGAGCTGCGGAGTTTCTCGCTGCGTCACATTCCCAAGCGCCTCTTGATCTTCAACGTCGTGGTGACCGGAGTCTATGCGATCGGCGTCGTCGCGGCCTATTATGCGAGCGTGTTGGACATTACCGTGGCGCGCACGGCCATCGGCATCTCGGGGATCATCAACGGGATCGGCACGGTCGCATTTACCTTGTTCGTGGACCCGACGTCCTCGATTATCGTGGACGAGGCGGTAAAAGGCGAACGCCCGCACGAAGACGTGAAATCGATGGTGTTCTATCTGGCGCTGACGGCGATCATCGGCTGGATGCTCTCCCAGCTCATTCTCTGGCCCTCGGCGGAAATCATCAAAGTCGTCGCTCATCTGGTGAATCATGGAAGATAACGGACGCAGCTCAATCATGGCCGGAACGTTCACGGCGTTGTTCCTTGCCTCGCTCGTGCTCACCGGGTGTGCGAGCCCGATCGAACGTTGGATCGTCGAAACGCGCATCCATCAAGGCGACATCGCGTTGCAAAACGGAAATGCGGCGGATGCGCTGCTCGCGTACCGTCTCGCCCTGCGCGTCGACCCGGAGAATGCGCCGGCGCGCAGTGGTTTCGTTCTCGCCGCGGCAGACGAGGCCCAGGTGCAGTACGCGCACGGGCACTTCGACGAGGCGCTCACGACCATCGGCGACGGACTCAGGGTCGATCCTGCGAGCGTTCGGCTCCAAGCCTTGAAAGCCCAAGTCGACGATGCGAAGCTCAAACAGGAGATCGTCAGCTCGAACTACCCGACGTATCAGCGCGCAGGCCAGGAGTTGCAACTGAGCTACGCGCGCATCGATGAGGCAAACGCGCTCTTGATCAAGAGTCTGCGCCGCTTTGCCTACACCTACGACGTGGCGGAATTGACGTCCGCAATCAAGCAGAGCTACGAGTTGCAACTCGAATTGACGAGGATCACGAACCGTCTCATCGCCTATCGCCAACTGGTGGAATCCGGCGCGCCGCAGACGGTGCAGGCGCCCAGCGCTACGGGCTCACTCCTCCCGCTCCCCTAGGATTTCGGCCGCGCCCACGTTGATGTCGGGGAAGGCCGTCGGCGAGAGTCTATCGCCGCCGCGCGCCACCAAGCGCTTCGCGTAACCGTCATCCACGGGCTCGGTGTACGCTTCGACGGAGCTGCCGTTGATGTCTACGATCCAGCACTCCGCGATCCCCGCGTTCGCATAGATGCGCAACTTGAGGATTCGATCTCTGCGCATGCTCGTGTCGGCAACCTCGATGAGCAGGAGAACGTCCTCAGGGTAGGGACGCTTGCCGCGATAAAAATCATCGCGCCAGCGAAGCAGCATCAGATCGGGTTGCGGCATCGAGTCCGGCGGAATTTCAACCGCTTGCTGATTCGCAACCATTGCCCTGCGACCCAGTCGCATGGTGAAGAAATGCGAAAGGAAGTTTACATCCCCCGAATGGGGCGGGTTGGGCGGCGGCATCTCGACGATCTCTCCGGCGATGAGCTCGACCCGATCGCGATCGGTCAAGATGCCATGTCTAATCATCGCTTCGTACTCGGCGACGTTAAAGCGGTGGTGAACGATATCGACGGCCATGGCCTCTCCGTTCGACGGCGGGTCTTGCCGTCCCATCACGTCACACGCTTCGCGTGACAAGGGGCGCCGGCAGACAAAGATGCCGCGCGGTCAGGAACGCGCGCCCCTTTCCGGCACGCTCGGCGCTTCGATAGGCATTCCACTGTCTATCCGCGTCATGCGCAACGAGCGTGGGGTCGGTTCGGTAGACGGGCCACGTTCCGATGCGTGCGACCGGAAAGCGTTGCAGCCAGGCGCAGAGATCCGCATTGCGGCGCAGCCGGTTGTCCTCGACGGAGACGTAATAGCGCGCGCCTTTGCGAATCGCACTCTGTTCGTCGAAGGGCGTCCAGAGCAGCGGGTCCTCCTCCCAGCCGAAGCGGTCGATGTAGTACAGCACGTCGGGGCCGTAGTGTCCCATGACGATCAATGCGCGCGGCGGCAGCGCTTGGGAAACGAGGATTGAATCGGCGTACGCGGTGCGATCGTAATGGTAGTAGTGCGCGATGGCCGCATGCCCGTCGAGCAGCACCGCGAGCGCGAGCACGCCCGCAAAAACCGGAGCCGCCCAGCCGCGGAGGTAGTCGACGAACTGCGCCGCCGCCCCGCCGACCAGGAGCGCCGCAAGCGGGAGCAGCGGGAGAAGGTAGTAGTCGACGCGCTCGACCGTGACGACCACGAAGGTGTAGAGCAAACCGGCGGCGAGCCAGCCCCAGAGCAGCATCGGGCTGCGCGGACGCGTCCACGGAATCGCGATGCACGCGAGGATCGCGAGCGCGAAACCGATGCTCCCGAGCATGGTCGCGCGCAGCATGCCCAGTGCGCCGAAGAAGAGGCTCAGTTTTGCCACGAAGGCCTGCGGGTGAGAAAACGCGCTTGCGAGCGCGGGAAGAACGTGCAGTTGCGTGATACCGCTGGCCCAGTGCCATTCGGCGTGCGCCGCGACCGCGCGATCGTAGAGCCAGAGGATCAACAGGGGGATCGCGAGCAACACGGCGTACGCGGTCGGCCTCCAGATGCGTCCCTCTCGGATTCGTTCCCACATCATGCCGGCGACCGGCACGACGGCGAGCACGGCGACGGGTTTCGCCAAGTAGGCGAAGGTGAGCAGCGCGGCGGTCCGCGCGAGCGGTCGCGGTGCGAGGCGTTCGTCTTCCGTCAGCAGGATCAAACACGCGTAGAGCGCGGCCGTCAGGAAGAAGAGCATCGTTCCGTCCGGCGTGAACGTCCGCCCGTAGTAGACGCTGCCGGGAAAGACCGCGAGGAACCCTGCAGCGGCGATGCCGGCGAAGGCGCTTGCGTAGAGGCGTCTCGCGAACAGGGCGAGGATCGCGACGGTTGCGAGCGAGAACGCGATCGAGATCAATCGCCCGAAGACTTCGTGCACGCCGAAGATCTTGTAGAGCGTCGCGGCGAGGAACGGGAGAATTTGCAGTTCCAGCTCGACGTAGTTCGGCGGCGGCCCGTCGTAATCGGTCTGCGGATCGAGCAGGTTGTACTGAAGCTGCGCGAAGTTGCGCGCGATGGAGGCCGTGTCGCCCTGACGCCAGTTGGGGTGGTCGAGCAGCGGATCGTGGATGTATTGCAGGCGTAGAACCAGCGCGATGAGGAGAATCGCGCCGATCGCATACGGCCACGCCCTTGTCTCAAGCAACGTGTTTGAACGTCCAATATTTGTTCAGGAAGAAGTTGACGAAGATACCGGCCGCGGTGGCGGCGAGCCAAAGCTTGTGTCCGTGTCCCAGCAGCGGCGCGAAGAGATAGGAGATACCCAGACCCACGGCCCATGCGATCGTAGAGACGCCGAGGAACTGGGCGCCTTCGCGTAGTGCGTGACCGGTGGACCGAAACGTCCAGATGCGATTGAGATAATAGTTCGAGACGCCGCCGGAAAAGAATCCGATCGTGTAGAGCGCGTCGTAGTGGAGCGGCTGTGCGTGGTGGGGATCGAACCGCTGCAAGACCGTGAAGACGATCAAGTTCACGACGAAGCCGGAAGCGCCGACGACCGAAAACTTGAGGAATTGTTGCATCCCGCGCCTTCGGCCCAGCGACGCGATCACGTCAGGCAACCCAATACCAATCGGCGAAGAGCACGGTGAAGAGCCCGAGCAGCGGCAGGGAGAAGGCGACGATCAGGTTGTTGGCCCACGGGCGTTCGCCCCAACGCGCGAGAATGGCAAACATCGGGAAGAGGACCAGCGCGAAACGCGGCATCGACATGAGGCTCGACGTGCACAGCGGAACGAGAACCGAGAGCGCCATGTAGGCCGTGTACGACGGGCGCAAACGGCGCCAGCCGATGAGGAGGACCGCGATCATCAGCGCCGTGAACCCCAACTCGAGCGCCTGATTGGCCACGACCTGACCGGCGGCGGAATGCGTCATCTTCGCGAACGCGTTCACGATGCTCACCCAGGGCATCGCCGGGTGGCGTCCCCAGTGCGTCTGCGCGTGCGAGAAGTAGAGAGGGTCGGCACGAAGGACCCAGAGATACGCCATGTAGAGGCCAAGCCCCATCGGGATCAAGAGCCCGGCCGCGGCATCGCGCACGCCGCGCAGCGGCTCGGCACGGTAGCGCCCGAACCATTCAATGGCAAAGGGTAGCGCGAGGAGCAGCCCCTCGGCGCGCGTCAAGGCCGCGAAGAATCCGATGATGCCTGCGAGCCACCAGCGCTGCGCGCGCATGTAATAGAACGACGCGACCGTGAGCATGAAAAACAGCGACTCGGTGTAGACGGCGGAAAAGTACACCGCGGTGGGAAAGATCGAGACGTAGAAAATCGCCCGGCGTGCCACGGTGCGATCGTATTCATGTTCGAGCAGTTTGTAGAGAAAGAGCAAGCCGAAGAAAAAGGATGCGTTCGAGATGAGGATGCCGGCGATGAGGTGGTTCCCGACCAGACTCCCGAAGAGCCTGATCAAAAGCGGATAGAGCGGAAAGAACGCAGGCTCTACGCCGCTGTATCCCTGCGTTGCGATGGTCAGGTAGTGCACGGCGTCCCAGCGCCCCCACACCGCGAGCAGCGCGTGGCGTGACTCCTGCACGTGCGTTCCCGCTCGCTGTCCGATGATCACCGCCGCGAGTTCTGCGATGACGATGATCGCCGCGCGAGAGACGAGGAAATCCACCAGCACCTTGCGGACGGTCTGGTTGAAGCGCGCGGCGATCAGCATCTTGCCGAGGCAGAAAAACGCCAAAGAAAACGCGAGGATGCGCGCACCATGCGTGAACGACGGCATCACGAAGAAGGTGAGCCAGAGCAAAAGGAACGGGAGCCACGTGAGCGCGTCGTAGCGAAGACTGTGCGAAAGCTTGATGCCGGTGCGTCGCGAGAAGTATTTGCCGTACGCGTGCCATACCGCCGCCGCCAGCAGCGCCGCAAGCGGGACGCAGAGAAGGAGTGCCGCTTCGGAGATCCCCGGCTCGTGCATCGGTACGATGACGCCGTACCAGAAGAAGAAGCCGAGCGTTGCTCCGGCGGCGAGCACCGCAAGGGCCGGCACGCGTCCCGCCGCGATCAAGTCGGCGAACTCGAATGCGTGCGCGCGCGTGGGCTGCGGTGCGTGGACTTGCGTGGACATCGGATGTCTCGTGTATTTAAGAGGAAAAGTGCCGCTTCCCTTGTAGCCCTTGGGGCATGATCAACTCGCTCGATTTCGTGAAGGTGACGGAGGGCGCGGCGATCGCAGCCTCCCGCTGGATGGGGCGCGGCGAGCGGAATATTGCCGACGGTGCCGCCGTCGAGTGTATGCGGGAGCGGCTCGGTGAGATGAACATCTCCGGTCGCATCGTGATCGGTGAGGGAGAGCGCGACGAGGCACCGATGCTGTACATCGGCGAGCAGGTCGGGCGCGGCGGATATGAAGTGGACATCGCCGTCGATCCCATCGAGGGCACGAATCTCGTCGCGAACGGTTTACCGAACTCGATCGCGGTCCTGGCGATCGCCGACCGCGGTGCGCTTCTCCACGCGCCGGATTCGTACATGAAGAAGCTCGCCGTCGGAGCGAAGGCTGCAGCGTACGTCGATCTTGACGCGTCGGTGAAGGAGAATCTCGACGCCGTCGCGCGGGCGTTGGAGAAGCCGATCGACGAAATCTGCGTGGTGATCCTCGACCGTCCCCGTCATAAGGGGTTGATTGACGAAGTTCGCGCCGCAGGTGCGCGGATACGCTTGATCTCGGACGGCGACGTCGATTCTTGCATCGCGACCGCCATCCCGTCGACGGGCATTCACGTCGCAATGGGAGTCGGCGGTGCGCCGGAGGGCGTGCTTGCCGCGGTGGCGATCAAATGCCTCGGCGGCAACTTCATGGGGCGCCTCATGCCTCGCAGCTCGGAGGAAGCGGAGCGCGCGAAAGCAATGGGATTCGGCGACCTCGAGCGCGTCTTGCGCCTACAAGACCTCGTGAAGGGCGATGCGCTCTTTTGCGCCACCGGCATCACGGACGGCGACTTAGTGCACGGCGTGCGTTTCTTCGACGGTCACGCACAGACGCATTCGATCCTCGTGCAAACCGGCGGCACCGTGCGGTTCGTTGAAGCAACGCATCTCGTGACTCGATGATCGAACGATCCTACGACCTCGTCGTCGTCGGAGCCGGATCCGGCGGCTATGCCGCCGCGCGCACGGCGCGCGACCTCGGTGCGAGCGTCGCGCTCGTCGACCGCGGCCCGCTCGGCGGTCTGTGCATCCTGCGCGGGTGCATGCCGAGTAAGGCGTTTCTGGCGTCCTCCGACGCGGCGTACGACGCGGGCGAGGCGCGTGCGCTAGGGATCAATGTCGATTCGATCTCGCACGACATGCCCTTCATTGCGGCCCGCAAGCGCGGGCTGGTGAGATCCTTTGCCGAGTATCGGATCGAAGGCATACGCGAGTTTCCGCTGTATGAGGGCGAAGCGACGTTTCTTTCGCCGACGCAACTGCGCGTCGGCGGCGAGAGCGTCCTCGAGGCGAAAACGTTCATCGTGGCGACGGGCAGCGTTACGACGCCGCAGAGCCTTTCCGGCTTGCTTGAGAGCGGTTGTCTCGATAGCGATGGCGTGCTGGAATTGGAGCGCGTGCCGAAGTCGGTGATCGTTTTGGGTGGCGGTTACACCGCCTGCGAACTCGGGCAGTTTCTCGCGCGCATGGGCGCGCGCGCGACGATGGTCATCCGGAGCGGGCACTTGCTGAGCCACTCCGATTCCGACGTCGGCGAAGCGTTGACGGAGGCATTCGAGGAAGAGGGCATCCACGTCGTCAGGCACGCGCGTTTGTTGCGCGTGGAACGGCGCGGCGCGGAGAAGGTCGTCCATGTCGTCGTGGACGGCATCGAGCGCGAGTTCGCAGCCGAAGAAATCTTCCTGGCGCTCGGGCGCTCTCCGAACGTCGCCGGCCTCGAACTCGAGCGAGCGAATGTGGCGTACGACCCGTTGCTGGGCGTCGGCATCGACCGCTCCCTGCGCACCAGCAATCGGAATATCTTCGCAATCGGCGACGTCACCGGTGAGTTTCTTCTCGTCCACGTGGCGATCTACCAGGGCGAGGTTGCGGCGCGCAACGCGGTGCTGGACGGATACGAAGACGCCGACTATCGGCTCGTTTCGGCGCACACGATCTTCTGCGATCCGGAAGTGGCCCGTGTCGGCAAGAGCGAGAAGGCGTTGCAAGCCGCGGGAACGCCGTACGTCGTCGGGCGTTACGCGTTTGCCGAGCACGGGAAAGCCATGTGCCTGGGGAAAACGAAGGGCTTCGTGAAGATCATGGCCGACCGCGAAAACGCCGAGATCGTCGGCGCGACCGCGGTCGGAGCGCAGGCCTCGGAGCTGATCCACGAGGTCATCGTCGCGATGCACTTCCACGCAACCGTCCAGGAGTTCATGCGCATCCCGCATCTTCATCCGACGCTCGCGGAAATCTGGACGTATCCCGCGGAGGAATGTGCTGCGCAGCTCGGGGTGAAAGCCCCCGGAGACGAGCAGATCGAGGTCGCAACGAGTGGCGTGTAATGGCCGTGGAACCGCCTCGTAACCTGAGCGGGAGACCGCAGCACGTGCGCGTGGCACTCGTGCAGACGAAGCCGCTCAAAGGCCGCTACGCGGAAAATCTCGCAAACCTGCAATCCGCGTTCGCGCAGATCGACGACCGCGTGGAATTGGTCGTGCTGCCGGAGGCTGCGCTGACCGGCTACTTTCTCGAAGGTGCGGTATACGAAGTGGCGCTGCCGGCGCAGCGCTTCGCCGACGATCTCGCCCGCGCGTGGCACGCGGCCCGCGGCGAACGGCGTATCGACCTCGCGTGCGGTTTCTTCGAAAACGCCGAAGGCACGTACCACAACAGCGCGTTCTATCTCGAAATCGAACGCGGCGAAGCGCGCATCGTGCACGTGCATCGCAAGATGTTTTTGCCGACGTACGGTGTGTTCGATGAAGAGCGTTTTCTTTCGCGCGGACGCAAACTACAGGTCTTCCCGGCGCGATTCGGCTCGATGGCGTTGCTGATTTGCGAGGATGCGTGGCATGCGATCATGCCGACGATCGCCGCGATCAAAGGCGCGCGTATCCTCATCGTGCCGAGCGCGGCTCCGGGGCGCGGTATCGAGGGGCCCGGCGAGTTGAGTTCGATTCTGCGCTGGCGCGAGATCCTCACGACGGCCGCCGCAGAACACGGGGTCTTCATTCTGTATGCGGGTCTGACCGGCTTCGAAGGCGGAAAGGGGATGACCGGCTCGTCGTGCGTGATCGACCCGCGCGGCGAGGTACTCGTGACCGCCCCGGCGACCGAGCCCTGCGTCATGCTCGCGGACCTGGACTTGGGTGAAATCGACATCGCCCGCGCGGCCCTTCCCCTGCTGGGCGATCTCGATGCGGTGTTGTCCGATCTGTTGCTCGACGAAGAGCTTCCGCTTCCGCGAAGACGTTGCGATGACGTTCGCGATCGTTGAAGCACCGCTATCCGGCGCGGGCAAACCGCCCGCCATCGACACGGCGCTCGCGACCGCGTGGCTCGTCGCGTTTTTGCGCGACGAACTGATCGTGCGGCGCCGAACTGAGCGCGCCGTGATCGGCCTCTCCGGCGGCGTCGACTCGGCGGTGACCGCGTATCTTTGCGCCCGCGCCATCGGAGCGCAGAACGTCTACGCGGTCTGTATGCCGTACGCAACCTCGAGTCCGCAGAGCCTCGCCGACGCGCAGCTCGTGATCG
This sequence comes from Candidatus Tyrphobacter sp., assembly GCA_036567865.1. Classification (GTDB taxonomy): domain Bacteria; phylum Vulcanimicrobiota; class Vulcanimicrobiia; order Vulcanimicrobiales; family Vulcanimicrobiaceae; genus Tyrphobacter. The sequence goes on along the minus strand of DATCTQ010000008.1, from coordinate 10,843 downwards.
ACGACCTCGGAATCCACTCGCGCACGATCGAGATCACCGATGCGGTCGACGGCTACCTCCAAAACGAGCGCGACGCCGATGCACGCCGCCGCGGCAACGTCATGGCGCGGATGCGCATGCTCGTGCTATTCGACCAGTCGGCAAAGCTCGACGCGCTACCGATCGGGACCGGGAACAAGACCGAGCGGCTCCTGGGATACTTCACCTGGCACGCCGACGACGCGCCGCCGGTGAATCCGCTCGGCGATCTCTTCAAGACGCAAGTCTGGGCGCTCGCGAAGTATCTCGGCGTCCCGCAACGACTGATCGAGAAGGCGCCGACGGCCGACCTCGAAGCGAACCAAACCGACGAGGCGGACCTGGGCATCACCTACGCACGCGCCGACGCGATCCTCTCGCAGATGCTGCTGGGCTACTCCGACGGTCAACTCGTGGAGCGCGGTTTCACGGTGGAGGAGGTCGGCCTAGTGCGCCGGCGTGTCGACGGCACGCACTGGAAGCGTCATCTTCCGACGACCGCGATGCTCTCGAACACCGCCATCAACGAGTTCTACTTGCGCCCCGTCGACTACTGAGGTAGACTAGTCTAAAGACTAGTTGAGGGCTGCAATGGCAAAAACGATCGGCTCGTACGAGGCGAAGACCCATCTGCCTCGCTTGTTGGACGAAGTGGCGCGCGGGGCGACGTTCACGATTACGAAGAATGGGAGGCCGGTTGCGTTGCTGGCACCCGTGGACGATCGGCGAAAGCGGATGCGCGAGCTCATCGATGAGATCAAGGGGGCTCGGAAGGGGGTATCGCTCGGTGGCTTGAGCATCCGGGAATTGATCGACGAGGGACGTCGTTTCTGATGCCGTTCGTCGTCGACGCTTCACTGGCTCTCGCATGGTTTTTTGAGGACGAAGCGACACCGCGGACGAACGCTCTCCTCGAACGCGTGCAAGACGAGGCGCCGGTCGTCCCGGCGCTCTGGCGCGCGGAGATGCTCAATGCCTTTCGAAGTGCCGTTCTGCGTAAGCGAATCTCGAAGGATGTCGCGCGGGCTCATGGAGAGCGGGTGCTGCGTTTTGCTTTTGAATTCGACGATGCCGGCCGTGATGAACTGCGAGATGCATTCAGGCTTGCGCTGGAGCAGCGCGTTTCGGTGTACGACGCGCTCTACCTTGAGCTATGCGGCCGTTCGGGTCTTGGGCTGGCCACAAATGACCGCGGCTTGGGTCGTGTCGCGACGCGTCTCGGGATAGAAGTGCTGTGAGGCGCGGCCGCCAGGTGCTCGCGTGAGGATATTCTTCCCGGTCAGCCTCAATCTCGTCGGACGTCGCTGCCTTGTGATCGGCGCGGCCGATGACCGCGAAGCGAGCGAAAAGGCGGCCGCTTTGGAAGAGGCCGGGGCCGAGGTACGCCGGATATTCAAGGGCGAGGACGTGCGCGAGGAAGATGTCGCGCATGCGTTCTTCGTCATCTCGACGCCGCAGGATGAAGCGCTCTCGCAGCATCTGCGGGAATGGGCCGATCGCCATCGCACGCTGCTCTGCTGCATCGATCAGCCGAAGTACGGCTTCGTCGCGATGGCCGCGATCGCAAAGGCCGGGCCGGTGCGCATCGCGATCTCGACCGCCGGGCTCGCGCCGCGCGTCGGCAAGATTCTAAAGAATGCCTTGCAGCGCGTCATGGATGCGCGCTTCGAGCGCTTCATCGCCATTCTGGCGGAGCGGCGTGCGAAGATGCGCGAAACGCGTCCGCTAGCTGAGGAATCCGAGCTTCGCCGCAAAGCCGCCATCGACAACACCGCCGGCTTCACCGCCGACGTCACATTTTATTACCCCGAGTGGTTCGAGGAAGGCCAAAAAGCCAGGGTACGCGATAGAGGTCGCGAATAAGACAGGGCATTGGCCCTTGAGCGTTCTTATACGGTCGTATTGATCCCGGAGCCGGAAGAGGGCGGGTTCAGCGTGTCCGTTCCCGCGCTCCCGGAAATAGCCACACAGGGCGAAAGCGTCGAAGAAGCGCTGGCAAGCGCGCGTGAGGCGATTGCGCTGGTGCTGACCGATCGCAGCCAACGCGGAGAGGACATACCGCCAAGCGACATGCAGGCACCTCGTCTAGAACGAGTCGCCATCGCCGTCTAAGCAAAGCGCTTTCACGTGGCGCGTGCGCCCCGAATCTCGGGTGAAAATCTGATCGCCGCCTTGCGCCGCGCGGGCTTCACCGTCTTGCGTCAGGAAGGATCGCATGTGCGCCTGCGCGGGCCCGGTGGACAGCTTGTAACCGTTACGAACAATAAGAGTATCCTGAAAACCGAAAGGCATTTCTCACAAACGCTTTAGCGTCGCGCTCGACGCACGCGCCGTGCGCAATGATGAGCTTGTCGAAATCCCACGAGAGCAGTCGCTCGAAGGAGGCTCGCCCGAGCTTCCGGTTCGTGAACGACCACCGAATGTCGCGCGGCACGCCGCCGTTCAAGACGCCTCCCGCGCTCTTGGCGAGGTTCCCGAAGAAATCGCGCGGCATCGCGGGGTAGTTCTGGATGAAATCGGCGAGGATCAGCGTGCGCGATTTTCCATGCAGGAACGCCGCCTCTTCGAGCAGCGCATTCCCCTTGAATACGAGTTGATCCAAGTCATCAGCCCACGCCGCCGGCGGTGCGTTCTGCAAGGTGCCGGTGAACGCAATGCCCCGGAGCGCTCGCGGAACGCCGCTGAAGAGCCGGGCAAAAACGCGGCGTGCAAAAGAGCGCGAGCCGTTCCGCGGTCCCCACAGTTGCGCCTCGGGGAAGAGCTCGCACCCCTGCTCGAGCCGCCACGTGTGAAGCGGCCTGGGCGCCACGAGATAGCGAACGGGGCCGATCGCTTCGATGCGCGCGAGCGTTTCGGGTGAGACCTCCACAGGCGAGTCGACCCAGAGCGAGCCGTCGCCGAGCTTGACGACGACCATTCTCGTCGGAAAGGGCACGAAGAAAGTGCGGACGATCGGCCCATCTGCGATCCAGATATCGTCGCCGAAGCGTTTCAATGGTTGATTCACGGCACCAGGACCGCCGCGCCCTCGATTCTGCCTTCGCGTAATCGCGCAAGCGCCTCATTCGCTTCGCGCAGAGGTAACGATGTTGTCGTCGTGCGAATGGGAATCTGAGGCGCGAGCGCGAGAAACTCGTCGCCGTCGCGCCGCGTGAGGTTGGCGACCGAGCGAATCACGCGCTCTTCCCAGAGCAAGTCGTAGGGGAAGCTCGGGATCCCACTCATGTGGATGCCCGCGCAGACAACGATGCCCGCTTTGCGCGTCGCGGCGAGCGCCGCCGGTACGAGTTCACCCGCCGGAGCGAAGATGATGGCGGCGTCGAGCGCCTCGGGCGGTCGCTGGCTCGAGTCGTCCGCCCACACTGCGCCGAGCGAGCGCGCAAACGCTTGACCCGTTGTGTCGCCGGATTTCGTGAACGCAAAGACGCGTTGTCCGCGGTGCCGCGCAACCTGCGCGACGATATGCGCCGCGGCGCCGAAACCGTAGAGACCGATGCGCTCGCCGTCGCCGGCAAAGCGCAGCGCGCGATAGCCGATGAGCCCCGCGCACATCAGCGGTGCCGCCTCGACGTCGCCGTACGCATCCGGAATCGCAAAGCAGAAGCGCTCGTCGGCGGTCGCGTACTCGGCATACCCGCCGTCGATGGTGTAACCGGTGAAGCGCGCGCGGTCGCAGAGGTTTTCGCGGCCGCTCGTACAGTACTCGCACGTGCCGTCGGTCCAGCCGAGCCACGGAACGCCGATGCGCTGCCCGACGCTGAATCGCTCGACGCCCGCGCCGAGCGCTGCTACGCGCCCGATGATCTCGTGCCCCGGAACGATCGGCAGCTTGGGCTGCGTGAGATCGCCGTCGACGACGTGGAGATCGGTTCTGCAGACGCCGCACGCCAGGACGCGCAGCAGCACCTGCCTCGCGCCGGGTGACGGATCGGCCATGTGCTCGTCATAGCGCAACGGCGTCTTTGACCGGTCCAGCACCATTGCGCGCATGCGCGCTCCTTCAAGATTTGGAGCGCGGAGCCTCGCTATGGTAGGATCTCCAAGTGAATTTGCAACGCGCGCCCGGCTTTGGCGTCGTAGAGCTACGCCGCTACGTCATGCGTCCCGGGCGGCGCGACGATCTCGTTGCGCTCTTCGAGCGCGAGTTCATCGAAAGTCAAGGCGTGTTGATGCTGAACGCCGCAGCCGATGAAACGTCGATCACCGCTTTCGAACGCGAGGTCCTACCCCATCTTGCACGCTACCCGCGCCGCATCGCATACTACGTGACCGAACCGCAGGCAAATGACTTCCCGCTTCTACCGTTGCGCGAGGGAGAGTGGGCGCTCGTCGTCACCGGCATCTGCGCTACCGTCGAAGATCTCGCGCGTTGGACGGAATCACTCGAGCCGAGCCGTCTGCTCGCGCCGCTGCGCGACCGGCTGCTCGGCGTCGAGTCGCTGCGGCTGCAGCCGGCGTGTCGGTCGCTCTTCGCTTGAGCGTCGAGATCATCGCCGTCGGGACGGAGTTGCTGCTCGGGCAACTCGCCGACACGAACACCGCCTTCATTGCGGCGCGGCTTGCCGATGCGGGGATCGACGTCTACGCGACGCACGCCGTCGGGGACAACCGCACGCGCATCGCGGCCGCGATCGTCGACGCGCTGGTGCGCGCCGACGGCGTGATCACGACCGGCGGACTCGGGCCGACCGTGGACGATCTCACCAAGGAATCCGTCTGCGACGCGCTCGGTCTCGATTCGCAGCGGCACGAGCCCACGATTGCGCGCATGGAGGCGTTCTTCGCGTCGATCGTGCGCCCGATGCGCGAGAACAACCGCAAGCAGGCGGATCTGCCTCGCGGCAGCATCGTGCTGGAGAACCCAAACGGCACCGCGCCGGGGTTCATCGCAACGACTGCGAACGGGAAGTTCGTCGCCTCTCTTCCCGGCGTTCCGCATGAGATGAAGCCGATGTTCGTCGAGCGATTGCTGCCGTGGCTGCGGGAACGCTTCGGATCCGGGCAGCGGATCCTCACGCGCGTGCTGCACACGACGGGACTTGGGGAATCCGAGGTCGATCATCGCATCGACGATCTCTTTCGCGCCGGCGAGAATCCGAAGCTCGCGGTTCTCGCGCACGTGGGCCGCTGCGACGTGAAGATCATGGCCAAGGCGGCGGATGAGGCGACGGCCGCGGCGATGATCGCACCGCTCGAGCGCGAACTGCGCGCGCGTTTGCAGCGGCACGTCTACGGCGCAGACGACGCCAGCATCGAATCGACGATCCTTTCCCTCCTGCGGCAGCGGCGCTGGCGCCTCGCGACGGCGGAGTCGTGCACCGGAGGGCGCATCGCGGCTGCGCTGACGTCGGTCTCCGGCGCGTCGGAAAACTTCGCGGGCGGCATCGTCGCGTACGAGAACGCGGCGAAGCTCGCGCTGCTCGGCGTGGACGCGAGCATTATCGACACCGCCGGCGCGGTCAGCGAAGCGTGCGCGCTCGCGATGGCGCGCGGCGCTCGCGAGCGTTTCGGTGCCGAGGTGGCGATCGCGACGACGGGAATCGCCGGGCCGGCGGGCGGCTCGCCGGAGAAACCGGTCGGCCTCGTGTGGCTCGCCGCGGCGTGGCCGGCCGGCGAACGTAGCGTTTCCGTCAAATTTCCCGGGAACCGCGAGGCCGTCCAGGCGCGAGCGACCCAGGCTTCGCTCGCCCTGCTATGGGGAATACTCACTGCCGGGGAAGCTACGGCGCAGCCGTCGTAGAGGCCGAAACCCACCGCACGCACCCGTAAGGAGGCGCCTTCATGCATCGTCGTGTCATCGCTCGCTTCATCGCTCTTGCGGCATCGTCGTCGATGCTGCTTTCCGCATGTACCGGAGGCGGCGGTGGCGGAAACCCCGGCGGAGGCGGCGGGCATCCGACCCCGCCTCCGCCGAACCCGGCGTACACTTGCCCGACGAGCGACACGCAGACGAGTGAAGGCAGAGGCGGCATCTCGCCGCAGAGTCTGGGTTCGGGCGACGCCGCGCGCCGGTTCGTTGCACGCGCGCCGCAGCAAACCATCACCGGCTCGACGGTTGCGATCGGCGTCACCTACGATCGTGCGATCGAACGAGGCTCGCAGAGCGCGATTGCTTCGCGCGAGCAGCGCCTCGGCGCGACCTTCGCCGGCGAGACGGACCTTGCTCACTTGGGCCTCGTTGGGCGCACGTTGATCGTGCCGACCGCGCAACTGCTCTCGGTCGAAAGCTCGCTGCGCGCGCAGTCGGGCGTGAAAGCCGTCGGCGTGATTCAGCGGCGCTACCCGACGACGATCACCGGGAACGGCTTCTTTCCGAACGACCCGTACTTCGACGGTTTCGCTCCCGACAACACGCCGCCGTTGTACGAAGGACAAGCCATCCCCGGGCAGTGGGACATGCACGTGATCGGGCTCGAGAAGGCGTTCGAATACAGCCAGAGCGGAAACGGCAGCGGTCTACCTGCGAATCCGAACGCGCTCGGCTCGAGCAGCGTCAAGATCGCCCTCATCGACACCGGCCAGGACACGACGCACCCCGAACTGCACACGAAAGTGACGTATCAGAAGTGCTACGTCACGAATCCTAGTAACGTGCAATCGATCTCGAACTTCACCACCGATCCGCAGGGGCACGGCACCGATACTGCGGGCCTCGCCGCCGAGGACATGAACAATGCGCTGGGCTTCGTCGGCGCGGGCGGCAACGTCGTGATCTACGGCTACCGGGTCTTCCCGGAGCCTGACGACACGTGCGCCGGACCAAACGGCGACAGCCAGTGCTCCGCCGACACGCGGGACATCGCTTCGGCGGTGAACGATGCGGTCGCGCAGCACGTCAACGTGATCAGCATCAGCCTTGGCGGCGGGAGCTGCACGGGCGGCGTCGATCCCGATCCATTTGAAGGACCGGCGGTTCAGGCCGCAATTACCGCGGGCGTTACCGTGGTCGCCGCCTCCGGTAACGGCAGCCTTTCGACGGTCGATGCGCCGGCGTGTGCGAACGGCGTGATCGCCGCCGGCGCCACCTCTCTCGCGGATGGAATGCCGAATGGCTCGGCGCATTCGGGCGGCACGGCCTCGAACCCGATCGAGTACGTCGCGTCGTACTCGAACGCGGGCGCGACCAACACGCTGCACAGCACTGCCTCGTGGGGCATCGTTGCTCCCGGCGGCGACCCCAGCAGCAACACGGACGCCGACGATCTCCACTGGATCGAGAACATCTGGACCTCGCTTCCCTTCGACTCGAAGTTCGCGGGCGAGTGCACCGACGACTACCCCAACGGCACCGGAACGACGCCGCCGGTCGATTGCCGCATTCTCGTCGCGGGAACGTCGATGGCAACGCCGCGCGTCGCGGGCGTCGCGGCGCTGATCCTCTCCATCGGCAACGCCTCATATTCGACACCGGCGCAGATCAAGATGTTGCTCTGCAGCACCGCGGACGACCTCGGCGATGCGCGCCAAGGTTGCGGGCGGATCAACGCCTACCGCGCGATGGCGTATGCGGTGAACGACCCGGTCAAACCCTAAGCCTAAGTGCCGAAGCCGACGGCGGCGAGCACCTTCTGGGTCTCGACCGCCTCGGCAAAGCTCGGCAACGCGTGGGGCTTACCGGCGATCGCGTCGGCAAAGTGATCGTACAGTTCCATGAGGTAGGGCACGTTGGGCTGCACACTCGCGAATTTCGTATATGGCGACGACTTGCATTGCAACTCTGCTGTCTCGTCGGCGTCGACGCTGTAGAGCGTCGTTTCGGCGAGGTTCTCGCCGCTGGCGACGGCGGTGCGGTTCTCCGCATGGACCGCGCAGGTCGATGACGTCTGCGCCATCGTCGCGTCGGCGCAGAGGCGCGCGATGAGCCCGTCGCCGTAGTCGAGCAGCGCGAAGGCGCCGTCGTCGACGTCCGAGGTGAACGTTCCCCTCGCGTCGTGGCGCTCGGGATTCGCGGTGCGCAGGAATCCCATCGCGCGCTTCGGCGGACGTCCCGCAAGCCAGTTCGACATGTCGACGACGTGCGAGAGCCAAGCGCCGGCGATGCCGCCGCCGCGTCTGCGCTCGAACCACCAGCCGCGCTCGCGCGTTCCGTCCAAGCGCAGGAGCGTCGTCAATTGCGAGATCTCGATCTCGCGTAACGGCTGCAGATGCCGGTTCTCGACGAGTTCCTTGAGGGCTTGCTGTGCCGGCACCCAGCGAAACTCGTGGGAAAGCGCGCAGACCGTTCCGGCGCGTTGCGACGCTTCGAGCATCCGCTGCGCCTGAGCGACGTCGAGCGCGAAGGGTTTTTCGCAGAGCACGTGCTTGCCGGCATCGAGTGCTGCGAGCACGTCATCGTGGTGGGCAAACGGCGGCGACGCCACGGTTACGGCATCGAGATCGCAGCCGCGCACCATCTCAGCGCAGGAGGTGTAGGCGTGCGGGATGCCGCGTTCCTTTGCGATCGTCGCAGCGGATGACGGCGAGGCGAGCGCCACCACCTCGAATCGCGGATGCGCGGCGAGGGCGGGGAGGTGCGCCTTCACGCCAAACCCCGCCCCGACGATTCCAATCCGAATCCGCTCAGCCATGCTGCGGGTATTAAGGAACTGTCACCCTGAGCCTGTCGAACGGCATCTTGTCACCCTGAGCCTGTCGAAGGGTCGCCGCGCTCCGCATCTGTCAAATACTCCCACCGACCAATTTCGGCGTACTGACGGATGTCATCGGCGGCTTGGGGATCAGCGTAGTGCTTGACGACGACTGCAACGATTTTCTCGACTTCCGCCTTGTCGAGACGGCCGAGCATGCGTCCGAGGTCGCCTTGGTCCGTCGTGCGCGCCGAGTCCAGTTTCATCAATATCAGAAACGGAAGGGGCAGGACGCGGGTGCCGTCCTGCGCTCGCGAGATCGGCGCGTCGAACGCGGCCTCGACCCAGTGCTGCGCGCTTGAAATCAAATCGAGTCCTTCGTTCGTCTGCGGATGATGCCAGGCGCTGCCGTAGAGTCCGAGATTGGCATTCGGGAACAGCAGACTGCGGGAACGCTGCCATCCTCCCGCATCGAGATTTTTCTCCGCATCGTGAAAGCGGTGGTCGGGGAGGAGAAAGTCCACGTCCGCGGTGTTTCGCGGAGGCATGTAGACGTTGGCTGCGTGGGCTCCCGCCAGCATGACGGGGATCTCGCCGAAGACTTTGCTTGCCATGAAACCAGCATTCGAGCGCGGGCCCGCCATGAGCCTATCCAGGTCGCTGCCCGATCCGCGAGTTCGGAGTCGAAGGGCTCGTCGAAGGAAGAAAGCCCGGCGGTGAGCAGGTACCGCGAAATTCATGGGTGCCTTGGGTTCGAGCCGGTCAAAGGTCGCCACGCTGCTCCGTATATTCGATGCGCTGCCGTATTTCGCCCGTCGCCTACCCGGCGCGAGCGATCGCATCCCGCAGCACCGCCAGCGCTCGATCCAGCTCGTCGCCTCCGATGACGAGCGGCGGCGTGATCGAGATCACCTCACCGCGCACGCCCGCCTGCAAGGCGATGACGCCGCGTGCGAGCGCGGCTTTTACGACGCGCTCGGCAAGCGCTCCGTCGCGCAGTTCGATGCCCCACATCAAGCCGCGACCGCGAACGTCGACGACGCCGGCTATCTCCGCGAATGCCTGCAATCGCGACGCGAACTCCATGCCGAGCCGCTTCGCGCGCGCGGGAAGGCTGAGGCGGTCGATCTCCTCGATCGTCGCGATCGCGGCGGCGCAGCCCATCGGATTTCCGAGGAACGTCGACGTGTGCAGCGCTTCGCCCGTCGATCGCGGCCACGCATCCATCGTTGAGGCGCTCCCAACGAGCGCGCCGATCGGAAAGCCGCCGCCTATCGCTTTGCCGATGCAGAGCAGATCCGGCGTTACGCCGTCGTGCGCGCAGGCGAACCATTCGCCGGTGCGTCCGAAACCGGTGTAGATCTCATCGACGACGAGCAGCATATCCAACTCGCTGCAGATCTCGCGCAGGCCGCGCAGGTATCCAGGCGGCGGAACGATGCAGCCGCCGCGCGCTTGAATCGGTTCGACGAAGAGCGCCGCGAGGTCGTCGCGTCGTGCGAGCGTGGCTCGGGCGGCGCTCAGCGCGTCATCGAGCGGCGTCGCGAAATGCGGATATTCGAGCAAGAGCGGTCGCGAGGGCAGCACGCCCGCAAACGGCGCCCGAAATCTTTCGATCCCGCAGAGCGCGAGCGCGCCGAGCGAGAGGCCGTGATACGCGCCGGCATACGACGCGAACGAAAACTTTTCGGTCGCGAGAACCGCGGTCTTCATCGCCGCTTCCACCGCCTCCGATCCGGTCGTCGTCAGGAAAGCCTTCTCGAATCCACGCGGCAGGACGCGCATCAGCCGCTCGAGGAGGCGCACGCGAACTTCGGTCGGATGCACGTCCCCCATGCCGTGCATCAGTTGCTCCGCCTGCGCCGCAATCGCCGCAGCGACCGCCGGGTTTGCGTGCCCGACCGCGGCGACGCCGAAGGCCGCCGTCAGGTCCGTGTAGGTGTTGCCGTCGACGTCGGTCACGGTGGCGCGGCTCGCCGATTCCCAAAAGATGGGGAAGTCGTCGGCGAGATAGGTCACGTTTTGCGATTCGCGCGCGGCAAGTCGCGCGCGCAACGCATGCGACTTCGGCCCGGGAATCCTACTCACGCCGTTACCGTGACGAAGCGAACGAACTCTGCGATGCGCGGGCGTCCGCCGTGCGGATAGTCGAGCGGCGGGGACTGCAGCTCGCCGAAGCGCGCGATGCGGTTTGCGCCCGCGTCGAGCACGGCGGCAACCGCGCCGTCGCTCTGCCCGGCGAGCGCGCACGCCTCGAG
>DATCTQ010000007.1:0-57536 GCA_036567865.1 Candidatus Tyrphobacter sp. | reverse complement strand
TACCCCCACGATTTACCCCCACGCCACCCCGCCAATCCCGCCTAAACCCCATCTAAACGACTGTATCCACGAGGGAGTTTGGTCGCGCCGCAGCGTGGCCGCTTTCTGTTAATCAGCGGGTCGTTGGTTCGAGTCCAACATCCGGAGCCATTTTCAAGCCTGTCAAATGAGGAGTTTGGCGGGCTTGCTTCGTTTCGGCATCACGGGATCATGTCTCCTCATCTCGAATTGCGCCCTTAAAGGAGGCTGCTCGCCACTTGACTCACTCACCCGAGAAGATCTGCAATAAGCTCGTCGTCGAGCCGGCCTCGCGGCTCGACCTTGCTCGACGCGATCCGAGCGACAGGTTAGGGTTCGCGGGAAAGCGCGATGCGGAGCTGCGGCTCGCCGAGGACATCGCCGCGATGGCCGCACTGCAGGACGTGTTCGCGGCCGTTGCCACGCATGCGCTGCTGATCGTCCTGCAAGGCATCGACGCTGCCGGCAAGGACGGCGTCATCAAACACGTCATGACGGGCGTCAATCCTCAGGGCATCAGCGTCCACGCATTCAAGGAGCCGACGTCGCTCGAGGCGCGCCACGACTACCTGTGGCGCGCTCAGAATGCGCTCCCCGAGCGCGGGCGCATAGGAATCTTCAATCGCTCGCACTACGAAGACGTGCTGGTAACGCGCGTCCACCCCGAGTTGCTCGAGGAGTTTCGCGGTGAAGCCGAGCGGCAGGGCCATGCGTTCTGGCGGGAACGCTTCGAGGATATTGCAGCGTTCGAACGCCACCTCACGCGCAACGGCACGGTCGTGCTCAAATTCTTTCTCCACGTCGGCAAGGACGAGCAGCGCAAACGCTTCCTCAAGCGCCTCGAAGATCCCAACAAGCAATGGAAGTTTTCTGCCTCCGACCTGCAGCAGCGTGCATATTGGAAGCAATATATGACCGCCTACGAAGACGCCCTCAGCGCGACGAGCACGGCGTGCGCGCCCTGGTATGTCGTTCCGGCGGATCACAAATGGGTCTCGCGCTTGGTCGTTGCCACGATCGTCGTCGCTGCCCTGCGCCGGCTGCATCTCACGTACCCGGTGCCGGCCCCCCAGATGCGCGCGCTCCTCGAAACGGCGAAGCAGCAGCTCGACGCCTGAGGATGCGATCGCGCCGGTTCAGCGCTTCCGGGCGATCAGGATACCGTCGCGGATCGGCACGAGCGAAACGTCGACACGCTCGTCCCGGCCCGCCTTATGGGCGAGCGCCCGCAGGGCGCGCGTATCCTCGTCGTCGATCGTGGGATCCGCGACGGCGCCGTTCCAGAGCACGTTATCGACGAGCAGCAATCCGCCGCGGCGCAGCAGGAGAAGCGCGCGCTCGTAGTAGGCGTCCACAGTCGCCTTATCCGCGTCCACGAAGGCCATGTCGAACGCATCGCGCTCTCCGCGCTCGAGCATGCGATCGAGAGAGTCGAGCGCGGGCCCAAGACGCAGGTCGATCTTGCCGGCCACGTCCGCGCGCTCCCAGTAGCGTCGCGCGACGGCGGTGTATTCGGCGCTAACGTCGCACGCGACGATGCGCCCGTCGCTCGGTAGTGCGAGGGCCATCGCAAGCGAGCTATAGCCGGTGAAGACGCCGATCTCGAGGTAGGAACGCGCGTCGATGGACTTGGCGAGCAAGCGCATGAACTGGCCCTGCTCGGGGCCGATCTGCATTTGCGCATTCGGCATGCACGCGGTCTCCTCGCGTAGCGCTTGCAGGAGCGGCTCTTCGCGCACGGTCGTGCGCAGGATGTATTCGTGAATCTTCGGGTCCAGGAGCGGGGTCATCATCCGTGGAGTTGAGGCTATCCCAGGAAGGCTCCTGGCGCGTGGCCCGTCAAACACCGCGGTATGTGGAGATCGAAGGTGCGCGCCGCCTGCGCCCTCGTTGCCTTCGCGCTCGCGACGCCAAGCGTGGCGCGCTCCGTCCCCGTTTTCGCAAACGGTCAAGGCGTCTCGTGTGAAGTCTGTCACACCACTTTCCCCGGCATGACGCGCTACGGGATGATGGTGATGATGACCAACTTCCAAATCCTCAATCGGCATCTGCAAGATCAAGCGCTGCCGATCTCAGCCCGGATCTACATCACGTCGTATCTCGCCAACCACGAGCAATCCGCGCAGACGCAGGTCTCCGACCTCTCGCTTCTGGGCGGAGGGTTCATCGGCCGGAACTTCACCTGGTACACCGAGCAGCACATCATCGACTCCGGCAGCATCGGGGCGACCGAGCAGATGTGGCTCTCGTGGAACGGACTCTTCGGCGGGACGAACTCGCTGCAGGTCGGCAAGTTCCACACGCCCTTTCCGTTCATGCCGGCACACGCGTGGACGCTGAGTTCCTATCTCCTCGCGACGCAGACGACGGGCCAGAACGACTTCAACCCCAATGAAGCGCGGTGGGGCGTTGCGTTCAGCGGCATGTCGAACGAGTTCATGTACAACCTCTCCTATCTCACGGGTAGCGGCCCGACGCAGAGCGCGCTCGACTACAACGGGACGACGGATCCGCGCACGCTCGACTTCAACATCTCCTACGGCGGCATGGCGATTCCGTGGAGCGTCGGGCTCGTGGCGATGCGCGGCTTCGCGCCGCTGCAGGGGCTAGGAAATGCATTCGCCGGCACGGACCCGTTTACGCGCGAAGGCCTGTACTGGGCCTACCAAACGTCCATGTGGCATGTGCAGACGATGTACTATCACGGCTTCGACGCGCAGCCGGGACTAGCCGAGAACGGCGTTGCGCTCAACGGGTTCATGTTCGAGCTGGAGCGCGACCTCGGCTGGCAGAATCACGTGCTGCTGCGCTACGACGTCGCCAGTTCGGACACGTTGAATCGCCAATACGTGCTGGATCTCGCGCACAACGTTCTGCCGAACATGGCGTTGATCGGCGAACTGAACGTCGGTCCCGATGCGCGGCCGCGAATCGGTCTGCAGATCGCCTTCGCGGGACCCTACGAGCCGAATCGCCGCTTCGTTTGGAAACCGGGGCTTGCGGTCGTTCCCGCACAAAACGCGCCATCGGAAAACGCGCCGCCCCCTGAGACCGTAGCCGCGGCCAACACCGGATCGGAGCTCGTCGCGCGAAACGGTTGCACCGGTTGCCACGGCGCGAACTTCCAGGGCGGCGTCGGGCCGACGTTGTTCGGCATCGAGCATCGCCTCACGCCGGCGCAGATCGCCGATTTCATCAAGCATCCGCGTGCGCCGATGCCCAATTTCGGTTTCAACGACGCGCAGATCGCCTCGATCGTTGCCTATCTCTCGAGCCTCGACGGCGGCAGCGCGGGCACGGCGCCGACGATCTCGCTCGTTCCGGCGAACCCGACGGATAGCGCGACGATCCTCGTGCGCTTCCCCGGGAATCCCCCGGCAACGGTGACGGCGAGCGCGATCATGCACATGGGCTCGATGTCGCACGGCGAGACGATCCAACTCCACGCGACGAGCGATCTGCATGTATGGAGCGGCGTGCTGCACTTTACGATGTCGGGCCCCTGGACGATCGAGGTGCGCTACGGCGCAACGACGATCGAACGCGCGATCATGGTCGGCGGGACGTGATGAAGCGCGCGACCTTCATGCGCGCGACGGGGAGCGCGATGGCGGTGCTGGCCATTCCACCGCTTTCGCAGCGGGCGCGCGCAAGCGACCTCGTCGAGTACACGCTGACCGCCGCGCCGCTGGCTTTCGCTCCGGTGCCGGGGGTCTCGCTCGCGGCGCTCGCCTATAACGGGCGACTGCCGGGGCCGCTGCTTCGCGTGACGCACGGACAGCGCGTTCGCGTGCGCTACGTCAACAAGACCGAGATCGATACGACGGTCCACTGGCACGGCATGATCATTCCCAACGCGATGGACGGCGTCCCCGGCGTGACGCAGGCGCCCGTGCATCCCGGCGGGAGTTTTCTCTACGAGTTTGCGCCGAATCCGGCGGGGACGCGCTGGTATCACGATCACGGCGGCCATTTGGGCGCGGTGCGCGGCCTCTTCGGCATGTTTATCGTCGACGATCCGAACGAGCCGCCCGCGGATCGCGAGTTCGCGCTCGTCTTCCACGATGTTCCGAGCATGCAGAGCGTCGATGCCGCGATGCGCGGCGACAGTTCCGCCCCGATGGTCGACCCCGAGGGCTCGATCGAGATGAACTCGATGAGCCCGACCGACCGGATGGGCGACGAGGTCGCGTATCTCGCACATTGCATCAACGGCGCGAGTTATCCCGCGACGCAGAAGTTGGTCGTCAACGTCGGCGAGCGCGTTCGGCTGCGCATCCTCAACGCCAACGCGACGCAGACGCGCTACGTGCGCCTTGCCGGCCATCGCCTGCGCGTGACGCACGGCGACGGCAACCCGCTCGCCCAGCCACTGGAGGTCGACGCGTTGCGGATCGGCGTCGCCGAACGCTACGACGCGTGGTTCCAAGTGACGCAGCCCGGCGCGTGGCTCTTGCAGGGTCTCTCGGCCGATCCGCTCGTCTATCAGCAAGCCGCGGTTATCTGCACTGCCGGCATGGAGAACGCCGCGCCCGCCGCGAGCCCGGCGTCGCTCGACGGCATCGAGACGTTCACGTACCAAACTGCCGGCGGCGTCGCCGCATCGCTCGATGAAACAGGTGTCACACTGCGCAAGGAGTTGCTTCTCGGCGGTGGCGTCTATGGCACGTCGATCTGGTCGATCGACGGCAAGCAATGGCCGAACACGCCGAATATCGCGGTGCACCGCGGCGATCGCGTGCTCGTGCGCTTCACGAACAAGACCGACATGGAGCACCCGATGCACCTGCACGGCCACACCTTCAAAATCGCGGAGATCAACGGCAAAGCGCTGGCGCGCCCAATCGCCAAAGACGTCTCGCTCGTTCCCGCAAACGGCGGAACCCTCACCTGGCTCGTCGACGCGAACTCACCGCCGGGCCGCTGGCTCGTGCACTGTCACAATGAAGTCCACATGATGGACGGCATGATGACGGAACTCGACTACGCGTAGCCACCGGTCAGCCCCCGATGCGAAATGCCTTTCGCCGACCGCGCGAGCCCCGAATCAATTGAACCTTTGACGGTGCTACGCCATAATGCGCCGCCAGTGCGCGAACGCATTCCTCGTTTGCGGCGCCCTCGATCGCTCGCGCGCGGACGCGCACGACCAACGCATCGCCCTCCGTCGTTACGCCGGGTTTCTTCGAGCCGGGCTTGACCGTGACTGCGACTGTGTGCGCCAAGGCCACGGGCGAATCAGGTCTTGTGCGGCGGGCGCGGATGATGCGGCTCGTACAAGCCGATGCTTTCTCCGGCGGCGAGCTCGAGCGTCGTCACCAAGCCCCAGCCGCGATCCTCGATGGGCGTGCTCTTGATGCCGTGCTCCGTGATCTTCGCAACCGTCTTCTCGATATCGTCGCAGATGAGGAACAACTCGTGCTCGGGCTTGCCTTCGGTCGGGTGAACCGCGAGTTCCGTCGGCGGCACCGCGTAGATGGGCCAGCCCTCCCCCGCGTCTACCGACGGCAATTCCAGCACGTTGCTGAGGAAGGCTTGCAGCGCCTTCGGATGCCGGCTGTAGATCAATGCGTGCATCCCGGTGATCATGGCGTTCTCCTAACGTAATTGGCTGTCGAAGAAAGTGTAGACGTCGGTGATTTGCTCGACCTGCTGCGCGAACGAGTTGCCGATGCCGTGCCCCTGTCCCGCACGCTGGATGAGCAATATCGGATACGGCGATGACGAGTCGGCCTGCAGCCGCGCGATCATCTTACGCGAGTTGTACGGATCGACGCGTGGATCGTTCTCGCCCGTCGTCATGAGCACCGCCGGGTAGGCGCGTCCTCGCACGACGTTGTGGTACGGCGACTGGCGCAGCATCCACAGGAACTGCGCCGGGTCCTTTACCGTCCCGAACTCCGGCGTGTTGTATGCGCCGTTCGGCGTCAGTTCGACGCGCAGCAGATCGTAGATCCCGACCTGCGAGACGACAGCGCGGTAATCACCCGGGTTTCGCGTGAGCGCGAGCCCCATGAGAAAGCCGCCGGCGCTCCCGCCGATGATGCCGATGTGGCGCGCGCCGCCGTAGCCGTGTGCGCCGAGCCAGCGCGCGGACGCGTCGACGTCGTCGCTCGATTTCGTCTTCGTGGCGTGGCGCGCCGCGAGGTGCCAGGCCTCTCCGTACTCGCCTCCGCCGCGGATCATGGCCTGCGCGTAGACCCCTCCGCGCTCGAGCCACGCCAACAGCGCCGAGTTGAAGCGCGGCCGCGAGATGCTCCCGTAGGCGCCGTAGGCGGTGAGGATCGTCGGGGCGCGGCCGTCGAGCGCGATTCCGCGTTCGTGCACGATCTCGAGCGGAATGCGTGCCGTCCCGTCCAGCGATGGAACGAAGACGCGCTCGGCGACGACGTGCGAGAAGTCGCCCGGTGAATGCTGCGCGACGCCGGTCGGGGCGAGCGTGTTCGCGGCGGAATCGTAGCGCAGCCATGTATTCGGCGTCGTGTAGTTCGCGTAGCCGATGACGATCGCGCCGCCGCGCGGATCGGCGGCAACCTCGGTGAGCGTCGAGATCGGCGGAATCGGAATCGTTGCGCGCAGCCGTCCGCTCGCGGTGAAGAAGCGCGCACGAGCGTCGCCGCCGTCGACGTCGGCGGTGATGAATCCGCCGGGAACCGGGTTGACGCCTTCGATGACGAGCGCGCTTTGCGGCACGACGACGCGTCCGGTCGCAAACGTCGAGCCGGAGGTGATCGAAACGACCTCGCCGCGCGACCCGCCCTTCTGCGAGATGACGTCGAGCGCGTCGCCGACGAACTCGCCGCCGAGCGATCCGCTCGAGCCGATGCCGTCGTTCGGCGTCGCGACGCGCGCGAACGCGCCGCTGCCTTTGCGTAGATAGACCGAGGCGTGCACGCCGTCGCCGTCGGTTTCGAACATCGTCTCCATTCGTCCGTCGAGCGACGACTCCAACGCGTACTCCGCACGCGCGGAGAGGCCGCGCCCGAAGACGTAGCCGTCCGTCGATTGGGGTGCGCCGAGCACGTGGTGATAGATGAGGATGCCCGAGGTTGCGAACGTGCCGCCGGCGCGCTGAGGCCATTGGGTGTGAATGAAGCCGCGCTCGTTTGCATCCCACGCGAGCGCGACGCCGCTCGTCCCGCCGCCGACGTGCGGCAGCACGTCGGCGAGCATCCGGCCCGTCGTTGCGTCGACGACGTGTAGCGTTTGATCCTCCGAGCCGCCCTGCTGCGTGGTGAACGCCACCTTGTCGCCGCTCGGCGCGACGAAGACGGCTTCGATCGCGGGCGGCGCGCCGCCGTTCGCGTGCGCCTGCGGATCGAAGAGCACGCGCTCCGTGCCGTTCAAACCGTTGCGGACAACGAGCTGCGCTTGCGGCTGCGGCGGCGTCTCGCGCAAGTAGAAGAAGCGATTGTGCCGCACGACCAGCCCGAAGCGCGCGGTCGAAGTGCGGCTCAACTGCGCGACGCGCCGCGCGATGTGCGCGTACGCCGGGCGCCTTTGGATGTACCCGAGTGCGAGGCTGCTCTGCGCCGCGGCCCATGCCCGCACTTTGGGATCGGCGGCGTTCTCGAGCCACCGGTACGGATCGGCGACGCGATGCCCCCAGTAGGTTTCGACGACAGTATCGGTCGGCGTCGGCGGGTAGGCGAGCCGCGCGCCCGCAGCAAGCAACGCGGCCGCCGCTGCGGCCACAATCACGGCACTTGAAACCCTCATTGCTGCTGCCTACTGCGGCTATCGGGCAGCAGGCTCCTGGCGCCCGAGGGCCGCGTGGCTCTCGAGAGGCTCCTTGCCGGCCTGGCGCGTACCGAAGCATTATGAGCCGGAAGGTTCTGTTGAACGTCGAGAAGATTCGGCGTCTACGTGAAGCGAGCGGCCTGTTCTCGCAGGTCGAGTTTTCCGAGGTAACCGCGTGCGTCGGTCCGATGCGCTCCGTATCGCGACCACGGCGCAGGAAGCAGACACCGGACGATAACCGTCGGCAACGGCGTGGCCGTAACGACGGCTTACTCCGCGAGTCTGGCGACGACCTGGGGCTCTGCCCCGGGCCCCGGGACTCGCTGGATTCAGGCGTGGCGTTCGATGTTTCTGTCTGGAAGGCAGCCGGCGGGAGAAGAGCATTCTACCGTTAAGGAGCGAGGTGCCATGAACTCGATTCTTCAGGCTTTTCTGCAACGATCCACCAGTCGAACATTCCGCCGGTCTCTGGCGTTCATACTCGTCGCCGAAGCGATTACGATCGTCGCTGCGTGGTTGCTGCTCGATGGGAACGTGTCGAGATGGATCCATGAGCGGAGTGCGCAAGCGGTTCGGATTTCGCAGGAAACGGCGGCTAGCGAGGATTGGTCCCTCGTGGGCACCATTCCGAGGAAGAGAGACTCGGCGCTCTTCGAGTCCTACAACAAGAAGCTCGAGCAAATATGGCACGAGCGCTTTCCTCACAACGAAGGCGACATTTCCCTCGTCGTCGTCGAGAACGGAAGAGAGTATGCCGTCGATCCTACGGATCCGATTCCTATGGACGACCTCGACGACGCGAACCGATGGGAACTCGCGGCTTATGCATCGCGCCAAACGACGTACAACCTGATCCCGTACTCGGACAACACGGGAACGTACCTGGCCGCATACACGCCCATCATTCGGAGCGGCAAAGTGGTTGGGCTCGTAGAAGCGGAGTACGATTCCGCGACGTTGCCGGATCTGCGGGGGATTGTCCAAAGGGCGTTCTGGTTATCGATCTTACCCGCGCTTCTGCTCGCGCTCGTCGTCGCGTATGTTCTGGCCAGCATGTTCGTGGAACCCATGGAGATATTCCGACGCATCGACGAGACGGCCGCTACGCGGATCGCAGGCGGAACGAGTGCGGAGGATCCGCTAGCTCGGCTCACGCCACGCGAGCGCGAGGTTGCAGAACTGGTTCGCAAGGGGTTGAAGAACAAGGAGATCGCCGAATCCCTCGTCGTCACGCCGGAGACCGTGAAGCAGCACCTTAAGAACATCAAAGAAAAGACCGGCTTTACCCGGGTCGATCTTGCGGTCCATGCCGAGGCGAACCGCTTGCTGGCGGTTTAGGAAACGCCAACTCCATCCTAGCCGCGCCCGCCAAGGCCGAATCGCCCTCGGGAAAGCCCATCCCCCGAAGGGGGAAGCTGCCCAAAATCCCTACGTCGGGGAAGTTTCTTCATCTTGGCGGTCCGCGATGATGGCAGTGCCGAGAATCGTCGGCAACCGCCCGACCGGCGCTCCGGCCGAGACCCGAGGATCGAATCGATGAAGACCATCCTGATCGCAGCGGCCCTGGTTCTAAGCACCGCGACGGCAGCCCTGGAGCAGCAAGCGGCGGTCTACTGCAGTTCCAACAGCTATCAGCGGCAGTGCTACGTCAGCCAGTACACGGGTGCGGTGCAATGCTACTAAGAGGGATTTTCCGTGCAGGCTTCGTGCCGGCCATTTTTATCGCCGCATCGCTGATCCACGCTGGGTGCAGCAACGGACAAGACGTCCACTACGCATCGATCTCCGGTGACTCAGCGAAGATCGAACCGACGGCTTCGCCAACACTGCCCCCGACGCCGAATCCCGACCAGGCGGCCGGCCTCATCACGCGGTTCTATCGGGACATCGATACGGGTACGAAGCAGTCGATCTTGGATCTTGCCACAATCGCATCCCGCGATTTCTTCCGCAATCACCACGACGACATCGTCGCCAATTACGCGTTCATCCAGGATCCGAAAGTGCAGATTCGAGACATTCACGATCGTACCGTCAGCTACAGCCTTGATTACATCTATCTCACCAAAGGGAACGGGAGGCTCTTCTGGGAGCGCACCGGGCATTGGACGCTCAATCATGGGGCGCACAGTGGATGGGTACTCGACAACGACGTTTGGGATTCGGTGCATCTGATCGGCGTGGCGGAGCCTGGACAGACCAACATGACGCCCGTTCAGGACAACGTGTTCAGCGACGGCCGCCACGAGTTCACTTATGAGGGACAGACACTTTCATTCCTCGCGAACGGAAACGGATGGCACATCACGCCGGTCTCGACGCCGACGCCGACGGTGGCAGACAACTCCAATGCTGGCGCCGGTTCGAATGGCGAGTTCGTTCCCGACAACCAAGAAGTCGCGGGAGCGACGTACCAACCACTGCCGCCTTCAGTCGCGTCTGCCGACTGCGAAGAGGTCGGCGTCGAGGACATATATGACGACGGAAAGATACTCGCGCTCGACGATGGCCGGCATCTGAGCGTCGCGGACTCCGATACGGTCATATCATCGGTCTGGGTCGCGCCGTTCGATGGCCTAATATGCAACGAAGATCGGTTCATCAACAAGGATGAAAACGAGGCCGTCGATCTCGCGTACTAAACTCCCATCTTTTCCTGTAGCAAAAATAATCGACGAATCGCGAGTGACGAAAAATGACCGCCAAACGACACCACTTCATCTCGCAGTGTTACCTGAGAGGCTTTACTGAGAATCCGGCTTCTCCGAAACTCTTCGTAGTGGACTTCAAAAAGCGGCGAATGTTCCTGGCAACTCTGGCAAATGTTGCGCTCCAGCGCGACTTCCACACCATCGATGCTCTCGGCGTCGAACCCGATATCGTCGAGAAGAAGCTGGCCGAAGGTTTCGAGAGTGATCTTGGGCCGGCACTGCGGCGGATCGTCGCGACGGGTTCCCTCGACGACGAGAAAGACCGCGGCCTGGTATTCTTCTTCATGGCACTGCTGTTCATCAAGAATCCAGCGATGCGCGATACCATCGGCGAATTCATCGGACGGGTCGCCGAATTCCAAATGAAGATGAAAGCAGCGAATCCCGAGGCATGGGAGGCCGACATGGCGCGAGCCAAATCCGAGGGAACGATACCGCAGGACGCCGACACGAGCGAAATGCGCAGGCACGTTCTCAAAGGGAATTTCAAGTACGGCCTCTCGGTTCCCGGGCATCTTCACATGGAGTTCCGGACGGTGAGTGACCTTCTGCCATATTTTCACGGTCGGAAATGGATGCTCTGCAGATCTGCGGCGGGTCAAACGGGATTCATCACTTCGGATAACCCGGTCTGCCTGATGTGGCAAGATCCGAGTAGGCGCGAGCCGCCGGGCCTTGGAGGGTATAGAACGCAGCTCGTATTTTCCGTGTCCAACGAGCTGGCGATCCTCGGAACGTACGAGAGCGCGGGCAGGACCGTCGAAGCCGATGACGATCTGATCGCCGTCATCAACGGGAACATCTTGCCCTCCGTGAATCGGCAGGTGTACGCACGTGCTGGGGATTTCATGTACGCGATGCCGCATAACAAGGCGACGGTTCGCGGATTCGATTTGCTGGAGGACCCTGTCTCTCGGCGTTGACACCCGATGTAGCGAACCGCACCAGCGTCGACTTTGCGCGAACGCCACCCACAAAGCACTTTTACCTTCGCATCGCCTGCCCGTACCCGGAATCTAGATACGCCGCTCGGCACGCTCGTAGGCGACGTCATGCGGGCCCACCGCGAGAAAATACAGGACGCGCCGGGTCTCGTCGATCTCGTAGACACCCCGGTAGGTTACGCCCCCGATGGTGAACTCTATCGCGCGACAACCCTTTAAGCGGCCTCTCTTCTTTTCGGTGAGGTACGGACTCTGGAGTGCCTTGGCGACCGCCGACCTGATCCTAGTGGTGCGTGCCGCGCTTGAGGATAGCGCCAGCACCTCTCTTGCGGCGGCCGGATGGTATTCGTCGCGCCACGTTCGGCCCCGCGTGCCGCCGGGCGTGATTGGCTTCGTCGGCTGCCGCCCAAAGGTCTTCGCCTTTGATGAAGGTCGAGCGCGGCGCCCGCCGGCGCTCGGATATCTCGGCATCGGAGATCGGCCGGACTCGTCGGGTGGCAAGCAGATCTGCAACGCCGCAATTAAGAGCGGTTGCAATTTTCGCAAGCGCGGATACCTGAAAGTCGCCCTTCGCGGTTTCCACCTTTGACAGTACGGGGCGGGCGATTCCGGCAATCTCGGCGAGCTCAGCCTGAGATAGTCGCAGTTGCGTTCGTCGGAAAAGAACATTTGCACGTAAACTCTCTCGAGCATCGCTCAAGGCACTCGTTGATTGCGCCTTGGCCTTCTCTTTGGTGAAGTGTTTCATCGAATTTCAGAGGCTGAGGAAGATGTGTGCAAGAGTGCCCGGTGCCTAAAGTAGGCTGTACGGCGATGGTGCGAAAGAGCTTATGAAGCGCCTTGTATTCACGCTAACATACGGCGGCGGGCCGTGTCAACGTACGTTTACAAGAAAAATGACAGCCGAGGCGCTCGCCTACCTACAGCGCCGGGAATCCGGCACAGTCCGGGCCCCTCAAGGCAAGCGCAGCCGCGCGTCAAAACCCCCACGGCATGTTGAGAATGTTCGCGTTCCTGTCGACCTTGACCGCGATGCTCGCGTTGCCCGCGGCGGCAAACGCAGCATCACTTTCCCAGATGCTGGCCGGACAACTGGAGTGGCGCAACGTCGGCCCCGCGATCGGCGGGCGCGTCGTCGCGGTGGCCGGGGTTCCCGGCGGCCAGAACCTCTTCTACATGGGCGGCGTGGACGGCGGCGTCTGGAAGAGCACCGACTACGGTCTGCAGTGGACGAACATCACCGACGGGACACTGCCGGGCTCGAGCAACAGCATCGGCGCGATTGCCGTTGCTCCGTCGAACGCGAACGTGATCTACGTCGGAACCGGCGAAAGCGATATTCGCGCCAACTTCGTTACCGGCGACGGGATCTATCGATCCGCCGACGCGGGCAAGACGTGGCATTACGCGGGTCTCGCCGGCGCACACACGATCAGCGCGATCGTCGTCGATGCGCACGATCCGAACGTTCTCTACGCATCCTCCATGGGTCACGTCTTCAAGCCGAACGCCGAGCGCGGTGTCTTCAAATCCGTCGACGGCGGTAAGACGTGGCGCAAAGTGCTCTTCGTGAATGCCGACACCGGCGCGATCGATCTCGTCATGGATCCGAACGGCGTGCTCTACGCCGCGATGTGGCAGGCTTATCGCACGCCTTGGAAACTCGACGACGGCGGACCTGGAAGCGGCCTCTACCGAAGCAGCGACGGCGGCGCGCACTGGATCGATATCTCGCGCAACCCCGGCTTCGCGCACGCATTGCTCGGACGCATCGGCGTCAGCGTCGTCGCGAGGAACCCGCGCGTCGTCTACGCGATCGTGCAGGCCCGCGACGGCGGCGTCTTCCGCAGCGCCGATGCCGGTGCGACGTGGAAGCGGGTGAACGCCGATTGGTCGCTGCGCCAGCGCGCGTTCTATTACATGAGCATCTTCGCCGACCCGACGAGCACGCAGACCGTTTACGCGCCCGAGGTCGACGCCCTCTGGATCTCGCACAACGGCGGCCGGACGTGGAGCAAACTGCACACGCCGCACGGTGACAACCACATCGTTTGGGTAGACCCGCGCAACCCGCGGATTCTCCTGGAAGGCAACGACGGCGGCGCAACGGTCTCGACCGACGGCGGACTGACCTGGAGTACCGAGCACAATCAACGGACGGGGCAGTTTTACCACATTGGTATCGACAACCAATTCCCGTTCCACATCTACGGAGCACAGCAGGACGAAGGCTCCTTCGAGGGGCCGAGCGCGACGAGCGACGGCATGATTCCGCTCGCCGCGTGGCACAACGTCGCCTACGGCGAGAGTACCTTCGTCGCCCCGCAGCCCGACAACCCGAACGTCACCTACGGCAGCGGCTACTTCAGCATCTTTCTGCGCTACGACATGGCGACAGGCGAGTACAGCAGCGTGAGCCCGTGGCCGAACTATCTCGAGGGAGCCTCGTCGGGCGAGCAGCGCTACCGCTTCGGCTGGACGCACCCGATCCTCTTTTCGCCCGCGAATCCGAGCCAATTGTTGATCGGCTCGCAGTACGTCCTCCAGAGTAATGACTACGGTAAGACGTGGCAACGCATCAGCCCGGATCTCACGCGCAACGATCCGCGGACGGAAGCGCCAAGCGGTGGTCCCGTCGATCTCGACCAGTCGAGCGCCGAAGTCTTCCCCGACGTCTCCGCGCTTGCGGTCTCGCCGCTCGACGGCAAGGTCATCTGGGCCGGCTCCGCCGACGGCCTCGTGCACGTGACGACCGACGGCGGCACGAACTGGACGGCGATCACGCCGCCGAGCCTCCCGCAATGGTGCGAGATCACGTCGATCGAGCCGTCGCACTTCGCAAGCGGCACGGCTTATCTCACCGCGTCGCGGTACATGTGGGATGATTTTCGTCCGTACGTCTTCGAAACGACCGATTACGGGCGCCATTGGACGACGATCACCGCCGGGCTGCCCGACGACCAGTATGCCTTCACGGTGCGGCAGGATCCGCAAGATGAACCACTGCTGTTTCTCGGCACCAAGAGCAGCCTCTACGCGAGCCTGGACGGCGGCGCGCATTGGCAGACGCTAGCGCTCAACTTGCCGCCCGTGCAGGTGCGCGACGTGGCGATCGACACGCGCCAAGGCGACGTCGCGATTGCGACGCACGGCCGCTCATTCTGGATCCTCGACAACCTCGCACTGCTCGAACAGCTCACGCGGGAGCCGGTCTCCAGCGGCCCGCAGATCTTCGCCCCTGCAACCGCGTGGCTCAGCCATGCGTACGGGAGCAGCGAATACGCGAGTTTCGTACAGGACGCCGGAGAGAATCCGCCGTTCGGCGCCACCGTGTTCTTCCACATCCCGTCGGGATACGACGGTAGAACTGCGGTGACGCTATCGTTCACCGACGCGCAGGGGAGCCTCGTTCGCAGCTTCACGCTCCATCATCGGGGCAAAGCGGGCATCAATTCCGGAATGAACCGTTTCCTATGGAATCTACGCTATCCGGACGCGACGGAGGTGCACGGCTTCCATCCGCCGGTTGCCGCCGGAGGTCTGGACGACAGCGTGAACGGCCCGGTCGTCGTACCGGGAACCTATGACGTCGTGCTCGATTACGGAGGCACGAAGGTGCGGCAGAGCTTCGCCGTCTCGCTCGATCCGCGGCTCCATCCCGCGCCCGACGCGCTCGCCGCGCGTCTCGCGCTCGCGCTACGCGTCCACACGGCGCTGAACGCGCTGGACACGGATCTGAATCGCGCGATCGCCGTGCGCGATCGCCTGCGCGCGGCGGTTACTGGTCACCGCCTCGCTCCGGCACGCGCAGGCGGCGCGATTGCGGCGCTCGACAGCGAGATCGGGAATCTCGTGCAGCTCGACATCCATTCGAGCGAGGGCGATCTCTTGCACGAGAGCAAGCTGCGCAGCCACCTAGCCTATCTCGCCGCCGAACTGGATCTCGCGTACGACGCGCCCACGCAGGCGCAATCGGAGGTCTTCGACCAGTTGAACGGCGAGGCTCAAACGGGGGAACAACGCCTGGAGGCGGCGATCACCGCTGCGAGACAACTCTTGTCATCCTGACCCGGTCCTCGTCGTTCTACCAGGCGTCGAAGGCGCCGCTCGCATGTGGTTTCACCCAGACGGCGAGATCCCAAATGGTGGGGAACTCGAAGATGGTGACGACCTCGGCGGCGCTCGTCGCTTTGCCGAGCTTGACGACGATGTCGGGTGATGGGTTGGTGAGGCTGCCGCCGGCGGCGACGAAATCCTGATTCCAGATCCAGTGATCGTAGCTCAGGACCCCCTCGTTGAGCACGTAGTGCACGTGTCCCTCTAACTCAACCCAGCGTCCAGGGTTGATCCCCCACAGGTGCGGACGGTCCTCGCCGTTGGGACGCGGCACGGAGAAGTCCGCGCCCAGGAGATTGCCGTCCTTGTCGTACCAGAGCTGGCTTGGATGTGTCGGGTCCGAAACCCACTGTTGATTCGCATAACTGATCGCGCCGGTTTCGTCGATCCCGGTGTAGCGTACGTAGCCGGCGCGTATGGCATCGCTCGCGTGCGGGAAGCGCGCATTTAAATCGCGCGATATCGAATCGATGAACTGCTGCTCGGATGGCGAGATCGGGCCGGCGTAGGTAGGTCCCATGTCGGCACGCGCGATCGTGCTGCAGACGCAAGCGGCCAGAACCGTGGCGGCAAGAAATCGTGCTCTCATTGCGGTGTTCAAACTCCTTGGAGTGCGACTTTAAACGAGGCCGGAGAGGGGCCCTCCCTGATGGCGGCGAGAAGCATCGCGGCATGGCGATGCCGACGATCGACCTGACGCGAGGGGCGCTCACCGACGCGTTCGCGCGGCCGATCGAGTACTTGCGCGTCTCCGTCACCGACAAGTGCAATCTGCGCTGCGTCTACTGCATGCCGGAGGGCGGCCTGCCATGGCTGAAACGCGACGAGATCCTCTCCTACGAGGAGATCGCGCGGATCGTCGAGGCTGCGGCCGCGGTCGGCGTGCGAGCGATCCGCCTGACGGGCGGCGAGCCGCTCTTGCGCCGCCACCTCGAACGCCTGCTCGAAATGATCGCGCGGATTCCCGGCATCGACGACATCGCGC
Source organism: Candidatus Tyrphobacter sp. (assembly GCA_036567865.1). GTDB lineage: Bacteria > Vulcanimicrobiota > Vulcanimicrobiia > Vulcanimicrobiales > Vulcanimicrobiaceae > Tyrphobacter. The sequence goes on along the minus strand of DATCTQ010000007.1, from coordinate 41,022 downwards.
TCTCGACCAACGGCTTGCTGCTGGAGGAGCAGATCGAGGCGCTCGCCGCCGCGGGTTTGCGCCGCGTGAACGTCTCGCTCGATACGCTCTCGCCCGAGCGTTTCGAAGAGATCGCACGCCGCCCCGGATTGGAGCGCGTGCTGCGGGCGATCGATGCGGCGATCGAGCGTGGGCTCGCGCCGGTGAAGATCAACTGCGTCATGATGCGCGGCCGCAACGACGACGAGGTCGAAGCGTTTGCCGAGTTGTCACGACGCCTTCCGGTGGCGGTGCGCTTCATCGAGGCGATGCCGGTGATCGAGTACGCGGATGCGCAGCGTGAAGAGTACGTATCCGCGGACGAACTGCTCGAGCGCCTGCGCTCCGTCGGAGATCTGCAACCGGTCGACGGCCCGCACGGAAACGGTCCCGCGCGCTACTTCGCCTTTCCGGGCGCTGCGGGAACGATTGGCGTCATCACGCCGCTCTCGCACGATTACTGCGACCGCTGCAATCGCATCCGCCTTACGGCGGACGGCCGCCTGCGCCTCTGCCTCTTCGGCGATCACCACGTCGATCTGCGCGGCCCGTTGCGTGCGGGCGCCGCGGCCGAGGAGATCGGCGAGATCCTCAGCCGCTCGATGCTGATCAAACCCGAGCGCCATTATCTACGTCTCGGGGAGCCCGCGTCGCAGATGCGCGCGCTCTCCGAAATCGGCGGCTAGCTCATGTGCCCGGGGCTACCGCACGTGGATAGGGATTGACGCGAACGCGGGGTCGCCGCACTGCCATAACAGGAAGGCATACTGGTCGGCGAGGAGCGCGTCCGTTTGCGCGCGCGATGCGGCGAGGAATCCGTGCCCCGCATCGTAGTCGACGCGCAGCAGAATCGGCCGCCCGCTGGTCGTGGCGGTCTCAAGTCGCGCCGCAAACTTGGCGAGCTCCCATGACGACACGCGGGGATCGTTGTATCCGGTGACGAGCATCACCGCGGGATACTTCGTGCCGTTGACGACGTGGAGATACGCGTCCATCGCGTAGAGCGCGTGGAATCCGACCTCGTTCGTGACGGTTCCGAACTCGGGAATGTTCGGCGGTCCGTTCGGCGTGAACTCCGACCTCGTCGCGTTGCTCACGCCGACGACGTCGAGCGCGGCAGCGAAGAGATCGGGCCGCGTCGTGATCGCTCGCCCGATCGTGATGCCGCCCGCACTCGTCCCCTCGCCGGCGAGGTGCGCCGGCGACGTGTAACGATGTGCGACGAGCCACTCCCCGCAGGCGACGAAGTCTTCCCACGTGTGATGTTTGGTCGCGATCATCCCGGCGCGATGCCAGGCTTCGCCGTACCAGCCGCCGCCGCGCACGTGACAAACGGCGTAGACGCCGCCGCGTTCCATCCAGGCGAGGCGCGTGGTGCTGAATCCCGGCTCGATCGTAATCCCGTATGCACCGTAGCCTTCGAGGTATGTCGGATGCGAGCCGTCGAACCGCAAGCCCCTGCGATAGACGATGGAGAGCGGAACCATCGTCCCGTCGGCGCTTCGCGCCTGAATTTCCTGCGACGTGTATGCAGATTCGTCAACCGGTGAGAGCGGTTTCAGACGCGAATCCAAAATAGTTCCGTCGGGCGCGACGACGTAGTACAGAAGCGAGTGCGTCCAGCCCGTGAGGCCGAACGTCGCACCGCCGACCCGCGGATCGGTGGCGAGGCTGGTGACGTCGCCGTCGTACGGCAGTTGTAGGACTCTCGGGGTGCCGGTCGCCCCGTTGGCGGAGATCGCAACCTTGAAAATGCGGCCGAGGCCGCCATTGCGGGCACGAACGTACAAACCGTCGCTGGCAACGCCGATTTGCTCGATCACCGTGTGGGCGCTCGGCGCAACCACGAGGTGCGCGTGGCCAAAGTCCGGCGCGTCCAGGGTTGTCGCGAAGACCTTATAGGTCGGCGCGTTTGCGTGCGTGAGGAGATAGATCGTCGAGCCCTTGGTATCGAAGCCGGTGACGTCGTCGGCATCGGTCGCGACGCGTCTCCAAGCGACGTTTCCGGAGGTGAGAATGCCCGCTCGTGTGGCATAGATCGTGACTTCGTTCTTGACGCCGTGTGCGACGTAGGCGACGGTGCGATTCGGCGAAGCGGGCGAGTAGAGGACGATGGGGAAGTCCGTCGGCGCGAACGTCAACGAGGGCTCCACGCCGTATCCGAAGACGGGCACGTCTCGATCCGGGTTGCGGCCGAGGACGTGGAGGTAGCAGACGGCGCGCGTCTCTTTGTCGGTTGCGGGCTCGCCCGGCCGCAGCGCGGGGAACCGCACGTAGTAGAACGATCGCTCGCCGGGTAGCCAACTCGTCACGCCGACGAAGTAGGCGCGGTCGATGGCATCCGGGAGCACCTTCCCCGTTGCGGTCTGGACGATGTGGATGACGGAGGCTTCGGAGCCGCCTTCGGAGATTCCGTACGCGACGTATTTGCCGTCGAGAGAGGGCAGGAAGTAATTGATCGTATAGTGCTTGCCGGCGCTTGCGAGCGTATCGGGATCGACGAGCACGCGCTCGGGCCCCCCGCTTGCGCCGCGCACGTAGAGCTTCTGATTGTTCGCGCCCGGCGCCAGCTTCAAATAGAAGTAGTAGCGCCCGTCGCGCGTGACGCCGCCGACCGTGGCACCGGCGTTGTCCAAGCGGGTGATGCGCGCGAGCAATCGCTGCCGCGCGCCGTCGAGCCGCGCGAGGACGGCGCGCGCGTACGCGTTCTGATCGCGGAAGACCGCCTGCACGACCGGATCGCTCATGTTCTCGAAGTAGCGATACGGGTCGGCGACGCTTTGCCCGAAATACGTGTCGGTGACGGGGCTGGGAGACGGGACCGGCGGCGGCGTCGGAAAGGCGACGACCGCGGCGTGCAGCGGGCGCGCGAGGAGGGCGGCGCTCGCCGCCGCAGCGACGAGGACGAAGAGCAGCCTGCGAAGAGCGTCCACGGATCTATCTCCCTCGATGAGCCGACATGATCGATGCGAACATATCGACGGTTCCCGGAATGCGCTCCAGGTGCGGATAGCGTAAGCCGCCGTGATAGGCGACGCGATATGTATTGACCCACCCACTTTGCTCGACGACGAAGGCGATCGAGCCGATCGCATGGGCGGCGGTGCGAATCTCGTAGCGCAGAGCATCCTCCGAATAACTCTGGCCGCCGACTGCGAGGATCGTCATGTTCGGCCCCAAGCCGGCATCCCAGGCCGCCGAGTTCTGTCGCACGCTCAATATCTTGCCCTTCGCATCGATAATCAGCCCAATGTCGTAGATCTCATTGGTAAGATGCCGCATCGATTGCGCAGCTGCGATGAACGTGTTCGGGTGCTCGGTGTAGGTCAACCGCCAGCCGGCGCGCGCGAGATCGTCGTTCGGCGGGTCGGTTGAGATTTCGTAGACGTAGCGTTCGAAGAAGCCGTGCCAATCGTAGGGCTGCACCTCGCCCAGCATCTGTTCGATGTCGGCGCGCGTGTAGGTCTTCGTGATCGGGCCCGTGAGCGCCGGCGCGCTGTAGAGATGTAGGAAATCGTCGAGCGATCGCTTCCCACCCGAGCGCTCGCGAATGATCGTGTCGGCGTCGAGCCAAATCAGCTCGCCCTCCGTATAGAAGTCGCCGGCGCTGCGCCGCAGGTTGCCCCACGCGCCGCCATTGGCGTAATAGTAGGGCGCGCCGGTCGTGAGGTCGATGAGCGGCGTCGTCGAGCGTCCCGATTCCATATCCATCTGGGCGTAGATCGACGCGAGGTATTCGGGATATTCCGACGGCTTGCGGATGCCCATGCGGAAGGAGAGCAGATCGCCGAGGTACTGGTTCATGCCCTCGTACACCCAGAGCAGCTCCGTGTGTTCGGGGATCTGGAAGTTCGGCTGCCAGAGATCGAAGGGGCGGCGATACTTTCCGTTCCACGAATGCGAGAACTCGTGCGTGAGCAGATCGCCAAAGGCGAGCTGCCGCTGCGGGTTGGTCATGAAGTCTTCGGGCGCGCGGTTGTCGCTGGACTGATGGTGCTCGATCCCCTCGAAGCCAATGGCGTCGGAGAGCGTGAGCAGCGAGTGATACACGTTCCAGTGGCGCGATCCATAGAGCGCGAGCGCCTCCGGCGTCATGTTCTCGTAGGCATCGATCAGGGAGCTCGGAAACTCCAAGTCCTGCGGATGATCGGCGAATGCGTCGAGCACCTGCTCCGTGCCGTCTCCCGACCACAACACGATGTGCCGGGAGAAGCGCCCCATGTCGAGCGGCGAGTCGATGAGCGTGTTCAGCGGAACGACCGAGAAGTCGACGCGATTTCCGCTCGAGGCTGCCACCGGCAGCGCCGTGCCGTAACTCCACCCGTCGGGCAGAATCACGCTCGCGCGCACGAAGTCGTCTTTGGAGGCGGTGTCGTTTTGATAGACGAGGTCGCGGTTCCAGTTGACGATCGCGATGTTCTTGGTCGACATCGCATCGGCGGCGTTGAGCAGCACGTCGAAATCGACGTCGACGTGCGTCACGCCGGCCGGGACGTCGAGGTGGAATGCGTACATGTCGACCTGATCGCGATGCCAGGCGATCGGCGCACCATTCGCGGTAACGCGCAGTTGGGCCATGTCGTTGAGCGGTCCCGTCGGCCCGTGCTCGCCCGGGATCCACTTCGGGTAGGTGACGGTGAAGGAGCCGGGGCGCACCGGGATCGTCAGATGGGCGAACATGAGGCCGCGTCCGGCTTGGCGGGCGTCGAGGACGAGAGTTTCAGGGTCCGTCTGGACGGCGTATGAAACCGCTCTTGCGTTCGGCTCGGCCGCCTGCGCACCCACCCCGAGGAAGAGCATGGCCAGAGCAACGCCTACAAATCGACTTAGCATGGGGCTGATTTAGGCATCGGGCCGCGCTTGTCATCCTGAGCGTAGTGAGCGCGCGGCGCGAGCGAAGTCGAAGGAGCGCACCCGAGAATTGCCGTAGCGGCGTAGCATGAGATTCGTGCTCGGCCTGCTGGCGATCTTCGGATTGCTCTGCATCCTCTATCTTGCCGGAACGGCGTATCTCGGTTATCGGGTCGGCGCGGCGATCCACCAAGAAGAGCAGCACGCCGTGATTCGCACCGGCGCGCATCTCGTCGGCCGGCAAGAGGCGGAACGCTACGCGGTCAAACGCAGCGGCATCCCGGGATATCTCACCGAGTCGCCGACGTTCTGGCTCGAGCTACACCGAGCGGAGTAAGGCCCGGGACCGGAACTCGGTCGCGTCCAGCGTCGGGGGAAGCCGAAGCAGAAGGACGTCGAGGCCGCGCACGGCAGCGGGGACATTCAATGGTCGCAGGGCTGCGGCCATCTTCATGATGTGCCTCGTCAATACGCCGATGAGTTCGTCGCGGAGCCATTCGCGATGTAGCGAAAGGTCCTTGGGGGTCACCGCCACCCCGCCGAGACGTTCGCGCAGGAGCACGAGCGTCGAGTTTTCCGATATACCGCGAGCGAGATCACGTTCGGCATCCATCCAGTCGTCGACGTGCGCGCAGATCTCACCGAACCGGCCGATCGCATCCAGCGCGACGTGGGCTCTATCCGCCGGCCAAAGCCCATCGAGCGCCTCGCCGGCAATCATTTGGAAGAAGCAGCCGATCCGTTTGCCACGGCGCTCGAGGACGTCGTCGAGCATATTCGCAGCGGGATTCAGGCACACGTCGAGCGCGCGATAGAGCCGGTCGCGCGAACTCGGATCGGCGTGACTGCCTTCGAGCGCAGCCTTCCCGATCAGCACGTACAAATAGGCGAGATACGCCGAACCGAACGGCTCGTCACCGTCGGCGAGATCGTCGACGATCGAGGTCGTAAGGCTGATACACAGCGTGGTGCGGCAGCGTTCGAGAATTTCCTCGACGGCAAGCTCGTCCACAAGGAGGCGCTCGAGAAACCAAATCGCAGGGTAACCCATGCACTTGCCGCCGACGTACGTCGCGGCGGCTTCGAGCTGCGTGCATAGCGGATCGGGAAGCGAATCCAGAAGGCGAACGCAGTATGCGCGTACGGCTCCTCGAATCTCTTCGGCGTCGAGGAGACCCTCCAAGACGTCGGAAACGTAACGGTGTCCGGCGAATGGAACCCGCGGAGACATCTATGTCACCTTCTGCGCATACCCCGCGCGAGCCCTCTTCGCAGCGCTATTGCCGAGAACTCATGCGCGTGCAGGCCAAAAGTTTCTTCCTGGCCACGCGTTTTCTGCCGCAGGTCAAACGCGAGGCGGTCGAGGCGATCTACGGCGTCTTCCGTACGGCCGACGATTTCGCCGACCTCCCCGGGCTCGAGCCGTATGAGCGTTATGCAAGGCTAGCGGCGATCGAGCGCGATCTCGCGCGCATCCGCGATCCGCAGCACGAAAGCGACGCTCCATGGTTTTCCGCGGTCCGGCGCGCCTTCGCAAACTTTCCCATCGACGTGACGGACGCGCTGCGCTTGATTCGCGCGTGCCGGCGCGATGTCGATGGATTTGCGTGCGAAACGATGCAGGATCTCGAGGAGTATTGCGCCGCGGTGGCGGGAACGGTCGGGCGCTGCGCGATGCCGATTCTCGGAGCTGCCGACGCCGATTCGCTCGATCGGGCCGAACGGCTCGGGATCGCGCTGCAGCTCACCAACATTCTCCGCGACGTCGAAGCGGACCGGGGCCTCGGGCGCAGTTACCTCCCGGGCGCGCGTGCAGATAAGCGGCCCGAAGATATTCGGCGCCGCGTCGTCGAGCGAGCACGGGCGTACTATCGCGAGGCGGCGGTTCTGGCAAGGCGCCTCCCGAACGACGGGTCGCGCTTCGCGCTGTTGACCGCCGCCGATCTCTACGAAGGCGTGCTCGACGGCCCGCTGTCGCGCCCGCAGAAACTCCGCCGGATCCTCCGCTCCCTCATTCGCAGCTACACGTGATGCCGGGTGCGAAGGCTATGGGTAGAGGCCGCGGAGTCTCGTTGCCTCGGCGACGCGATCGACTGCGACTGCGTACGCGCCGCTGCGCATGTTCACGCCGTGACGCATCGCCTGGTCGTGCGTCTCGCGGAAGGCGCGCGTCATCTTCCGCTTGAGACGCATGTTGATTTCGTCTTCCTCCCAGAAGTTCTCTTGGAGATCCTGAACCCACTCGAAATAGGAAACCGTGACGCCGCCCGCATTCGCGAGGATGTCCGGCAGCACCATGATGCCGCGATCGTGCAGGATCGCATCGGCTTCCGGCAGCGTCGGACCGTTGGCCGCTTCGGCGACGATCTTCGCTCGGATCTTCGGCGCGTTTTCCCGCGTGATGACCTTCTCGAGCGCTGCCGGCACGAGCACGTCGCACTCGTACTCGAGCACCTCTTTGTTCGTGATCTTATCGCCGCCGCCGAAGCCGACGACGGAGCCGGTTTCGAGCTTGTGTGCCACCAGGCCGCGCACGTCGAGCCCCTTCGGATTGGCGACGCCGCCGCGTGAATCGGAGACCGCGACGACGCGATAGCCGCGCTCGCCCATCAGCGTCGCGGCGTGCATGCCCGCATTGCCGAAGCCTTGAATCGCGACGCGCGCCCCCTCGATCGAGAGTTTCATGACGCTCATCGCTTCGTTGACGACGTACAGGCAGCCGCGCGCCGTCGCTTTATCGCGGCCGAGCGATCCGCCGATCGCGATCGGCTTACCGGTGACGACGCCGGGAATCGAATATCCCTTTTGCATGGAGAACGTATCCATGATCCACGCCATGATCTGCGGCGTCGTGTAGACGTCTGGAGCCGGAATGTCTTTCTCGGGGCCGATGATGATCGAAATTTCCGTGGTAAAGCGCCGCGTCATATTCTCGAGTTCTTGCATCGACATCGCCTTGGGATCGCAGATCACGCCGCCTTTTGCGCCGCCGAACGGAATGTTCACCAGCGCGCACTTCCAGGTCATCCACATCGCGAGCGCTTTGACCTCATCGAGCGTCACGTCGGGATGGAAACGAATGCCGCCCTTGGCGGGGCCGCGCGACATGTTGTGCTGCACGCGATAGCCGGTAAAGACGCGAAAGCGTCCGGCGTCCATGCGCACCGGAACCGAAACTTCGAGGACCCGCTTGGGCTGGCGAAGGTAGAGATGGATGGATTCGCTTAACCCGATGAGGCGCGCAACCTCGTCGAGCTGCTGCTGCGCCATCTCCCAAACGTTTTGGGCAGCCTGAGCCGCAGAGCGATCTATCGATGTCGTCATGCAGCCAAAATGCGCGGCAGCACCCGCCCAGCCCTGCCCTGCTGCGAGGCCGGAAGGAGGCTGCCGTTAATCTGGGAATCATTCTCAAATGCGAATCATTTGCAAAATGTTGCTGGCCGGCCTGATCGCGGTGCCCCCGCTCCTGCCTCGGCCCTCGGCGGCTCAGGGGCTGACCTATCTGGAGGGGAGCGTCACCCGCTCGCGCGCTCCGGTGGCGGGGGCAAACGTCACGGTCGAGGGCGGCAACGCGGTGCGGAGGACAAAAACCGACGCCCGCGGGCGGTTCGGATTCAGCGCGCTCCCGATCGGCGCGTACGTGGTGAGCGCGAGCGCGGGGGGCGAATCGGATATCGTTCGCGTGGAACTGACGAGTGCAGGCGCGAGCGTCGCCTTGCACCTGCACCTGAAGGTCATCGGCACGGGTACCACGACCTACGGAGTGCGACCGTCGTTGCGTGGCTCCGGGACGGATCTCACGCTGACTCAAACGATCCTTGAGAGATCGCCCGCGGCAACGTCGTTTCCGAATCTGCTGCTGCAACTTCCCGGCGCCGCTCGCGGCGCGAACGGCGTCGTGCACATCAATGGGGATCACGGGGACATCAACTACATCGTCGACGGCGTTCCCGTGCCGCAGGAGCTGAATCGTGAGGTCGGCAGCGAGCTCGATCTCGCGGATGCCGCGTTCGTCGACGTGTTCGAGGGCGCATACCCTGCCGAGTACGGCGACCGCTTTGCGGCGGTAGTCGACATCGGCACGCGCGCGACCGCGGGCCTGCCGGGCTATTCAGGCTACGTCGAGGCCGGTTCGTATGCGGCCATCGATTCCACGATGGAATATCATGCACCGTTGGCCGACGGTAACCTCGTGCTTGCATTGCACGATGCGCAAAGCGATCGCGCGCTCGATCCGCCGGAGTTCGCATCGCCGCACAATCGTGGCAGCGATGTCAGCCAGTTTCTTCGCATGACCTTTCCGCTCACGGTGAGCGACAGTCTCAACGTCACGCTTACGCATGCCTATCAGACATTTCAGATCCCGAATGACGTCAACCGCGGTGAGCCGGCGTCGACAGACGACAACGACACCCAGCAAGATACGTTTGCCGTGCTGCAGTATCGCCATGCGATCGGGGATAACGGCGTTTTTTCCTTCGGCCCGTCGTTCAAGCGATCGGGCATCCGCGACTTCGGCGATCCTGTTAACGACTTTACCTTCGGAGAGAACGTGAACCTGGAGAACGGCGGTTCGCCGACGGATTGCGCGGATGCGGTCTCTACCGGCAACTTTACGCCGACGACGTGCGCCTACTCGCTCTTCAGCGATCGTACGGCGACGGACGCAGCGTTTACGGCCGATTACGCGCTGCGCAGCGAGCGCCACGAAATCCGCGCCGGCGCCTCCTACGACGCTGCCGACGTACAAAAGCTCTACGCGATCACGCTGCAGCCCGGGAACTTCCTCGCGCCGATCTATACGCCGTCGACTCCGGGTGCGGCGTACACGGTGACCGACGACGCGCCGAACATCGGGCACACGGAGACGGCCTACCTCCAGGACGCGTGGCAGATGGGTAATCTGTACGAGCTGGATTACGGCATTCGCGCGGACGCATTTCAGCTCTCCTCGACGCAGTTCCACGACGCTGCGTCGCAAGTAAGCCCGCGCGTGAAGTTCACGCGCTTCTTCGGCCCGCGCGCCTCGGCGTACGTCTATTACGGTCGTTTTTTCACGCCGTTCTCTTTTGAAAACGTCTCGCCGCAGGCGGCCTTCCTGCTGAACCTGCCCTTACAGCGGCAGGTGGCTGCCTTCGATTTGCGGCCGCAGCGAGATTCCGACAATGAGATCGGCGGGCACCTACCGCTCGGCTCAGGCGATCTCGGCATGCGCATCATGCAGAAGAACGCGACCGACCTCATCGACGATACGCAGGTCGGCGTAACCGCCTTGCACCAGGACATCAACTACGCACAAGGCCGCATCGCGACGCAAACGATCTATTACCAAATTCCGCTGCTTCGCGGCGGCCGCTTCTATCTGTCGGCCAATCACACGTACTCGGTGAATCGAGGTTGCGAGACGCAGCTGCTCGCGCCGTGCTTCGGCTCGCCGACGGACTGGACGCCGGCCGACCACGAACAGCGCTGGGGAGCGACGGGCGGCATCGTCGAGAACGATACGCACGGCGGCTGGATTTCGATGGACGGCGAGTACGGAAGCGGCCTTTCATCGTCGGCATGTCCGCCGACGACGCCCGGATTCTGCAAGTACACGCCGCACGCCGTGTTCGACGTCGAGAAAGGCATCGCGTTGTCGCAGAACCTCGCCCTGACGCTACGGATCGCCAACGTCCTGAACGATCGCTACTACATCACGTATTTCAACGCCCAGGGCAATCACTTCTCATCCGGCCGGACCCTCTACGTAGGCCTCCGCTTCGCCGACGAACAGCACGAGGCTCTTACGGTTTCCCGGGGCCGATCGTGATGTACGTCACGACGTCCCACGCGTTGCGGATGCCGATGAAGATCAGCAGCACGACGCCGCCCGCGATCGCAAAGAGCCCTTGCACGGGTTTCGCAAAGAGCATGATGGCGCCGACGAGAATCGCGCCGCCGGCGATCAATGGAAGAATCGAATACCAGATCCAATCCTCGACATCCGGACTATAGGAGCTCAACCGCTTCGTCCGTGGCAATAGGCGCAGGAGGTACGCGACGCCGCACAGACCGATGAGTCCGAGCAATACGGCTGGATAAACCATCGCGTGCCAAGGTGCGCTGAGAATCGCGGAGACGAGCAGTGCCACGGAAAAATGTGCGACCGTCGGCGTGCTGAACGTCGCGATCCCGTCGGGAGCGTTTTGCGTGCGTTCGACGCGGTTCACCAGGGTGATCACGACGAACATCAGTCCGGTCAGGGCGGCAGCTGCCGAGCCGATCATGACGTAGAAACTCGACCAAGCGGTGAGGGCGGACGCCGTTTCGGTCATCGTCACCCCGCCACGCCGAGCGCCCCCGCTGCTTCCCAGGCAGCGCGTTCGCCGGTTTCGAGCGCCCCGTTTACCGTGCCGCCTTGGCCGTCGCTCGATGTCGCCTCGCCCGCGAAGAAGAGCGTGTCGTCGACGGGCGACGCAAGGACCGTGCGCGCGTTGCCGCCGGCGACGGCGACATAACTGTACGCACCGCGTGCAAACGCATCGCCACCCCAATCGCGCATGACGCCGCCGACGAACTCCCGGCGTGCGAGCGCGGGTTCGCCGAACAATGCCCCAAAACCGTCGAGCGCGCGCTCGATGAGTTCTTCATTTGCGGTGGCCTTCAACGCATTCGCCTTGGGACCCCCGATCCACGCCACGACCAGTTCGCTGCGCACCGGCACCTGCGTCCAATAGGCCGAGAACGATTGGACTGAGGCTCGGAAAAACGCGGCGTCACGGTAGCGCCCATCGCGTAGTTGTTCCCAGAACGCCGTCCGAAACCGAAGCACCACCCTGATCGCATGTCCCATCTCAAGATGTTCGAGCGCCTCGCGCTTGTGCGCGGGCAGGTCGGGCTCGAACGTGACCTCGGTCTCGTCACCGCGATGCCGTAGGACGCCCACCGGAAGCGTAACAATAGCGGCCCGCGCGCGAACCGTTCGCGATTCCCCCGAAGCGTTCTTCGTGTCAACGGCGACGGCGCCGCGCTCCCACGAAACGCGTTGCACGGCGGTGGAGAGGCACGTTTGGACGCCTGCGGCGACGCAGGCTTCATGCAGACACTCGAACATGGGCCCGTAACCGCCCAGCGGTCGCGCGCTCGAAAAATCGACGCCCGATTGCAGCTCGTCCTCGATCGCCCGCACGCTCGCAATCGCGGGATCGGCAGCCTCGAATCCTTCGACGAAGGCGCGCGCCATTTCGACCGCGTTTCGCATCGCCGTTTCATTCTCGAGACGTCGCAAGAAGCGATCGACGCTTTCATCGGCGCCGAGCGCGCGAGCGCCGTCAAAGATGCGGGCGGGCGGTATGAAATCGTCGTCGACGCGCTGCAGATCTCCGTTCCCGCGCCACGTCCACGACTCGCCGCCGGTGTCGATTGCCGCAGTACCCGCCTCGCGGAGCAAGACCATCGTCTGCTCGGCACGGCCATGGATGAACTCGGCACCGAGTTCGGCCGGCACGACGGCGCGCCCTGAGGGGAGCGACCACACGCGGCCGCCGATGCGATCGCGCGCCTCCAGGACGATCACGCGCAACGACCGGTTCACCAGGCTCCGCGCGGCTGCTAATCCCGCCGCGCCGGCGCCGATCACGATCGCATCCGCGTCCATGCGTTGCGAGAGGTTCTAGCTCTTCCGCTTTAGCGCGCGTTTGGCCGCGGCTTTGATCGACGACGCGCCCATGCCATAGTACTCGATGAGTTCGGCGGGATCACCTGACTGGCCGAAGCGATCCTCGACGCCGACGAACTCGATCGGGACCGGGTAGCGCTGCGCGAGGATCTCGGCGACGGCGGAGCCCATGCCGCCATGGACCTGGTGCTCCTCGACGGTGACGACGGCGCCGCACTCCGCCGCGGCGGCGACGATCGTCGCTTCGTCCATCGGTTTGACGGTGTGATTGTTGATCACGCGGCACTCGATGCCGTTCTCCTTGGCCAACTTCTCCGCGGCGACGAGCGCGTTGTAAACGAGGATTCCGCAAGCGATGATCGCCACGTCCCCGCCCTCGCGAAACGTCTGCGCCTTACCCAACTCGAAGGGTGTTTCTTCGGTCGTGATGATCGGCGACTTCTCGCGCCCGAAACGCAGGTATGTCGGGCCCCACGTCTCGGAGAGCAGAATCGTCGCTTTCTTGGTTTGGATCGCGTCGCACGGCACGACCACCAGCATGTGCGGGATCACGCGCATGATCGCGATGTCCTCGATCGCCTGATGTGTCGCGCCGTCGGGTCCGACGGAGACGCCTGCGTGTGCGCCCGCGATCTTGACGTTGGTCTCGTTGAGCGCCATGATGGTGCGGACTTGCTCCCAGGATCGCCCGGGATTGAACATCGCATACGAGGCGATCCATGGAATCTTTCCAACGGCGGCCAGTCCGCCGGCCATCGCTACGAGCATCTGCTCAGAGACGCCGATCTCGAAGTACTGCTCCGGGTGCGCTTTCTTGAATCCCTCCATGCGGGTTGACTCAGCGAGATCAGCGCATATGCCGATGACGTTCTTATTGCGCGCACCGGCTTCGATCAAGCCTTCGCCGAAGCCGTTGCGCGTCGGGACCTGGTTGCGCTCCTCCCCTTTAAGCATGTGCGAGAATCCTCTCGCGCTCCGCATCCAGTTCGCGAAGCGCCCGATCGCCCTGTTCCCGGTTGGGCGGCTTACCGTGCCAGGTGTAGTCGCCCTCCATGAACGAGACGCCCTTGCCGGGGAGGGTGTGCGCGATCACGACGCAGGGACGTCCTTTTGCCTGCTGCGCGCGCTCGAGCGTTTCGATCACGGCGGCGACGTCGTTACCGTCGCATTCGAAGACGTTCCAATTGAAGGCGCGATACTTGTCGGCGAGCGGCTCGAGCGGCATTACCTCCTCGGTGCTGCCGTCGATTTGGATTACGTTACGGTCGACGATGTTGATGAGGTTGTCGAGCTTGAACTTGGCGCCGGTCAGGACAGCCTCCCAGTGCAACCCGCACTGATGCTCGGCATCGGAGGTGACGACGTAGACGCGCCAATCGTCGGCATCCGTCTTTGCGGCCAGCGCCATCCCGACGCCTTGCGCGAGCCCTTCGCCCAGCGGCCCGGAGGTCGTCTCCATACCGGGCAGCCGCAGGCGCTCCGGATGTCCTTGGAGCCGCGTTCCGAACTTGCGCAGCGTGAGCAGCTCTTCGACGGGAAAGTATCCCGCATAAGCCATCGCCGAGTAGCGGACGGGCGTGATGTGTCCGCAGGAGAGGAGCAGGCGATCGCGCTGCGGGCAGTCCGGATTCTGCGGGTCGTGGCGCAAGACGTGAAAGTAGAGCGCCGTGAAAATGTCCGACATGTCGAGCGGACCCGCAGAATGTCCCGAGCCGGCGGCGACGAGCGAACGGATGATGCCTTGACGCACGTCGTTGGCGCGGAGCTTGAGCTCCGTGATCCGTTCCTGGGAAAGAGCCATGTGAGGCGCAATACCTGCTCCCCCGCGGCAAGCCCTTCACCGCCGCCGCGGCGAAAGAGCGAGCATGAACCACAAAGATGCGGATCCGGCGGTCATCAAGACGGAGGAGGAGTGGCGGCACGAGCTCGGCGACGAGCGCTACCATATCCTGCGCGAAGCCGGGACGGAGCGCCCTTTCAGCGGCGCGTTGCTGAACGTCACCGAAGACGGCACGTACCTGTGCGGTGCTTGCGGTGCGCCGCTCTTCGCGGCCGATGCGAAGTTCGAATCCCATTGCGGCTGGCCGAGCTTCACGCACCCGCAGGAGCAGCAGAACGTGCGGCTTCTCGAAGATGACACGCACGGTATGCCCCGCACCGAGGTGCGCTGCAAGCGCTGCGATTCGCACCTCGGCCACGTCTTCGACGACGGCCCCGGGCCGCGCAACACACGCTACTGCATGAACTCACTCTCGCTCGGCTTCGCCCCACGCTCCTCCTGAACTTCAATGCCATACAGTCGGCACGCGGCTGCTGCATCATCGTCGCATGACGGAATACACAGACGATCGCTTGGCCTTCGCTATGTCTTGCTTCGAGGCCGTGTTTCGCGGCTCTCGCGCCACGTTTCCAAACGTTCGACGCGGCGACGCAAATCGCGAAGCTCGTCCACCACGGCCATCGTTCCCGCCGAGAGCAACTGATCCGACGAGCGCCCCGAAGGTGATCCCCTTTCCTTATCGCCCGCCGTGAACGCGCGGCGTCCGCAGAGACGGTCGAGCGAAACGTCGAGGACTTCGGCGATACGATTCAGCGCATCGGCGCGCGGAACCGCGAGTCCGTTCTCGATCGCGGAAAGCTGGGCGAGATCGTAGTGCGCGGCGCGGCTGAGCTCGCGTTGCGTGAGGTGGCGCTCTTCGCGACAGCGTCGGATGTTTGCGCCGAGTTCCGTGGGGAAAGTGTCGACGCGGCGAGCGCGTTTCGCGGGCATGATAGTCGATTCGCTTAAGGCGAAGGGGGACATTTAGTGAAAAGCCTAAGTCGGGCTCCAAAAAGACAGCCAAAGCAATTGCACAAAATGGGCTAAACACGATATCATGCTCGTCGGAATGGCCAAAGCACGGACCCTTCGGGAGTGGCGTGTCCTGCGAGGCGAGACGCAAAAAGAGGCGTCGGCTGCCGTCGGAATCCACCCCGTTACCTGGAGTGAATACGAACGCGGCAGGATGGTACCGTCGGCGACGATTCTGCGTCGTATTGCTCGTTATTGCGGTTGCGCATCCGACGATATCCTGCTGATCGACCGCCCGAAAGCCGGGAGGACCCGGTGATGCGATTCGCACGCATGCCGCGCTCACGCGAAGAGATCGAGAGCGCGATCGTCGAATCGACGAGCGACCGTGCGCAGCGCGCATTACTCCTCGAAACGCTGCTCGACGTACGCGACCTCATGGCAGAGTGCGCCTGGCGTCTTTCGGACCTGACGGACCAACGCCGGCGCCCGCGCCGCCGTGGGTGAATCCCAGGACGCTCCACCGGCGCAGCAGAACGAGAGGACGGTGGTCCTCGCCCTGTGTTGCGTGTTGCATGGAAGCGTTCGCGCGCAATCGGGCGGACCGGTGGTGGCTGCGAGCGTCACCGTACTCGAGAATGGCTCTTCGCAGCATTTGCGAACCGACGCGAGCGGCGGATTCCTGATTCGCGTCGATCCCGGTCTCGTCACGGTCGTCGCGACGGCTCAAGGCTTTCGTAGCATCGAGATTGGGCCGATACGTGTCGATCAAGACGAACGAATGGATATCGCACTCGTCCCGGCAGACGCCCCGACGCTACGCACGATCGCGACCGTTCGCGTCAACGGAATGCAAACCGGCGTGCATCAGTTCATTCCGAGTACCGAAATCAGTCGCATGCAGCTCGATCAAATGGGATTCGATCGCGTCATCGAGGGTCTCGCAGAAGTCCCCTCGGTGACGTTTGCGCGTCCCGACGGAGGAGCATCGACGGCGCCGCTGCCGGTCGCATTGCGCGGCCCCGATCCGTCCGAGACGCTCGTGACGCTGGACGGGCAAGTGCTCAACGACGGCAATACCGGCGACCTCGACCTCTCGCAGCTGCCGGTTTCCGTATTCAGTGCGATCGAGGTCACCGAAGGCCTGGGACCGAGCGATCTGGCGGCCAGTAACACGTTCGGAGGAGCGGTCAATCTCATCTCGCTGCGCCCGACGCTCGAGCCGCGCTCGGCGTTCTCGCTTTCAACCGGTTCCTTCGGGCGCAGCGAAGGCTGGATCAATGCGAGCGGCACCGCCGGCAGGCTCGGATATGCGTTTGCAGCCGATGATACGCAAGAGCACGGCAACGTCGATCAGGAGGTAACGCTCTGTACCGGCGGTTTCGACTCGACGCTTCCGCCGGGATCACGGTGCATCGGGCCTTCGAAAACGCACGTGGGCTCGACGATCGGCGAGCGCACCGCTCTGATGAATCTCGTCTACAACATTTCCCAAAGCACCGACGTCGGTTTACGCATCCTCACGCTGGGTGATCTTCGCGACATGAGCGGCGCCGAAAGCGCACCCGTCGATCCGAACGACGGAACTCCCGGAGCGTATTTTCTGGGACCGGGGACGGCGAACGTCGCTCAGGACCTCCGAGCGTACGATCTCCACGGCCGCACGCCGGTGGGCGCGGGGACGTTGCTGCTGGACGGCAGCCTGGACGACGACTCGATCGGCTTCACCGGGTCGGGCGTCTCGCCGTACGATGTGACGCACTTGGACCGGCGCGAAAATCTCTCGCTTTCATGGCAGCGTGACGGTGTCGATTACACCTTTGCCGTAGGAGCCTCCCTGCGCCGTGAATCGCTCTCGGGAGATTTCATCGCCACGACGCTCGCGCAAGAGGTGCACTCGTACTTCGTTCGCGGCGCCTTTTCGCCGAGCGAGCGCGTGCATCTCGAAGGGGGTGTCTACCTCTCGAGCTACTCGACGTTCGGCACCAACCTCGACGGGCGATTTGGCGTCGCGTACGATCTGGACGCGACATCGGCGCTGCACGCGTCGGTGGGAACCGGTTTTCGGGCGCCGCTCTTGATCGAGCGCTACGTCTTCCCGCTCTCCGCATTGCCGGTCGACGCCAACGGCGTGTATCTGGGGCAGGGGAACCCGAACGAGAACCCCGAGCGTGCCACAGAATATGAAATGGGCTACTCGAAGCGCATCAACGACATGCAGCTCGACGCTTCGCTCTATGATACGAACCTGCGCGATCCAATCGAGAACTATTATCCGCTTGCGCAAGCGACCGGCGGCGGCTGCATCGCCGCCACGCCGCCGTGCACGGAGTATCCGATCAATGTCGGTAACGCGGTCTATCAGGGTATGGAAGTTCGCCTGTCGCGGCGCTTCGGCGACGTGACCGCTTGGGCGAGTTATGGTGTCAACGTCGCATATCCCGAGAACCTGCCGTCAACCGTGGCGAATCCAACGTCCGGCGGCAACTTGGTGAACGGCGAGCAGTTCCTCAACATTCCTCCGCAACAAGCCTCGCTCGGGATGAGCTGGGTGCGTGGTTCGTGGCATGCGAGCCTCGACGGCGTATATCGCGGCCGCAACAACGAACTCAACGCGAGTGCGTTCGCGGTCTTCGACATTGCGCTCGGAGATCGATTCGGTCCACTCGACGTTACGCTCGCCGGTACGAACGTCACGGATGCGGTCGCCGGCAAGTTCACCCTTCTCGGACAGGGAGTCCCGTATCATGGCGCCGGCGGAACGATCCCTACCGATCTGCGCGTCATCGACCCGGCCGGCGTGCGCGTCATCCTTACGGTACGGCGATAGCGGCGTGGAGGAGGCGCTCATCGATGCGCATCTGCTCGACGGCAAGCTCTCGCGCGCCGAGCTCGTCGCCCGGCTGCTCGCAACCGCCGCACCCACCGAGCGAGCGCGCCCGTTCTACGAAGGCATGGGCCGTTTGGGCGCGCGGACGCCGGAACTGAGCCTCATCGCACTGCGCCTCGTGCTTGCAGGGCGCCGGGCCGACGACGACTCGGTCGTGCGCTTACGGGGGCTGGTCGAAGCGGTGCGCTCGGGCGGTCCGGCGGCGCGAGCAGCAGGAGAGGCCTATCGAGCTGAACTTTCAAGCGGAGGGGTGAAATGAATGCTTGCTCTGCTTCGTTACCCTGTGTGGAAGATGCTCCGAGCCTCCTTTGCCGCCGCCATGCTGGGTGCGGGCCTCTGCCTGCTGCCGTCGATCGCGCCGGCCGAGCAGCCCGCGGGGCCGGCGACGAGCCCGCGTTATCACGGGCGGATCATCGGACGCATCGATCGCGTGGACTACACGAACGCCATCATCTACGTACGCACGAGCGGCGGCATACGCGCGGTTACGGTGATGCCCGGTACCGACATCGACGTTCCGGGCGGCGGCTATGGGAGCATCGACGACCTTCACGTCGGGAGCCAGGTCGATATCGACGCGAGCGAGGTGGCCGGGCGCGTCATCGCACAGATCATTCACATTCGTTAGCGTGACGGCGCTCGCGGTCGAGGATGTCGCGGTCATCTATGCCGATCCGCATCGAACGCACCATGCGCTCGACGGCGTAAGCCTTCGCATCGAACCCGGGCAAACGCTCGCAATCGTCGGGCCATCCGGTGCGGGGAAGAGCACGCTCTTACGCGTCATCGCCGGATTGCTGCGGCCGCAGCGCGGCGACGTCACGCTCGGCGGAGCTTCTTTGATCCGGCGCGCGCCGCAGGAGCGACGCGTCGCGCTGGTCTTCCAAGACGACGCGCTTTTTCCGGTAATGAGTGTTCGCGAGAACCTTCGTTTCGCAGCCCGCGGCGGAGCCTCCGCGGCGCGTATCGAGGAAAGCGCTCGCGCGCTCGGCGTAAGCGCGCATCTCGAACGACGACCGCGGGACCTCTCGGGCGGTGAACGGCAGCGCGTCGCGCTCGCTCGCGCCTTGCTCTCCGATCCGCTGGCGCTGTTACTCGACGAACCGCTCGCGCACCTCGATCCGGGGCTGCGCGCAAGCGTTCGATCGAGTTTGCGCGATTTGCGGGAGCGTTTCGAGGGGCCGATCCTCTACGTGACGCATGATCATGCGGAGGCAATGGTCATCGGCGACATGCTGGGAGTGCTCATCGACGGCAAGATTGAGGACTTTGGTAGGCCGCAGCGCGTCTACGACGCGCCCGGCAATCTTCGGGTCGCGGCGTTCCTGGGCGTACCGCCGATGAATCTCTTGGCAGACGGCGCGCGGGTCCTCGGCATTCGGCCGGAACACGTCACGGTCGTTGCAGAGGCCCCACTTCACGGACGCGTCGATCGGCGCGAATCGATCGGCGCGGATGCATATCTGCACGTCCGCACCGCGCGCGGGCTCATCCTCGCGCGCGTTCCCGCGACGCCGGTCTTTGCGGCCGGAGACGAGGTCGCGCTTGCACTACCGCCCGAGTGCGTGCGGTATTTCGACGCGGAGAGTGGAGCGGCGACATCATGAACGCCACGCTGCGGCGCCTCGCGGCCTCGGTCGTCGTAACCGGATTCCGCGACGCGCAACCCGAGCCGGGTTTCGACGACGTTCTGCGCGCATACCCTTTCGCCGGATTCATTTTCTTCGATCGTAACGGTACCTCGGTGGGCGCATTGCGCGCGCTCGCCGATACTTTGCGCGCGAGATACGAGGGGCCGCCGCCGATTCTCGCGATCGATCAAGAAGGCGGCCGGGTCATGCGTTTGCGCGAAGGCGTAGCACCGATGCCGCCGGCCGCGCAGATCGGAGCGAGCGGTGATGAGGCGCTCGCCGAACGGATCGGCGCGCAGTGCGCGCTCGATCTGCGCCGGGCCGGATGCAATCTCGACTTCGCCCCCGTTCTCGATCTGGCGGTGAACCCGGGAAATACCGTGATCGGCGACCGTTCGTTCGGGAGCGACCCAGCCGCGGTCGCGCGGATGGCCCTCGCCTTCGCGCGCGGGCTGGAGCGCGGCGGCGTCGTCGCGACGTACAAACACTTCCCAGGGCACGGCGCGACCGCCGTCGACTCCCACCACGCGTTGCCGGTCGTCGAGGTCGACGAGGCTACGCTGCGGACGCGCGATCTCGTGCCGTTCGCGGCCGTCGCGGGTGGGGCGCGCGCCATGATGACCGCGCACGTCGTCGTGCGCGCGCTCGATCCCGATCGTCCTGCGACGCTCTCACGGCGCATATTGCAAACGTTGCTGCGCGAGGAGCTGGGCTTTCGCGGCGTCTGTTTCACGGATTGCCTGCAGATGGCGGCGATCGCGGATGGCGCCGGCAGTACGGAGGGGGCACTCGAAGCGTTGCGTGCTGGCGCCGACGCTCTCACCGTGAGCCACGATCCCATGCTGGCGATCGCCATCGTCGAGCGCGTCGAGCGCGCGGTCGAAGAAGGCGATCTGGCGCCGCAGCGGCTGCAGGAAGCAGCCGCACGAATCGACGCGCTGCGCGCGCAACTGCAACCACCGCTGCCGGTATGAAGGATCGCTTCGAGAGCGTCGACGCGGTTTTGCGCGCGGCATGCGGATCCGCCTTCACCGGGGCGGTCGCGCGCATCGAACGCGGCGGACGGCTCTGCTTCGAGCGCGCGTACGGCGTGACGCGCTCCGATGCGCAGGCACGGCCGGTCTTCGTGGATACGCGCTTCGACCTGGCATCCTTGACGAAGCTCTTTGTCGCGACGCTCCTGCTGCGCGCGCTTGCGGACGGGCGCCTCGGCTTGGACGAAAGGCTCGTGCGCGTCGTAGCCGAGTGGAGGGATCTGCCGCAGGCGGCGATCACGGCACGTATGCTGCTTGCGCACGACTCCGGCATGAACTCGGGCGCCGACTATCGGTTGTTGCTCGACCGGAACGTCGAAAGTTTCGCGCTCACCGAACCGCTGGTAGCGGAACCCGGCGAGCGCGTGATCTACAGCGATCTAGGATTCATCGTGCTCGGCATGCTGCTCGAGCGGCTACACGGCTGCGCGCTTGCGCCGCTCGTCGAGCACGGATTTTTGCGTCCGACGCTCGGCTTTCTGCCTCGGGCGGAGGAGCGCCGATCGATTCCGGCGACCGAGGACGACGGTTGGCGAGGTCGCGTTCAGGGACGCGTGCACGACGAGAAGGCGCATCTCATGGGCGGCGTCGCCGGACACGCCGGTCTTTTCGGAACGGCCGCCGACGTTGCAGCGCTGACGGAAGGCTACCTCGGATCGCTTTGCGGACGCGCGCGCACCCTTCTTGCGCGCGCACTCGTGCGTGAGGCGACGAGCGAGCAGGCCTACGATCCGGTCTTACGACGTGGACTGGGATGGGCGCTGAAGACGAATGACGAGAACTCCTGCGGCCGGATCTTATCCGGCACTAGCTTCGGTCACACGGGTTTCGTCGGCACCTCCGTCTGGGCCGACCCGGAGCGCGATCTGCAGGGCGTGCTGCTGACGAACGGCGTCTACTTCGGGCGCAACGACATCCGCGATCTTCGGGCCGCATTCTACGACGCCGCCGCAGAGGCGACCGAGCGATGATCGCGGTCGGGATCATGAGCGGTACCTCGCTCGACGGCATCGATGCAGCGCTCGTCGATCTCCGGCCCTCCGGCAGCGGCTATGCGATCGATGTGCGACGCTTTGCGACCGTCGCATTCGACGATGATCTCATGGCCATGCTGCGCGCGGCTCTGCCGCCGGAGCGCGGCAGTACGGCAGTCATCGCCGAACTGCACCGGCGGCTCGGCTCCGCGTTCGCGCGTGCCGCGCTCGGGGTCATCGGGGATGCACGCGTCGACTTCGTTGCTTCGCATGGCCAGACGATCTATCACGACGGGACGCGAAACGTGACGCTGCAACTCGGCGATCCATTCGTCGTGCGCGAAGCGGTCGGCGCGAGCGTCTGCTACGATTTTCGCAGCGCCGATTGTGCGGCCGGCGGTGCCGGCGCGCCGTTGGTCCCATACGTCGACGGCCTACTTTTTCGCAGCGACCGTGAAGATCGCGTGGCACTGAACATCGGCGGGATCTCAAATCTGACCTCCCTGCCCCGCGGTCGGGACGATCTCAGTGCCTTCGATATCGGGCCCGGCAACATGCTGATCGACGCCTGCGTGCTCGAGCGCACGGGCAGCGCACGTCGCTTCGATCGTGACGGCGCGTTGGCAGCGCGGGGGCATGTCGACGAAACGCTGCTCGACGCCATGCTCGCAGATCCCTACTTTGCGCTGCTCCCGCCCAAGACGACCGGGCGCGAACGGTTCGGTGCGCAGTTCTTTCAAAAGCATCGATCGCTCGGCACGCTTTCCTTGGAAGACGCGGTCGCGACGCTGACGGAGTTGACCGCCGCCTCCGTGGCCGCAACGATTGAATCCCTCCCGCTCGAGCGACCGCGGGTGATCGTCTCCGGCGGCGGCGCCTCGAACGAGACGCTGATGGCGCGCCTTTCGCAGCGGCTTCCGGGCTGCGTCGTCGAACGCTCTGACACGATGGGCATCTCCGCCGACGCGAAGGAAGCGGTCGCGTTTGCCGTTCTCGGATACGAAACGTTGCGCGAGCGAGCCGCGAACGTTCCGCGCGCGACCGGAGCGCGGCGCGCGGTACCGCTCGGCGCGATCGCGCCGTGCGGCTTGCGCGAACTGCTCGAAACCGTGGAATGCGAATGCCGGTCGTGATCGGCGTCGATGCCGGCGGATCCAAGATCGCGGCGCGATCCGACACGCGCGCACACCTCCTCGTGGACGGCGATGCGAATGCGCGCAGAATCGGAGCGGGCGCAGTTGCCGAAAAGATTCTGCGGATCGTGAACGACGTTGCGAACGGCGAGCCCGTCGATGCACTGTTTGTCGGCGCGGCAGGCGCGGGCGATCCCGCGATCGCGGCAGCGCTGAAAGCGGCGCTACGGCGACGGCTACCGTGCGCGAAGATCGGCGTCAGCGACGACGCGCACATCGCGTTGCGCGCCGCGATTCCGGAAGGTGACGGAATCGTGCTCGTTGCGGGAACGGGCTCGATCGCCTATGCGGAGATCGGCGGCAGGACGTACCGTTGCGGCGGGCATGGAGCGATGCTCGGCGACGAAGGCTCCGGGTTCGCGATCGGCGCGGCGGCGATTCGCTTGGCTCTGCAGGCATCCGATGGGCGGGTGCGCCGCGATACGCTGGTGAGGGAGATCGAGGAGCATTTCGGCGGGGCGAGGTGGGTGGAGCGCGCGCGAGCCTCCGACGTTGCAGGCATCGCGAGCGTCGCGCCGATCGTGATGCGCCTCGCCGACGCCGAGAAACGCAGCTCCATGCAGATCATACAGCACGCGGCAACGGATCTGTTTGCGTTGGTGAAGAGCCTCGTAGAGGCTGCCGGCGCGGGGAACGCGGAGCTTCCGCTGGTGCTCGGCGGGTCACTGCTCGAGCAGAAGAGCCGGCTTACGCGGCTGCTGGGAATCAGGCTGCGCAGCGATCTGCCGTCCTTGCGCATCGTTCCCCAAAACGATCCAGCGATCGGCGCGCTCGCGGAGGCGCGAGCCCTGCTGGAGCAACCGTGAGCGAGGAGGTTCCTCAAACCGAAGGCGTCGACGAGCGGACCGCGGCGCTCGATATCCTTGCCGTTCCGGAGTTGGTCGAGCTTCTCGTGGAGGCGCAGCGCGGCGCGGTCGATGCGGTGCTCGCGCAGCGGGACGCGATCGCCGGAGTGATCGAAGAGATCGCACGGCGCCTGGAGCGCGGCGGGCGGTTGCACTACGTCGGCGCGGGAACCAGCGGGCGCGTCGCGACGCTCGATGCCGCCGAGATGCCGCCGACATTCGGCACCGACCCGGGGATCGTGCAGGCGCACATCGCGGGGAACGCGAGCGCGCTCGTGCGCGCGGTCGAGGGGGCGGAGGACGATGCCGCTGCGGGCGACGCCGTGGCGAAGTCATTCGATTGCGGCGATGCGGTCATCGGGCTGTCGGCGAGCGGCGGTGCGGCCTACGTGGTTGCTGCGATCGCTGCGGCGCGGGCGCGCGGCGCCTTTACGGCGGCGATCGTAAACAGCGATCCCTCAGCCTTGGGGGCCGTGGCGGAACGAACGATTGTGCTGCGCACCGGCCCCGAAGCGCTCGCGGGCTCGACGCGATTGCGTGCAGGTACCGCGCAGAAGATCGTGCTCAATACGATCTCGACGGCGGTCATGATCCGTCTGGGAAAAGTTTACGGCAACCTCATGGTCGACGTCGTTGCGACGAATCGCAAACTGCGCGCACGCGCGCTACGCTTGGTCCAAGCGATCGGGGGCGTCGACGCCGAACGTGCCGCGGCGTTGCTCGATTCGGCGCAGGGCAACGTCAAATGCGCGGCGGTAATGGCGCGTCGAGGCGTCGATGCCGCTCGCGCGCGAGCCTTGCTCGAAGAGCACGGCGGCCGCCTGCGAGGGTTACTGTGACTTGTCGTCCCGAGCGGAGCGAGCGCGGAGCGCGAGCGAAGTCGAGGGACTGCCTCAAGCCGTTGCTTTGGGCATTTTTCTGTGCGATGCTCTTTCCAGGCTTAGCGTTCGCGTCGACCCGGTCGCCGATCGTCTTCGTGCCGACCGACGACCGTCCGGTGACGCTGCAGTTGCCGGTCATGCTCGGACGCATTGCCGGCCGCAGCGTTGTCGCGCCTCCGCGCGCGTTGCTCGGTCACTTCCTGCAAGCCGGCAAGCCCGACGCGATCATCGCGTGGTTGAACTCGCGCGCACCACGGAATGCGAGCGCATACGTGCTCTCGACCGATATGCTGAACTACGGCGGCCTGCTCGCATCGCGCGTTCCCGGCCCGGCGTACCTCGACGCCTACTTTCGTGAGAAAGAGTTCGCGCGGCTGCGCGCGCGCAACGCGCGAGCGTGGATCGCCGCGTTCGGCACGATCATGCGTCTCGCGCCGACCGGCATCCCTGCAATCGGCCCCGGGACGACCTACTTTGCAGCGGGCCCCACATGGCAGTACTTGTGGGAGTATGCGAAGTTGCACGATCCGCTGCCGGCGAGCGAGGAAGCGACGGCGGCAACGCTGCGCGCGCAGGCCGGTCCGGCCTTCGACCAATACCTCGCGGATCGCGCGCGCGATCTTGCCGTCGATCGTCTTCTCGTGAAGGAAGCGGTGCCGTCGGGCCCGCTCGATCATTTCGTGCTGGGTCAGGACGACGCGGGCCCGGTCGGTATCGACGTTCCCGATCGCGCTGCGCTGCAAGACGACGTCGCGCGCGCCGGCGCGAACGCCGAAATCGAGCCCGGCACGGACGAGTTGGGCATGGCGCTCGTCGCGCAAGCGCTTGCCCGTGGAATCGGCTGGCAACCCCGCATCGCGGTGCGATACTCGACTCCCGGCGGCGCCGACGCGCGCGATCCGCTCGAATACGCTCCGATCGCGGATGCAATCGACGCCCTGATCGCGCAATGCGGCGGTGTCGTTGCGGATTCCGAACCCCAAATCGTCCTCTACGTGCGCGTCCCTGCGACGACGCCCGCTCAGGACGATGCCTTCATCGAGGCGATGCGCGCCGATGCCGACGGCGGCCGCTCGGTCGCGCTGGCGGACTTGACGTATCTCGAAGGAGGCGGAAGCCCCGGTTACGCAGTGCAGGGCGCCTTCGCGCAGCGGATCCTCGCCGACGGGCTCGCCTCGCGGCTCGATGCATACGCCTCGTGGAACACCAACGCGAACACCGTCGGCACCGCACTCGCCGAGGCGGTGGCGGCCGGCGTCGGAAGGCGCGCGGGCACCTACGACGCGATCGCTCACCGCGAGTTCACGTTCATGCGAATGATCGACGACTATGCGTACCACGACGACGTGCGGCCGCTGCTGAACGCCCAACTCGACGCGCGCCACCTGGACCACATGATCCTGCTGCCTCCCGACGACGCCGGCGTCGCGGCCGAAAATCGGGCCCTCCTGTGGAACGCGGCGCAGACGATTCTCGCTCAGCTCTATCCGAATTATCATATTGCGGCGATGCAGATCACGCTGCCTTGGGACCGAACTTTCGAAACGCAGATCGAGGTCAGCCTCGCACCGGATCTGTACGATAGCGGACTCTGAGGCGGGCCGCCGAAGGACTGATCCATCTCAATGAACTTTGTAAAGCGATCCGCTTGGCCAAAACGTCCGAATTGGCTGAACGCTGCACCCCTCATCGGCATTCATGTCGTGGCGCTTCTCGCGCTATGGCCTGGATTTTTCTCCTGGTCGGCACTCGCCGTCGCGGCGTTCCTCGCCTATGTGACCGGAGCCATGGGTGTGACGCTCGGGTATCACCGCACGCTCACGCATCGCAGCCTGCGCCTTCGCTGGGGGCTCGAATACGTGGTCGCGACGCTCGGGACGCTGGCCTTGCAAGGGGCGCCGATCGAATGGGTCGCGACGCACCGCGTCCACCACGCGAACTCCGACCATGAGGGCGATCCACACACCGTGCGCCGCGGCGTCACCTGGGCGCACGTCAAGTGGCTGCTGTTCAAGAATCGTTACGTTCCGACGCCTGAGGAACGCGCACGCCACTGCCCCGATCTCGTCAGCGATCCGTATTACCGCGCGCTTTCATTCCTGAGCATCCCGCTCCAGGTCTCGCTCGCCCTCGGGCTCCTTGCACTCGGCGGATGGTCCTGGGTGATCTGGGGCATCTTCGTGCGCCTCGTCTTCACGTACCACACCACGTGGTTCGTGAACAGCGCTTCGCATTGGTCCGGTTACCGCACCTTCAGGACCGACGATCGCTCTACGAACTCCTGGTGGGTGGCGTTGATATCGTTCGGCGAAGGTTGGCACAACAACCACCATGCGTTCCCGTTTTCGGCGCGCCATGGTATGGCATGGTTCGAGATCGACATGACCTGGTGGCATATCAAGATCTTGCAAACGTTGCGTCTCGCCGATCGCGTTCGCGTGCCGACGAAGCAGATGATGGAACGCTTTGCGTTCCGTCCGATCTTCGTCCGCCGAACCGTGCGATCGATCAGGTAAGCAAGGCCTTCGCCCGGCAGGCTTCAGGAGTCGACGAACAAAAGGACGCCCGCAACAGCGGGTGTCTTTTTCGTCGAGGTCGCATGTCACAGCAAACGGTTACGGCGCCGATTCAGGCTTCGAACGGCCGCCTCGCGGCCGGTACCGCGATTACGCTTCTGACGGCCGCCGCGGGGCTAGCGTACGTCAAGTGGATTCCTTCGTACGCCAAGGCACTCACGGCCCTTTCGCATCACACGCTGGGAGGGTCGATCGTGAGCGGAATGGCGAGCGCGCCGCCGGCACTTGGACTGGCCGCTGCCTGGCAGTATGCCCTTGCGTACTACGGCCTCATTTGGCAGGCGCTCGCGCTCGCGCTCGTCCTTGGCGCGTCGGTGCAAGTGCTCGTACCGAGGCGCTGGATTCACCGCCTCTTCGGACGCGATGATTTTCGCTCGATCGCGATTGCCGGCGCATTCTCACTCGGCGGGATGATGTGCACGTGCTGCACGGCTCCCATCGCGCTCGGGCTTCGAAGGCAACACGCCTCGGCCGGCTCGGCGATGGCGCTCCTGCTAGGGAATCCGGTGCTCAATCCGGCGGTGCTGTTTTTCATCGCGGCCGTGCTGGGATGGCAATTGATGCTCGTGCGCCTGCTCGTCGGCATCGCGCTCGTCTTCGGCGTCGCGACGCTCGCGAACCGGTGGTTCCCGCAACCGCGAGACATGCGTATCGAGGACGCGCCGATAGAAAACGCGCGCGAAAGCGGCTGGGACTTGATGCGCGATTGGCTCAAAT
Source organism: Candidatus Tyrphobacter sp. (assembly GCA_036567865.1). GTDB lineage: Bacteria > Vulcanimicrobiota > Vulcanimicrobiia > Vulcanimicrobiales > Vulcanimicrobiaceae > Tyrphobacter. The sequence goes on along the minus strand of DATCTQ010000007.1, from coordinate 12,961 downwards.
TGCTATGGTGGGAAATCTACACGATTCTCCCCGGTTACATTGCGATCGTGTTCCTGCTCGGCGCGGCGCGCGCGTGGCTCTTTACGCCGCACTTGACGCTCGCGGGAGGCGGCATCTTCATGCTGATCGGCCTTGCGGTCGTGGGAACGCTCTTCGTCATTCCCACGGCCGGCGAAATCCCCATCGTGCAAACGTTGATGAGCTTCGGCCTGTCGACCGCTGCCGCCGCCGTGCTCTTGATTACGCTTCCCGCGATCAGCTTGCCGTCACTCTATATCGTGCGCAGTGCGTTTCCGCGACGCTTGCTCGCAACGGCGATGGGTGCCGTCGCGGTGGCGGGCCTGATCGCGGGCGCCGCGGTGAGTCTGCTCCCGAACCTCAGAGGCTAAAATCATGAACTCGTCATCGGATCTCGCACCGAATACGGACACGTTTCTTCCCCCCATCGAGAGGCCTCGAGGGCTCGTCATGAAGATGGTGTATGCCATGACGCGCCGGAAATACGGCAAAGTGCTAACGCCGCTGAAGGTCTACTCCGCACGCTTGCCGCTTGCGTTCGGCACGTTCTACGGGAAGATTTCTCAACTGGACAGGCAGTTGTGCCTACCGCCGGAGACCGTCATGCTGATCCGCGAACGGATCGCGCGCCTCAACACGTGCACCTTTTGCACCGATATCACCAGATGGGCGACCATTAAGGCGTCGATGAATCAGGCCAAGTTCGATGCGGTGGAGGAGTACGCAGCGAGCTCCTTATTTACCGAGAAGGAACGCGCTGCGCTGGATTACGTGACGGAGCTGACGAAAACCAAGGCTGTGAGTTCAGAAACCTTCAATCGCTTGTCTCGCTGTCACAGCGAGCGCGAAATCTGCGAGATCGTCTGGTTGGTTGCCAGCGAACACGTTTACAATATGACCAATCTCGGTCTGAACATTCATTCGGATATGCTCTGCAACCTCAATTTGAAGCAGAAGTAGGCACTGCGATCCGTTCGCAAAGCTCGATCAGCACGCCGCCGGTGGATTTCGGATGGAGGAAGGCGATGCGGTTACCGTGGGCTCCGCTGCGTGGGTGTTCGTCGATGAGGCGGATGCCCTTCGATTTCAGGTCGGCAAGTGCGGATTCGAGGTTCTCGACGCGGTAAGCCGTGTGATGCAGCTTCATCGGCGCGTTGCCACGGTAGCGCGCAACGGCTGAATCGGACTGCAGCGGCCGGAGCAGTTCGACGATCGCATCGCCCGCGGCCAGGCCGACCGCCTCGACGCCTTGATCCGCAATGGTCTCGCGATAGACGACGCTGAAGCCGAGCGTCCGCGTGTAGAGCTGGAGGGCGGCGTCGAGATCGCCCACGACGATCGCGACGTGATCGATCGCCCACGAATCGCTCAAGCGACGCCTTCTTTGGCTCGATAGGTTCCGAATGTATCGCGCAGCACGTTGCAGATCTCGCCAAGCGTCGCACCCACGTCGACGGCCTCGACGAAAAACGGCATCAGATTCTCTTTCCCCGCCGCGGCATTGCGCAGGTCGCCGAGCTGCTCCGCGAGCTTCTTCGCGTCGCGCGCGGCACGGAAGGCGTGCAACCGCTCGACCTGCTCGCGCTCGACGCGCTCGTCGACGCGGTGCAACTCGATGCTTGGGCTACCCTCACTCTCGGCGAACGCATTGACACCGACGACTTTCGTCTCGCCGCGCTCGACGGCTTGCTGTGCGGCGTACGCGGAGTCCGCGATACGGCGCTGCATCCACCCACTCTCGATCGCCGCGATCGCGCCGCCCTGCATCCCGACCTCGGCGATCAGCGCGGTCGCCCGCTCGACGAGCGCGTTGGTCAGCGACTCGACGTAGTACGATCCTGCGAGCGGATCGACGACGTCGGCGACACCGGTTTCATAGGCGATGATCTGCTGCGTGCGCAGCGCGAGTCGCGCACTCTCCTGCGTGGGAAGTGCCAGCGCCTCGTCTTTGCCGTTGGTGTGCAGCGACTGCGTGCCGCCGAGTACCGCTGCGAGCGCTTGCAGGGCGACGCGCACAACGTTGTTGTCGGGCTCTTGCGCCGTGAGCGTCGAGCCTGCGGTTTGCGCGTGGAAGCGCAGACGCTGCGATGCAGGATCAAGGCATCCGAACTCCTCGCGCATGATGTGTGACCAGAGGTAGCGAGCCGCGCGAAACTTCGCGATCTCCTCGAAGAAATCGTTGTGCGCGTTCCAGAAGAAGGAGATGCGCGGCGCGATTTGCTCGAGATCGATGCCGGCGTCGCGCGCTGCGTGCATGTACGCCTTGCCGTTGGCCAGCGTAAAGGCGATCTCTTCGACCGCGGTCGATCCCGCCTCGCGGATGTGATAGCCGGAGATCGAGATCGGATTCCATTGCGGTACCTCGCGGGCGCAGTAGGCCATCGCGTCGGTAACCAATCGAATCGAGGGTCCCGGCGGGTAGATGTAGGTGCCACGCGCGACATATTCCTTGAGCACGTCGTTCTGGACGGTCCCGCCGAGTTTCGAGAACGGAATACCGCGGCGGCGAGCGACGGCGAGCAGCAAAGCGAGTAGGATCGAGGCGGGCGCGTTGATCGTCATCGAGATCGTGACCCGGTCGAGGGGGATGCCGTCGAGCAGCGTCTCCATGTCGGCGATGGAGTCGATCGCGACGCCGACCTTTCCGACCTCGCCGCGCGCCTGCGGCGCGTCGGAGTCGTAACCGAGCTGCGTCGGAAGATCGAACGCAACGGAGAGACCCGTCTGGCCTCGCTCGAGCAGATAGCGGTAACGTGCGTTCGATTCGGCTGCGGTTGCAAACCCGGCGTACTGGCGCATCGTCCAGAGGCGGCCGCGGTACATCGTCGGATAGATACCGCGGGTGAAGGGAAAGGCTCCGGGATCGCCCAGCGCGTGCGCGGGCCCCTCGACTTCCTTATAGACGGGCTCCAGGGGTATCCCGGAGGCGTTCGTCTCGCGCGCGCGGCGTCTCTCGGGCGCATCAGCCATGGCCGGTTGGTTTCGCGAGGCGGCGCGAACGCCTTGCCGAAGCATGTGAACGCCATGAATCTTCCAGCAAAGCTGCTCCATGCTTCGGCACTCTTCACGATTGCCATGACGCCGTTGCTCGCGGCGGCACAGCAGTACCCGCCGCCGCCGCCCGGCGTTGTGTCGCCACAGCAACCGCCGCCACCGCAAGGCGGGCCCGATCAAGGCCCGCAAACCGCGCCGCCCGTGACCGCCTTTCACCTGCGCGGTCAAATCGCGTACTCGGAGCCGTACTTCCTCACGCTCGACGCGGACGGCAACCGCATTGCGGTGCATCTTCACGACGGGACGGTGATTCTGCCGACCGGCCTGACGCTCGTCGCAGGCATGCGCGTTGCAATCGACGGGCGCTGGGTCAGAAGCATGTGGGCGCAGCCGAGCTTCGTCGCAGACCGCGTCGTACTGCTGCGTTAGGCCGGCGGAGCCTCGATCGTCAACAGCGGGGCGTTCGCTTCGACGGTGGCACCGGCGTTCGCGTGGATTGCAGCGACCGAGCCCGCGCGGTGCGCGCGAATCTCGTTCATCATCTTCATCGCCTCGATGACGGCAACGACCTGGCCTTCGACAATCGCATCACCCGGGGCGACGCACATCTCGACCACGACGCCGTGCATCGGTGAGACGACGTCGTTCCCGCCCGTCGTTGCGGAGAGCATGCCGGTCTTTGCGACCCTCGGAGGCCTACGTAACGACGGTTCGGTGCCGGCGCCTCCGGGAAAGCGCACGCGATAGAGTCGATCGTTCACCTCGACATCGACCGCGGCACTGGTCCCGGTCACGGCGCTCGGTGTCACCCTGAGCGTAGGGCGAAGCCCGGAGTCGAAGGGCGGTTCCCCACTCCACGTCGCCGCAAAGTTTTCGAGCGTCGCGGTTCCGTAGCTCGCATCGAGCACGGCCGGGTGGTCGCAGAGCGCGCGTAGGATCGGCAAGGTCGTCGGCACGCCCTCGATCGCGAACTCGTCGATCGCGCGGCGGAGGCGCGCGATCGCTTGGGTTCGTGTCGGCGCCCAAACGACGAGCTTGGCGATCAGGGAATCGTAGTCGGGCGAGATGCGTAATCCGGGGTAGGCTGCCGAGTCGAGCCGCACGCCCGGGCCGCCGGGCTCGCGGTAGGCGGTGATCTCTCCCGGTGCGGGGCGAAAATCGTGCGCCGGATCCTCGGCATTGACGCGCCCCTCGATTGCGGCGCCGGTAAAGCGAATCGAATCCTGCGTGTAGGCGAGCGGCTCACCTGCGGCCACGCGAATTTGCTCGCGGATCAAATCGAGGCCGGAGATCATCTCGCTTACGGTGTGCTCGACCTGGATGCGCGTGTTCATCTCGAGAAAGAAGAACGAGTCCTCCGAGACGAGGAATTCGATCGTGCCGGCCGAGTCGTAACCGATCGCGTTTGCGGCGCGGATGCCCGCCTCGCGAATTCCCTCGCGCACGCTCTGAGGAATCCGTGCCGGTGCTTCCTCCCAGAGCTTTTGGTGGCGTCGTTGCAGGGAGCAATCGCGTTCGCCGACGTGGAGAACGGTACCGTGTCTGTCGGCGATGATCTGCAGTTCGACGTGCTTGGGATTCTCGAGATATCGTTCGGCGTAGAGCGTGCCGTCCTTGAAGTACGCTTCCGCTTCGCGCTTCGCGGTCGAAAACGCGGAGTCGATTTCGTCGAGCGTCCGCGCGACCTTCAGCCCCTTGCCGCCTCCGCCGCCGGAGGCTTTCAAGGCGAGCGGCAATCCATAGCGTTGAGCCGCAACACGCGCCTCCGCGACGTTCTCGATCGCCTCCGTTCCGCCGGGAACGAACGGCACGTTCGCCGCCTGCATCGCGCGGCGCGCACGCAGTTTGTCGCCCATCGCGTCGATCGCATCGGCGTGCGGCCCGATCCAGCCGAGCCCGGCGTCGAGGACGCGGCGCGCGAAAGCGGCGTTCTCCGCCAGGAAACCGTAGCCGGGATGAATCGCATCGACGCCGCTGCGGCCACAGACATCGAGGACGCGGTCGGCGTCGAGATAGCTTTGCGTGGGAGCGGCGGGTCCGAGCAGGTAGGCCTCATCGGCCATGCGGACGTGCAAGGCATCGCGGTCGACCTCGGAGTAGACGGCAACGCAGGCGATGCCCATCTCGCGCGCGGTGCGCATCACACGGATCGCGATCTCCCCGCGATTGGCGATCAGAAGTTTTCGGAACATTCGACGATGCTCTCGCGCATCGCGCGTCGCCAGCGCGAAACATTGTCATCCTGAGCGTAGCGCCCAAGGGGCGCGGAGTCGAAGGACGAGGGGAGACCAATCATGTCCAGCGCCGCGAGGATCGCGGAAATCTCATCATCGCTCGGAGCGGCGCCTTCGAAGGAGATCATCGTTACGAGAAATCCGGCGGATACATTCCCATGGCATGGTAGCCGGCGTCGACGAAGTGCACGTCGCCGGTCACGGCGGCCGCCAGATCGGAGGCGAGATAGACGGCGGTTTTGCCGACGTCCTCCGGGGTGACGTTGCGTCGCAACGGCGCGACCTTCGGGATGACGTCGAGCATTTTCGTTGCACCACCCACTTGCCGCATACTCGCCGTCTTGATCGGCCCGGCGGAGATCGCGTTGACGCGAATGCCGCGCTCGCCGAGATCGTAGGCGAGATAGCGTATCTCCGACTCGAGCGCCGCCTTAGCGATCCCCATGAGGTTGTAGTTGGGGACGATCTGCGTCGCGCCGAGATAGGTCATCGCCATGATGCTTGCGCCGTCGGCGAGCTGCTCGCGCAGCGCCGAGACGAGGGCAATCAGCGAGTACGATGAAACGTCGAGCGCGAGCGCAAAGCCGGCTCGCGAGGTGTCGAAGACCTTGCCCGCGAGATCCTCCTTGTTCGCGAAGGCGATCGAATGCACGAGAACGTCGAGCGAACCGAATGACTTTGCGACGTCCGCTCGCAGCGCAGCGAGCGATGCATCGTTCGAAACGTCGCATTCGATGACGGGCCCGCCGCCCAACTCGGTAGCCAACTTCTGGACTTCGTCCTTCACGCGCTCGCCCTGATAGGTCAGCGCGATTCGAGCACCGTGCTCGTGCATCGCACGCGCGATGCCGGTTGCGATCGACCAGCGGTTCGCGACGCCCGTGACGAGCGCGCGCTTTCCCTCTAAGAGCGTGCTCACAGCGACGCCTGCAGGTATGTGAAGCGCGCCTCCTGGCAGGCGTTGATCGCCATGACGCCCGCGGGAACCGCCATCGCTCCGGGAACGAGACCGCCGAGCAGGCGCGCATACACATCGCCGGCGGAGCGATGCAGCGCCTGTGCGAGCATGCCGGAGAGGCCGTCGAGGGCGTTGTTGCAGACGAAGAAGTGGCAGCCGCGCGAGGCAAGCGCTTCGATCGACGCATCGTCTTCGATCGCCGTCCGCCTCGCGCGGTGAAGGTAGGGATTCCCCTTTCCCGCCGCGTGCGCACCCTCGAGGTTGGAACGCAGATACGCGGAGCGCGGCAATGCCGGAATCAGGAGGTCGTTCCAAACGGCGTCGCCCAGGCCGAGCATCGCCCCGGCCGGATGATAGAGCACGGCGACCTCGTGGACCGTTCCCGCTCCTCCGCCCAGATCGTATTCGTACGCGTAGAGCGTCGCGAGCATGGCGTCGAACACAACGCCGCCCGCAATCTTGGCCGAAGCGCAGCATTGGCGATGCTGCGCCGGTCTTGCCAAAATTTCGGCGAAGCGCGCGCGATCGAAGCGGAATCGGGGGATGCTGCCGGAGGCGCCGGATCGCGGCGTCGCGGCCGCAACCGACGAGATCATCGCCGCAGATGCGCCCGCCTCGAGAAGCTGCTTGCGAGTCATGGTTGGACCCCCTGTATCAGAGCGGAATGTTGCCGTGCTTGCGTTTCGGCCGTTCTACGCGCTTGTTCTCCAGCATGCGCAGGGAAGCCGCCACGACGCCGCGCGTACGGCGCGCCTCGATCACGTCGTCGACATAACCGCGTTGCGCCGCGATGTACGGGTTAGCGAAGCGTTCCGTATACTCGTCGATCAGTTGTTGCGTCTTGGCCTGCGGGTCCTTTGCGGCGGCGATCTCGCGGCGGAAGATCGTCTTGACCGCACCCTCGGCGCCCATCACCGCGATCTCCGCCGTCGGCCAGGCGAGATTGACGTCGGCCCGGATGTGTTTGCTCGCCATGACGTCATAAGCGCCCCCGTACGCTTTTCGCGTGATGACCGTGACCTTCGGGACCGTCGCTTCGGCGAACGCGTAGAGCAGCTTCGCGCCGTGAAGGATGATGCCGCCGTACTCCTGATCCGTGCCCGGCAAGAAGCCGGGGACGTCGACGAAGGTGAGCAGCGGGATGTTGAAGGCGTCGCAGAAACGCACGAAGCGCGCCGCTTTGATCGACGACTTGATGTCGAGGACTCCCGCGAGCACGTTCGGCTGGTTCGCCGTCACGCCGACGCTGCGGCCGTCGATGCGCCCGAAGCCGCAGACGATGTTCTGCGCGTACAAAGGCTGAATCTCGAAGAAATCGCCGTCGTCGAGCACCGCTTCGATCGCACGATGGATGTCGTAGGGTTTGTTCGGTGCATCGGGCACCAATGTGTCGAGTTCCGGCGACTCGCGATTCGGATCGTCGTCACAGGCATAGCGCGGCGGCTCGTCGAGGTTGTTCTGCGGCAGATACGAGAGCAAGAGCTTCGTCTGCGAGACGAGATCGTCCTCATCAAGCGCCACGAGATGAGCGACGCCGCTGCGGCTCGCATGCGTCGTTGCGCCGCCGAGCTCCTCGAAGCTGACTTCTTCGCCCGTCACCGTCTTGATGATGTCGGGGCCGGTGATGAACATCTGCGAGATCCCCTTCGTCATGATGACGAAGTCGGTGATCGCGGGGGAGTAGACCGCGCCGCCCGCGCACGGCCCCGCGATCAGGCTGATCTGCGGGATCACGCCGCTCGCCTGGACGTTGCGCCAGAATATCTCGGCGTAGCCGCCCAGCGAAACCACGCCCTCTTGAATGCGCGCGCCGCCGGAATCGTTGATCCCGATCATCGGCGCACCGACGCGCACGGCGAGGTCCATGACCTTGCAGATCTTCTCCGCGTATGCTTCGCCGAGCGATCCGCCGAGCACGGTGAAATCTTGAGAGAAGAGGAAGACGCGCCTTCCGTCGATGGTCGCGTAGCCGGTGACGACGCCGTCGCCGAGAAACTCTTTTTCGTCGAGGCCGAGCGCGCTGCTGCGGTGGACGACGAACTGATCGAGTTCGGTAAAGGAGCCCGGATCGACGAGCATCTCCAGGCGTTCGCGCGCCGTCTTCTTGCCGCGCGCGTGCTGGCGCTCCACCGCCGCTTGACCGGCAGGGGCTTGCGCCTGCTCCCGCTTTTCTCGCAGCTCCTTCAGTCGCTCGGCGCGACCTTTCACTCCGGCGCGATCACCAGATTCCAAGCATGGCCTTCACGTCGTCGGACGCCATGGTCGCCGGGTCCCACGGCGGCATGAAGGTGATATCGGCCTTCGCGCTCTTTACGCCTTCGATTGCAAGCACTTTGTCTTCGACTGATTTCTTGAACATCGGGCCGACGGGACACATGGGTGAGGTGAGCGTCATCACGACGGTGACGTTCTCGCCGTTCTCCCCTTCGCAGACGACGTCGTAGACGAGTCCGAGATCAAGGATGCCGAGGTTCAACTCGGGATCCTTGACGTCGACGAGGGCGCTGCGGACTTGATCGGCGGTAGGCATCCGTCCAGGCTTTGAGCCGGAGGGTCCGGATTCCCGGCGCATAAAGGGGGGAGCATGCGCACCACGCTCTTTGTCTCGTCGATGCTCTTGGCAGCGCTTGCTCTCTCTGCCGCGCCGGCTCGCGCTGATTTGTCGCTCGCTGCGGGCGGCTGGGCCGGGACTTCACCTTCGCAGGTCGGCGGCGCGTTGATGCTGAGCACCGGGGCGTCGATCCCGACGGTGCCGGTGGGCCTGCAGGCGACGCTGCTCGTGCCGATTACCCGTCAGGGAGGCTACGCGATCACCGGCGAGATTCGCGGTCTCTCCGGGGGTGGATTCGGGGGCGCCTACGTCGGCATCGGTGCCGGAGTCGGGAATCTCTCGCTCGGCCGGGACACGGGACCGGTCGTGACCGTCTTCGGCGGCAAGGGGATCGCGCCGCACACCGCGATCGAGGTGCGCCTCTATCAAGGTTTGCAAACCGGGGGAACTACGGCCGGCTTCCTCGGCCTCCGCTTCACCCTATGATCTTTTCGGCCATGCCTACGTTCCCTCGGAAACCCCAGCGCCGATTCCAGAGTCTGGTAGAATAACGCTATGTCGATGTGGGAACCGTTCACCGAGCGCGCCAGGCGCAGCATCGTGCTCGCACAAGAAGAGGCACAGCGTCTCGGAAACAACTATATTGGAACGGAGCACATCCTGCTCGGCATCATCTCCGAGGGAGAGAGCCTCGCAGCCAAAGTTCTCGAGTCGCTCGGCGTCAATCTTGCCAAGGTGCGGCAGGAGGTCGAGGCGATCGTGGGTCGCGGCGGTCAAACCGTGCAGCAGGAGATGGTATTCACGCCGCGCGCAAAGCGCGTCATCGAACTCGCCTTCGAAGAAGCGCGCCAACTCAATCACAACTACATCGGCACGGAACATCTCTTGCTCGGTCTCATCCGCGAAGGCGAAGGCGTTGCGGCGCGCGTGCTCACGAATCTGGGGGTCGATCCTGCCAAAGTGCGCGTGCAGACGACGTCGCTGCTCGGTGCAGAAGGGCAGCCGCCCGCGCCGAAGGGCAAAGGCAAGACGCCGACGCTCGACGCGTATGGGCGCGATCTCACGCAGCTTGCGCGCGACGGGAAACTCGATCCGGTCATCGGCCGTAATCTCGAGATCGAGCGCGTCATTCAAATACTCTCGCGCCGCACGAAGAACAACCCGGCGCTGATCGGCGAACCCGGCGTGGGCAAGACGGCGATCGCCGAAGGCTTGGCGCAGCGCGTCGTCAAGGGCGATATTCCCGAAGGGTTGCGCGACAGGCGCGTGATCACGCTCGACCTTGCGGGGTTGGTCGCGGGAACGAAGTATCGCGGCGAGTTCGAAGAGCGCATGAAGCGCGTCATGGACGAGATCCGCGCGGCCGCGGGTGAGATCATCCTGTTCATCGACGAACTGCACACGCTCGTCGGGGCAGGCGCCGCCGAGGGCGCGATCGACGCGAGCAACATCATCAAGCCCGCACTGGCCCGCGGCGAACTGCAGTGTATCGGCGCGACGACGCTCAACGAGTTTCGCAAGCACATCGAGAAAGACTCCGCACTCGAGCGGCGCTTTCAGCCGATCATGGTCGGCGAGCCAACGGTCGAGGAGACGATCGAGATACTCAAGGGTCTGCGCGACCGCTACGAGGTCCACCACAAGGTCCAGATCACGGACGAGGCCCTCGCGGCCGCGGCCAAGCTCGGGGATCGCTATATTACCGATCGCTTCCTCCCCGACAAAGCCGTCGACCTCGTCGACGAGGCCAGTTCGCGCGTGCGCTTGCAGGCGACGCTTCCTCCGCCCGAGATTCGCGAGTTGGACGCGCAACTGCGCAAGGTCGTCGCCGAGAAAGAAGCGGTGGTCAAGAGTCAGGAGTTCGATCGCGCCGCCTCGGTCCGCGAGCGCGAGGAAAAACTGCGCTTGGAGCGCGCCCGCCTCGACCAGGAGTGGAAGGAAAAGCGCGCGGGCGCCGACCGCATCCTCAAGGTCACGGGCGAGCACATCGCCGAGATCGTTGCGGCCTGGACGAAGATCCCGGTCAGCCGTCTAGCGCAAGCCGAGACCGAGAAGCTCCTCAACATGAAGGAGGAGCTGCACACGCGGGTCATCGGGCAAGACGAAGCGATCGAGGTCGTCACGCGTGCAATCCGGCGCTCGCGAGCAGGTTTGAAGAATCCAAGCCGCCCCATCGGCTCGTTCATCTTCCTCGGACCCACCGGTGTCGGCAAGACGGAGGTCGCGCGCAGCGTTGCCGCCTTCCTTTTCGATGATGAGGAATCGATGGTGCGCATCGACATGTCGGAATACATGGAGAAATACGCGGTGAGCCGTTTGGTCGGCGCGCCGCCCGGATACATCGGCTACGAGGAGGGCGGGCAGCTCACCGAAGCCGTGCGCCGCCGGCCGTATTCGGTCGTGCTGCTCGACGAAATCGAGAAGGCCCACCCCGACGTTTTCAACCTCTTGCTGCAGGTGCTCGACGACGGTCGCCTCACCGACTCTCAGGGCCGCCAGGTGGACTTCAAGAACACCGTCATCATCATGACGTCGAACATCGGAGCCGCCGGTATGCAGACGACCACCGACATCGGCTTCCGGTTGCAAAAAACCGGCGGCGAGGACGAACAGCGCGGCTACGAGCGCATGAAGAACAAGGTGCTCGAAGAGGTCAAAACCACGTTCCGCCCGGAGTTCCTCAACCGCGTCGATGAGGTCGTGGTCTTCCACCAACTCACGCGCGAGCAGATCGAGCAGATCGTCAGCCTCGAGTTGGAGAAGGTCATGCGCGAGGTGCGTGCACAGGATATGCATCTCCGGGTTACCGAGGCGGCGAAGGCGACGCTCGCGCGCAAAGGCTGGGATCCGCAATTCGGCGCGCGCCCGCTGCGCCGCGCGATTCAGCGTAATGTCGAGGACGAAATCGCCGAGGAGATGCTCAAAGGCAGGTTCCAAAGCGGCGATCACATCCTCGCGGATGTCGATCCGGAAGACCCCCAGAAGCTGAAGTTCTCGAAGATTCCGTCCTTGGAGCCGCCGGCGGCCCCGCCGTCGGAGGCCGCGGTCACGTAAGCCTCTTCGAGTTTTGATAGAAATTTGAGGGTGTGCGCGACTTTTGGCACAGGCGCCGCCCTCCGACCGGCGGTATCTCTTCGGCTATCGAACGCACCACCGAACCGAAGATCGTCCTCCTCGTTCGCCTCCTGAATGCGATCGATGAGGGGCGCCATAGTTTCGAGGGGCTGAAGGACAGGCTCGCGGAGAGCGGCGGAAAGCGCCCGAGCACGCGGAGCCTCCGGCGATACCTCGCAGTCCTCGGCGCCGCCGAGTTTCCCTGGCACTTCGATCGAACGACCAACACCTATCGGTTCGCCGACGGCTACAGCCTCAAGCGCCTCCAGCTCTCGAGCGGCGAGCTATTCGGTCTGGTGGCGCTGCGTTCGATCGCGCATTCCATCGGCGGTGCGATCGGCGCTTCGATCGGGGAGGTCACCGGAAAACTTGCGGGCTCCTCGGGAAGCGGAGCGCGGGCCGGGGCCAATGGCCGCACCTCGGTCGCGTTTCGCCTGTCCGAGATTCGCCTCGAAGAGCCGGGAGAGCGTGCCTTCGCGCTGCTCTCGGCGGCGGAGCGCGCTTCGCGCAGCGTGCGTTTCGCCTACGTCGACAAGGACGGCAATCGCAGCACGCGGACCGTCGACCCATACGGCTTCGTCGTCAGTTCGGGGCGTATCTACTGCGTCGCCTACGACCACGTGCGCAGGGACCGGCGCAGTTTCGCCGTCGACAGCATCTCCGAGGTCGCAACGCTCGCGCAAACCTTCGTCAAGCCGCCCGACTTCGACGTCGAAGCGTGGGCGGCGTCATCGATCAGCGGCGTCATCCACAGCGGATCGCCGGCGAACGTGCGGGTCCGGTTCGCGCCGCGCGTCGCGAAGGCCGCGGTTGCCGCGCACATCGTGGCGGAGCGCGACATCGAGCGCCGCGATGACGGGTCGGCGGAGATCGTCTTTCACGTCGACGACGCCGACGAGTTGGTTCGTTGGATTCTCGGCTGGGGCGATCAGGCGGAGATCCTCGATCCGCCGGAGCTACGCTCCCGCATCGCAACGCTGGCGCATGCAATTTCCCAAAAATATCGGTAAGCGCCGAGAACGAACGGGACGCCGCGCGTTTTCGGGCTTTGAGATACCCGGAGAAGACAAGACCCGCGAGAGCAAAGCCCCC
>DATCTQ010000006.1:0-19326 GCA_036567865.1 Candidatus Tyrphobacter sp. | reverse complement strand
CGCCGAGAAAAAGCACGAAATCGGAACTGTGGATGTTGTGCGTCTCACGTCCCATCAAGCCCGATCCGGTAAAGATGATCGTCGTGTACGGCTGAATGGGTGAGTGATAGATGTCGACGTGCTCTTCGCGCGTGAGCGCCGGCGAGACGCCGAGACTGACGCCGCCGGCCTGCTGCGCGCCGAGTACTGCGGCGTGCGGCAAGCCCGGGCAGGCGCCGGTAACGATCGTGCAGTCGCGCTCGGCGATGCGCCGTCCCAGGCGCCGCGCGAGCGATAACTCCTGTGCCGAAATGCTGCCGCCGGAGGAGCCCATGACACCGACTTGGATCTTCATACGCTTCCTTGGATACCGTATGACGACGAGCGGAACCTACCGGAGCTTCGCGAAGACTTCGCGCATGGCGGAACGCGAACGGCTGGAAGTCGACGTGCTCTTCGTCGGCGCGGGACCCGCGAGCCTTGCGGGCGCGATCGCGCTCGGCGAACTGGCAAAGGCGGCAAACCAACGGCTGGAAATCCTGGTGATCGAGAAAGGTGCCGAGATCGGTAGCCACGCACTCTCCGGCGCGATTCTCGATCCGCGAGTGCTCGACGAACTCGATCCCGACTGGCGCTCGCACGACGTTCCGGTGGAGGCTCCCGTTGCGAGCGATGAACTGTGGTATCTCACGCCGAAGCGTAAGGTCAAAGCTCCGCTCGTGCCGCCGTCGCTCAATAATCACGGCAAGTATGTCGCATCACTGCAAAAGTTGGTGAAGTGGCTCGCTGCGCGCGCGGAGGCGGTGGGCGTGCAGGTCTTTCCCGCATTTCCGGGTCAGGAGTTGTTATGGGAGGGCGAACGCGTCACCGGTGTGCGCACCGGCGACAAAGGCGTCGACCGCGACGGCAACCCGAAGCCGAACTACGAACCCGGCGCCGATCTCATCGCGAAGGTCGTCGTGCTCGGCGAGGGGCCGATGGGAACCCTTGCCAAACAGGCGATTTCGCGGCTGAATCTCGCTGCCGGCCGCGAGCCGCAAGTCTACGCCGCCGGTGTCAAGGAGTTGTGGCAATGCCCGCCCGGGTCGGTGCGAACGGGGAGCGTGATCCACACGTTGGGTTATCCGCTGCCGCCGCAGACGTTCGGCGGGGGGTTCATCTACGGAATGGCGGGCGACGTGCTCGACATTGGCATGGTTACCGGCCTCGATTACAAGAATCCGACGACCGATCCGCACAACGAGTTACAGCGCTTCAAGCAGCATCCTCAGATCGCGCGGATGCTGCGTGGCGCAAAGCTCCTGCGTTATGGCGCGAAGGCGATTCCCGAAGGTGGTCTCTTCGCGATGCCGCGGCTCTATGCCGACGGATTGATGATCGCGGGCGACTCCAGCGGATTCCTGAACGGCCTTCGCCTCAAAGGCATTCACCTCGCCATGAAATCCGGGATGCTTGCCGCGCAGACTGCGTGGGAGGCGCTCGAGGCACGGCGGTACGACGCGCAGACGCTCGCGGCGTACCAGCGGCGCTTCGAGGCATCCTGGGCCTATCGGGAGCTGCGGCAAGCCCGCAACTTCCACCAGGGATTCAAACACGGGCTCTACCTCGGCATGCTCAACGCCGGCCTCGGCACCGTAACGGGCGGGCGCGGTTTCGGCGTCATCGATCGTCTGCACGGCGAGCCGGGATACGCGGTCATGGAGAAGGCCGGCTACCAACCCAACCCGGCGCCGCGCGCCGCGATCGACAACGTCGTGACGTTCGACAAGCTCACCGACGTCTACAACTCCGGCACGATGCATGAAGAGAATCAGCCATGCCACCTGCACGTCGCCGACACGAACGTCTGCCGCGACCGGTGCACGATCGAGTACGGAAACCCTTGTTCCTACTTCTGTCCGGCTGCCGTTTATGAGCCGCTCTTCGAGAAGCGCGACGGGGGCGTCGAGGGCCGCTTGCAGATCAACTTCACCAATTGCGTCCACTGCAAAACCTGCGACATCGCCGACCCATATCAGATCATCACCTGGGTGCCGCCGGAGGGTGGCGGCGGTCCGGTGTACACGAGTATGTGAGTGTCTGCCATCATGACCGCGATCGTGAACGGCAACGTGCGCGAGCTCCCGGAGAACGTCACGATCGGTGACCTGCTCGAACTGCTCGGCACGCCGAGAAGCGGGATTGCCGTCGCCTGCAACGACGCGGTGATTGGACGAGGTTCCTATGACGAGCATCACCTTGTCGAAGGCGACCGGGTCGAGATCATCAAAGCGGTAGCGGGGGGATAGGCTATGGACGAGATGTTGAGGATCGGGAAACACGAGTTCGGGTCGCGGCTCATCGTGGGGACGGGAAAATATCCGTCCATGGACGTGATGCAGGCTTCGCATGCCGCGAGCGGCGCGCAAATGATCACGGTCGCCATTCGTCGCATCAGCCTGGATGTCGCTACCGGGAAGACGCTACTGGACTACGTCGACCGCTCGCGTTATACGATTTTGCCGAACACCGCGGGTTGCTTCACCGCTAAGGACGCCGTGCTCACGGCGCAACTTGCCCGGGAACTGCTCGAGACGGAGTTGATCAAGCTGGAGGTGATCGGCGACGCGCAAACGCTGCACCCGGATCCCCGCGGGACCCTGGAGGCCGCGGAACATCTGGTCGCCGACGGCTTCACCGTGCTGCCGTACGTCGGCGACGACCCCATCGTGTGCAGGCAGTTGGAAGAGATCGGCTGCGCTGCGGTGATGCCGCTGGCGGCACCGATCGGCAGCGGCTTGGGCGTCTGCAATCCGTACTCGATTCGCATCATCAAGGAGCGCGCGCGCATTCCGGTGATCGTCGACGCGGGCGTCGGCACCGCTTCGGATGCTGCGTTCGCGATGGAAATCGGCGTCGATGCCCTGCTGATGAATACCGGCATCGCGGCGGCGCGCGATCCGGTTGCGATGGCGCTCGCGATGCGCCACGCGGTCGAGGCAGGTCGTCTCGCCTACCTCGCGGGGCGAATGGAGAAGCGCCTCTACGCAAGCGCCTCCTCTCCGATGCAGGACCTGATCGCGTCGGCAGAACCGCGTTAGCGCTTCGCAGCCATCACGAACCAGTGCACCGCGCCGCGCAGCGGCGCGGTGGGATGCGCCCAACCGCCTGCAATCTCGTCTACGTTGCGCTCCTCCAGCGATTCGACGGTGAAGTAGGCTCCCAGCACTGCGCGCAAGCGAGCTTCGTCGTAGTACGCATGCGGAACGCCGCACTCGTCACCCTCGAGCGGCGCGAACGTCTGGTCGGTTATGCGTTCGCCCGTTCCGTAGCGGGCATCGCGAACGGAAGCGAAGGTTGCGGCAAAGAGACCGCCGGGCGCCAAGCGTCCTGCAACGGCATCGATCCGCTCGGCGATGCCTTGCGGCGTTCCGTGGAGCAGCGCGTGGGTCGCGAGAACCGCGTCGAAACCGCCTGGGATGGCGGTGATACTCGTAGCGTCGGCGGCGCGTTCGTCGTCGACGGAAGACACCTCGAACCCGGCAGCCCGCAGCGGGGCGGTGTTGCGGCCTCGTCCGTAACCGAGGTCCATGACGCGTACGGCATTGCGGCCGCGAAGCCGATCGATCAATGCGACCGCGAGCGGGTGAGGCGGCTGGGGGGAGGACGCCTCCTGCGACGAAAGACGCGGCATCTCGGAATCATATTGAAGTTTGACGAGGAGAGTCATGCTGACCGAAGGCGACAAGATGCCAAACGTGAGCGTTGAGGACGACCGGGGGCAACGCGTCGAGACGGCGGACCTCCTCGGCGGCCGGCTGGTGCTCTATTTCTATCCGAAAGACGACACGCCGGGCTGCACGATCGAGGCGTCGCAGTTTCGCGATCTCCTACCGCAGTTCGAGCGCAAGAAGGCGCGCGTCGTCGGCGTCAGCCGCGATCCCGTCGCCTCGCATCAGGAGTTCAAGAAGAAGTATTCCCTGCCGTTCGAGCTGCTCTCCGACGTGGATTCAACGCTCTACGATGCCTTCGGCGTGAGCGGGCGCTCGACGTTCGTGATCGACGAGACAGGCAAGATCGTGAAAATTTGGCCGAAGGTCACCGCCGAAGGTCACGCCCGAGAAGTGCTGGAGTATCTGTCGACGGAATAGCGGAGCTTAGTTCTCCGGTTGGCCCGTCCCGCGCGGTAGCGAGAACTGGATGAGCGCGCGCACGGGCGCGAGACCGCGGCTGATCACCGCGCAGGGCGTCACGCGTAAGCCCAGTTCTTCGAGACGAGCCTTTGCCGCGAGCAACTCGCCGCCGTTGCTGACGATGTCCTCGAGCAGCAGCACGTGCGCGCCCCGTTCGTACGGCCCCTCGACGTACTCGCCCGGGAAGGCGCCGTACCCTTTAGGTTTCTTGCGCACGACGATCATGGGGATACCGGACATCTGCGACACCGCCGTCGCGACGATCGCGCCGCCCAGTTCCGTGCCGCCGATGAGATCCGGATTCGTCTCCGCGATGAGCGGCGTGAAGAGCCGGGCGATTCGCCGCAGAACCTGAGGATCGCTGAAGAGCTGAAACTTGTCGATGTAGTAGTCGCTGCGTACGCCGCCGGCGAGCACGTAATCGCCGCGCGTGAGCGCTCGGTCGAAGATGATCTTGCGAAGCCAAACGAGTTCTGGGATCGGCCCCACGGGTTGGTCGGGCGAGCCTAGATGCTCCATTGCCATGCGTTCCAGGCCTCCTCCACCGGATTCGGATCGAACCCTTTGAAGTCGACGCTGATCGGCTGTTCCGTGCGGTACCAATAGGTGAAAATTTCCGGCATATCGTCGTGGAGAAGCTGCTGGGTGCGAGCGTATGCCTTTTTACGCGTCGCCCTGTCGTAGTGCGTCAGCGCCATCTGCTCGGCGGCATCCATCGCCGCGCTGCAATAGCGATCGTAGTTGTATCCGCCCGGAGGAACGTTTTTGCACATGTACTGCGAGCTGTCGTCGGGATCGATGCCGGCGTACCAACCGGCAAGGCTCAAGTCGAAGCGCCCGAGTTGCAGGATGCCGCCCTCTCCCGCCGGAGCAAAGAGCACGTCACCCGGAAAATACTTGACCTCCATGTCGATCCCGGCTTGTCGCAATTGCTCCTGCACGATGACGGATTCCTTACGGCGCGTCACGTTGGAGTTGTTCGTCACCTCGACGAGCACGAGCGGTTGTCCGTTCTTGCGCATGATGCCGTCGGGGCCCGGGGTCCAACCCGCGGCCTCGAGAAGCGCCCGCGCCCGCGCGACGTCGTGGGGATAGGACCTCACCACGGGGTCATACGCCCACATCCAATCGGGAATGTCTTCCGACGCGACGTGTTGCTGTCCGTAGGTGAGCGTTTGAATCAACTGTTGTTTGTCGATCGCGTAGGCGACCGCTTGACGCACGCGCACGTCCTGTAAGAACGGCCGGGCATCGTTGAGCTGCATGTCCTCGTAGCCGTTGACGTTCACCCAGACGATGCGCGTGTCGGGAATATCCTTGACCGACGGATACGTCTCGATCGAGGCCTGGTAGATCCAGTCGATCGCATGCGTGCGCAGCAGGTTCACCGAGGTGTTCTCGTCGGGCACGATGTGCAGCTCGATACGCTGTAGTCCCGGGGTGCCCATGAAGAAGTCGGGGTTGCGAACGAGCGTGATGTGATCCCCATGCGCCCATTCACCGAACCGGAAGGGGCCGTCACTGACCGTCGGTTCGCTGTTGAACGGAATCTGGTTGATGTTCGGATACTGCGCGAGCACGTGCGCGGGCGCCACGGGGTACGGTTGGTCGCTCTCCGCGAAGAACGTATTGACGAATGGCGAGAACTTTTCTTTGAGGTGCACGACGACGGTGTACGGATCTGGCGTGTCGATCGAACGAACCTCGTCGTATCCATGGCGCGAGATGACGTCGTTGTTCGGGTTCATGATTGCCGACCACGACCATTTCACGTCCCTGCTCGTCACCGGGACCCCGTCGCTCCACTTCGCGTTGCGGCGCAGATGGTACGTGACCGTCAGGCCGTCCCTGCTGATGCCACCGTTCTCCGCGGTCGGCACCGTCGCCGCCAGCATCGGAACCGAATTGCCTCGCGCATCGGCGGAGATCAGCGGTTCGAAGAGGAGCCGAGCGACGAAGGCGTCGGTCGTGTTCGAGTTCAGCAGCGGATTGAGGTTCTTCAGATCCTGTTGAATGGCAATGCGCAAGACGCCCGGCTCGGTCCAGGAGTGCCGCCCGCCTTGCACGAGCGTTCCATTCGACGTCCGGGTGCATCCGGCGAGAGCGGCGGCGAGCGCGGCAAGTACGACGAAGCGTTTCATACGGCGGCCTTTCCGGCAACGCGGTTGCCTGGAACCGGATCGTAACGCTCGGGTCTCCATCGGAACGTTCCAAGTCCCTGCGTTCCCGTGCGTAATTCGGTGATGTATCGCGACATTTCTACCTGCGGCACGTCGGCCTCAACATCGTCGAATCCGGGCCGCTCGGTCGGATTCATGCCGAGAATCTGACCGCGTTTTCCGGTCAACTGTTGGATCACCGTCGACGTGTACGCGGTCGGCACCGTCACGGTAACGCGCGCGATCGGCTCGAGCACCACCGGCCGGCACTTCGGGAGCGCTTCGCGCACGCCCATGCCCGCTGCGGTCTTGAAGGATTGCTCGCTCGAGTCGACATCGTGGTATTGCCCATCGAACAGCGTGACGTGGAGATCGCTGACGGGGTAGCCGCCCGGCCCGCGCAGCAACGCCTCGCGCACGCCCTTCTCGACTGCCGGGATGAACTGACGCGGCACGACGCCGCCAACGATCTTCTCGCTGAAACTGACGCCCGAGCCGCGTTCGCGGGGCTCGAAACGCAGCCATACGTCGCCGAATTGGCCGTGGCCACCGGTTTGATGCTTGTAGCGCGAGTGCACTTCCGTCGAGGCGCTGATCGTCTCTTGGTATGGAATAGCGGGCGCCGCGGTTTCGACTTCGACCTTGTACTTGCGGGAAAGCCGCTCGACCGCGATCATCACGTGCTGCTCGCCGCGTCCCAGTAGGAGCAGTTCGTTCGTGATCTCAGCGCGCTGGATCGAGAGGGAGGGGTCCTCGTCGACGATGCGCACCAGCATCTGTGAAATTTTGGCTTCGTCGATCCGCTCCTTGGGTTTGATCGCGACGGCGAAGACCGGCTCGCCGAATACGACGCGCGGCAGCAACACCTTGTGCCCGTTGACGGTTAGCGTATCGCCCGTCGCCACCGATTCCAGGCGCGCGACGGCAGCGATCGTTCCCGGCCCGGCCTCAGCGATCGGTTCTTGCTTCTTGCCTTGCAGGCGGTAGAGGCCGCCCGAACGGATGCGCTCGTCGCCTCTGCTGATGTCGGTGAGGGTCGTGTCCGACTTCAT
The DNA here is from genome assembly GCA_036567865.1 of Candidatus Tyrphobacter sp. Taxonomy (GTDB): domain Bacteria; phylum Vulcanimicrobiota; class Vulcanimicrobiia; order Vulcanimicrobiales; family Vulcanimicrobiaceae; genus Tyrphobacter. The sequence goes on along the minus strand of DATCTQ010000006.1, from coordinate 11,964 downwards.
GCTTCCGGCGAGAACCCGAACGATGGATATCTTGCCCGACTGCGGATGCACCGACGTCTTGATGACGCGCGCGACGAAGGGTGCCGCCGGATCGGGGGCGATGGACCGACCTTCTGCATCGACGTGCGGGCGATCGAGAGGAGAGGGGAACCATTGCTGCATCGCGCGCGCGAGCGCCGCGACGCCGGCGCCGGTCGATCCCGCGGCGGCGAGAACCGGAAGGACCTGATCGTGTGAGCACTCGCTGCAGAGATCGCGCTCGACCTCGTCGAGCGGCGGCTCCTTGCCCTCTAGCAACTCCTCCAGCAGCGTATCGTCGAAGTCGGCCACCGCTTCGAGCAGGGCGGCGCGAGCCTTTTGCGCCTGGTCGTGAAGGCTAGCCGGAACCTCGATTGGCCGCTCCGCTTCGCCGTCGAATGTAAACGCCTTCATCTGCGCGAGATCGACGAAGCCCGAAAAGTTTTCCGCAGCGCCGACCGGCCATTGCTCGGCGACGACGTGGCGACCATACGCGGCTTGCAGCGCGGCAAGCGTTCCCGCGAAGTCGGCGCCCGGACGGTCCATCTTGTTCACGACGAAGAGATGCGGCAGCCGCAGGGCATCCAGCCAGTCGAGCAGTGCGCGCGTTTGAACGACACGCGCAGGATCCGCTTCGACGACGACCACGGCGGCGTCGACGCCGGCGAGCGCCATGCGCGTCTCCTCGAAAAAGTCGATGAAGCCGGGGCAGTCGACGATCGTCAGGTCGATCGCGCCGGAGCTGCAGTGGGCGAAGCCGACGGTCGTGCTCTGCGCGTGCGCAACATCTTCAGGCTCGTGATCGGTGACCGTCGTTCCGTCGGAGATCGAGCCGCGGCGCCCGATGGCGCCGCAATATGCGAGAACGGCTTCGACCAGCGTCGTCTTGCCCGCATGATGCGGGCCGACGAAGGCGACATTACGGAGGCGCGATATCTCCGCCATAGATGGCTCTCCTTCGATAGGTCACATACGTCTTAGCGACGACGCTTCGTTTTGCTCTTGCTCGTCTTCCCTTTGCGCAGGGCCGCGCCGCCCTTCTTGGGGGCGGGCTTCCTCGGGAGTTTCTTCGGTTTCGCCGCGCGCGCCGGGGCCACTTTCCGCTTCTGGGCTTTTCTGGGGGCCGGGCGCGCAGCGCGCTTCGGAGCGGCCTTCTTCTTTGTAGCGGTCTTCTTCGGCGCGGTCTTTTTCTGCTTGGAGACGGACTTCGTGGGAGCGGCCTTCTTCACGGCGGCGGCACGCTTGGAGCCCTTCGCGGCCTTCGCCTTGGAGGAGCCGGCCGCCGATTCGGCGCTCCTGCGCGCGGTGCTCTTCGAGGTGGTCGGCCGAGCCGGCGCGCCCTTGCGCTTCGGGCCGGCCAGACGCGCGGCGCGCGCGCCGCCGATTCGCAAGGCGCGAGCGCTCTCCGATTCTTCCGGAAGCCCGAGTTCAGCGCGACCGAATCCGGTGATGCTGCTACCGGGTAGCGACGGCCGTTCGGGCCGGCGGCGCGCCGATTCGAGGTGCTCTCGCGTCGCGCGCAATGCGACGCGCGCGAGCCGGCCGTCCACGGGGAAGGCCAACTCGTTGACGCCGCAATCGTCCAATACCTTGAGCACGATTTCGAAGGCATTACCCTGGTCCTTGGGGCTGTGCGCGTCGGAGCCGACGGCGATCTGAACGCCCTTCGTCTTCGCCTTGCGCAGCAGGCGCCGATAGGCGTCGAGATAACGCTTCTTCTGATCCTCGGGATGATCGCGATAGAGAAATCGTGTGTTGAACTCGATCGCCATGCCCCGTCGCTTGCACGCATCGAGGACGCGATTTTCGTACTCATCGAGCTTCTTGCTCTCGGGCCAGTGACCGAAGATCGCGGGCACGTAGAGATGGCCGACGATCTGCCCGGGGAGCTTTTCGACCTCGTCGAGCAGCTTGGCGACGTACATCTCCCAGACGCGCGCGGTGCCGATGGTGTCGAAGAGCGCGGCGAACTCTTCGTTGTCGAAGGGCCACGGCCAATCGGCACCCTTCTCCGGGTGATCGATCGAAAGAAAGTGCACCGAGCGAATCATGCCGTCGGGGCGCATCGCATCGACAATGTTCTGAGCGTCGGGTCTCGAGCGAGGGTCGCTGTCGACCTCGGCGCCGATCGAGAAGCGCATGCCGCGTCGCAAGCCTTCGGAGACGATCTGTGCGTGCGCGACCTCGACGCCCGCAGTTTCGGCTGCTCCGTAGAGATCGCCCGCTTCGGCGAGCTTGAGGGCGCGCCGGAGCGTGTTGACCGCACCGGGGTCCTCGAACGTGAGAAAGTTGACGTGATCGCTCACCATGAGGAAACGCGGGCGCCCGCGCCGGCAAGCGTGGTAGAACCAGAGGAAAAGCATGCGGGCCGAGTACGCGATGGGGCGTTCCTCGGCGAAAGGCCGGTGCTCGCCTTTGGCATGGCCGTGGACGTCGGGAATCGCGGCAATCCGGCGGTCGTTCATGGACTCCGCGGTGGTTTGGCTAACGCGCGCGCCGATACCCTTCCATCCGAAGCAGGCGTTCCTTCATCTCGAGCCCGTAGAAGTAGTCGTGCAGTCCTCCCGAGGAGTCGACGACGCGATGGCACGGGAAGAAGAGCGGGAGCGGATTACGCGCCATGACGCGGCCGACCGCACGGGCCGCCTTCGGACGCCCGATCTGCGTTGCGACCCATCCGTACGAGCGCACCTCACCCGGAGGGATGGTGGCGGCGGCCCGGAGCGCGGCCTGTTCGAACGGCGTGAGATCGCTGATGTCGAGCACGCGATCGTCGACGTGCCAGGTTTGGAAGAAGCGATCGAGCGTACTCTGAAGCCAAGCCGGGGCTTCGCCCCGAACGACAGGTCGGCGAAGCCGCTGCTCGACGCGCGCGCGCACTTCTTCAAACGAGGCGCCCATGTCGAAGCCGATGTATGCGATGCGCTGCCCCCTGAAACCGACGTATAGACGACCGAAGGGGGCGCGTCCCGATGCGAGCAGCAGCGGTTCGGTGCGCAGGCGGCTTTGAAGGGAACCGATGTGATCGAAAATCCTGCGAGCGAGATCGAGCGACGGCTCGGGGACCGGCAGGCACGAGAGGCAGAACGCAACACCCTCGCACTCCTCGTATAGGCGCTGGCAATGCGGGCACGCCTGCAGGTGTACGGTCACCTCTTCCTTTAGCGCACGCGCGCAGTTGCCGCGGGTCTCGTCCCACAGCACCTCGATGTCACGGCATCGCATGGGTGGTTGCTCCTTCGAGATGAACGCGGCCGAGCTGAGGACCGAGCGTTTTTCGCAGTATGCGAACCGCACGGTGAACGTGCGACTTCACGGTTCCGATCGGCTGATGGAGGATCTCCGCGATCTCCGGGTGGCTGCGCCCCTCGATGAAGCGCAGGGTCGCCGCAGCGCGGAGGTGCATCGGCAGCTGAAGGAGTGCGCGCTCGACCAGGGCGACGTCGGCGTTTTGGTCGACGATCGTCTCGGGTTGTTGCGGCGACGGCTCGCTCGATTCGCGAAGCAACGCGTCCGGGTCGGCCAGCGCGTCGAGGGCGACGTTCGTGGGCCGCTTGCTGCGCAGCCGATTGCGGGTCACATTGAGGGTGATCGTGTAGAGCCACGGCTGAAGACGCAGCTGCGTGCGCTGCTCGGCCGGCATCTTGCCGAGAGCCCGGTAGGCGCGTACGAAGGCGTCCTGCACGATCTCCTCGGCGTCCTCGCGGTTCCCGGTCATCCGGAGCGCGAAGCCATAGAGCCTGCGCTGGTAGTCGTCGACGATCCGCTCGAAGCTCTCGAAGTTCGCGACGCTCTTGCCGTCCCGTCGATTGGAGGGGAGGCGTGCGGGCTGAACCGCAGGTGACACGAAGGCTCCTTGAAGGAGCGGTGCGAGCGCACTCATCTCTTGGCTCGAACCGCCGTCTTGTGGCCTTGAGTTTCACGCGGCGCACCGAAGGTTCCCGCGCGCCCGTGCGGAAGCCGCATCCATGCTCGAGCCCGCGGAGATCTCGTTCGACGCCTACACGATGTGCAGTTTTCTCCCGGATCTCGACTCGGCCCGCGCGATCCCCCTCGTCTTGATCGGGTACCGAGTCCATGAGGACCCCTGGTTCGTCTGGCTGGTTCCGCAGGAAGGCGTCGGAGCCGATGGCTTGACCGGCGACCCGTACTACGCTCGTGTGCTGCGCGACCCACACACATACTTCCGTAAGAAACTGGCAAAATATATCGAGGAAACGGGATCCGTGCGCCGAGGTATCGAGATGCTGGTCGATTGCCACCAGAACCACCTCGCCTTCACACCGCTCACGGAACTGAGCGAGATCCCGTTCCGACACCCGCTGGAAGTACAGCTCGTGCGGGCGTTCTAGTGGCCACTAGCCGGCGCTGCGGATGCTGCGGCGATAGACGATTTGTACCGGCGCAGCCGGAAGGTGCCCTTGGCCGAGCGTCCCGTCGATGGTGAGCCGTGCGTCGAGTGCCAACAGCAGCGCCCGCTGCACGTCGTAATACGCGGTCCCGTCGAGATGGATATGCCCGTTGATCGAGGCGGAGAGATTTTCCGGCAGCGGCCCGTTCACCGAGCCGCCGGCTTGAAATCGTACGCCGACGACGCGGCGTCCCAAGAGCAGACCCGAGGGACCGGGCCGCAGCACCCCGCGAAGATCGCCTCCGCCCACGGGTGAAGCGGCAGCAAATGGGACGGGGCCGCGCAGCTCGCGCAGGTCGCGAATCGTTGCGAGGTCCAGACGCACGGCGAACGGCTGATTGAGGATGGTCAGGAAATCCGGGTCGTCGTCGATGCGGTCCTCGAAGCTCCCGTCAGGGAGCAGTTCTTGAACGAAGCGCGCGTGCTCCGTCGAACTGCCGGCGGCATCCGTACGCACGCAATCCGCCACGGCGACGAAGCGCAGCGTCTTGCCGGCGCGCAGGATCGAGAGCGACTCCGCACCGGAATACGAGATGCTGGTGACCACGGGGATGGAGCCGACGCGATAGAGGTCCTCGCCCACGATGCGGTACTGCCCCACCGCCCCGGCCGGGACTGCGGCTAAGGCGAGCAGCGCGCTCGCAGCCAGCGTGATCCGGGTCAGCACCGTTTCGTATCCTTCTCGGGTCTCGAAAGAGAGGATTATCCCCCGCCCCGGTATCATCATACACGAAGATGCTGCAGCGATTACACCACCGGGGCATTCTCTTATGTGCGGTGGCCGTCGCCTGCATGGCGGCGACGCCGACCGTGAATCGGGTGGCGACGCTCTGGGCGATCTACAATCACGCGACCGACGAAGCGTATAGCCGCCATGCGGTGCTCGAAGGCGACGGAACGACGTTCATCTCGAGCGGTGACATCGACATGGAGTGGCTCCGGGATTCGAGCGCCGTGCTGCTCGCATACGTCCCGCAGGCCCACGGCAGCCCCGCCATCCGGACCATGCTGCGGGGCGCGATCGCTCGGCAGGCGCGGTACGTCCTCATCGATCCCTACGCCAATGCTTTCACCGAAGACTATGGAGTCGCCGAGCGCAAGTTCGAAGTCGATTCCCTGCTCTATCCGATTCGATTCGCATACCGGTACTGGAAAGGCGTCGGTGACGCCTCGATCTTCACCCCGAAGCTCCAGCAGGCATACGCACTGATTCTGCACGTCCTGCGGACCGAGCAGCACCACAGTACGCGCTCGAGGTATCGCAACGGTTCCCTCCCCGGCGACGGCAACGGCATGCCCGCCGCCTATACCGGCATGATTTGGACCGGCTTCCGACCCTCCGACGACGCCGCGCAGTTTTCGTACAACATCCCGCAAAACATGTTTGCGGTCGTTGAGCTGCAGCAACTGAGCGCGATCGAACGCCACATCTACCACAACGAGCGGCTGGCCGAGGAGGCGTGGGGGCTGAGCGTGCAGGTTCACCGGGCGATCGAGCGTTACGGCACGGTCTTCGTTCCACACTACGGGCGCATCTACGCCTACGAAGTCGACGGCTTCGGGCACGCGAACCTGATGGACGACGCGAACATTCCGTCGCTGCTCTCCGCGCCGTACCTCGGATACTTAGACGTGCACGATTCGATCTATCAGGCGACGCGGCACTTCGTCCTCTCGCCGAAGAATCCGTACTACTATAGCGGGCGAGATGCATCGGGAATCGGTAGCGCGCACACGCCGCGCGGCTACGTTTGGCCGCTGGCATTGATCGTCGAGGCGCTAACCAGCATCGATCCGACGGAGACGCAGCGCGTTCTCGGCTACCTTGCCAACTCCGATACCGGCAACCACCTGCTGCACGAATCCTTCGACCCGAACAACCCGAGGCATTACACGCGCTCGGATTTCGCCTGGCCGAACGCGCTCTTTACCGAACTCTCGCGCGAGGAGTCCTGGCCGCAACCATCCCCGACACCGCACGCGGGGAAGTGAAGAAGCGGACGTCGGCGGTGCCGGCGCACAAGACGACCGTCTCCGGGTCTGCAAACGTGCGCCCGTCGATGTCGAGGGTATAGTCGCCCGAAGCGAGGCCTTTAAGCGTGCGGTGCATGCTGCGGACAAACTTGTCGTGCGGCGCCAGGTCGCCGATGGCTTCACGCACGGCGAGTGCGAGCAGTTCGCGTACGCGAAGCGGTGTTGCGAGGGCAAACGCCGCCGTGCCGCTGCGAGTGACGGCTCCAAGATCGAGCGGGACCCGTACGCGGATCACGCGCAGTTCTTTTACCGTCTCCGAGGAGCCGCCTGCCGCCGGGGAGTAGGTATTTCCGTGATGGCTGCCGACGGTCGCTCCGCACTGCGCGAAGCGACGATTCGTTGATGCGATACACGCCGCGCCGCCGGCGCAGCGACGACGAGCGCGAAGGCGGGGGGTTGCCGGTAATTCCGTTGATGATCATCGTCGTCTTCGCCGGGTTACTCCTCGGCGGTTTGCTCGCGCACTTCTTCGGGGGCCGCGGTTCGGGTGCTCAGGAAGCTATGAGCCCACCGCCGGTGACGCCGATTCCGAGCGCGACGCCGGCACCGCGTACGACGCCGCATCCGCGCATCTCACCATCGCGAACGCCCAAGCCGTCCCCTTCGCCCTCGGTCACTCCCACGAGACGCGCGACCGCGTCGCCGAAAGCGTCCGTAGGGCCGACGACACCGGCGAGCCCGACGCTCGCGCCGGTGGTTACGGCGAGCCCGGCACTCGTGCCTGCGTCGTCTTCACCGGCGTTCCTGATACCCGCAACGCCTGCGCCGCGTGAAACACCGCGCGTAGCACCGTCGCCGTCGCCGCGTGCTGTACCGCGGAACGTGACGTTGGGATCGGAGCAGAGTCCCGAGAGCGTCGTGCGGGCGTATCTCTACGCGCTCAGCCGCGGCGCACGTGCCGAAGCCGAGAACTATCTCGCCTCCGGCTCGGGCGCACCCTCGGAGGATTTCATGGCGAACGGCGGTCGAATCGCGGACGTTCGCTCGTCCCCGAATGGCGACGGCACATATCGCGTCATCGCCGACGTTCGGGCTGCAAGCGGCGAATACTACATCACCTTCACGGTCGCCGCATTACCGCAAGGCATGCTCATCACGAACCACTTCTACATCAAGCCGCACTAACATGAATCGCAAGGCGAAGCAGCGAGCGACGGGACTCCGGCCAATTCGGATTTGGGTGCCGGATGCCCGAACAAAGGCGTTTGCAGCGGCCGCCCGCCGACAGTTGCTCCGCTCCCCCGCTAAGTTGACAGTTTGAGCTGCCGAAATCTCCCTTGTTTCGCTGCTACCGGCAGCGCTCGGTTAGGTTACGTCGGTTCGGCGCTACGCGCCGGTGGGTCGTGCTCGACGCGATCTTCGATCGCATCTCCGCCGACCCGAAGAGATCGTTGATTCGTTGGTCGCGATTGGCTGACCTACGGGTCATCCGATCGCCCGAAATCGCGTTGTAGGCCTTTATTTCCCCCCGCTTTTGTCTCGAAGCCGGGATTGTGAGGTCGCCGCCGGTCTTTCGCACGAACGCGCTCACGCCGCCGTCCGCAGCACGTGCTGCTCGCCGAGCAGTTGCGCGCGGCGTTCCGCCGGCGTCAGCCAGTTCAAGGCCTCATGCGGGCGTTCGGTGTTGTAGAAGAGGCGCCATTTCTCAGCGGCAGCTCTGATCTCGTCGATGTCTTCCCAATCTTGCAGCCAGAACAGCTCGAGCTTCATCGTTTGGATCACACGCTCTGCAACGGCGTTGCCGGTTGGGCGACCGACGGGAGAAAACGTGTGATCGACTCTCCACTCGTCGCAGAGCTCTTCACAATCCGCTCCCGTGTAGACCGAGCCGTGGTCGCTGCGTAGCTCGAAGTCGTCGGGAACGGCGTTGGGTTCACCAAACTCAGCCTCTAACGAATCTTCGAGCGGCTTGAGGATCGCCGGCGCATCCTGTTCCTTGCTCACGCCGACCTCGAAAACGGAGCGGCAGCCATTGTCGATAACCGGCGTGATCGCCACCCAGCCGTCCTTGCGGCTCCAAACCGTCGTCATATCCGTGCTCCAACGCCGATTGGGCATCGGGACGATCACGGTGCCACGGCGCGGTTCGCAGCGCCGGGCATTGGGAGCAAACGTCAACTGCGCCTCATGCATCAGCTCCCAGATCCGACGACGAGCAACGAGGATCGAGCGCCGCCGAAGCATCGCCCACACTTTCCGGTGACCCCATGCCGGATGTTCCTTTGTGATCGCTTGGATCTCGCCCAACAGCCGTTCGTCCGATATAGCGGTGGGCTTCGGGCGCCGCTCCCTGTGCGGTTTGGGCTTCTTCTCGGCCGATGCCGCCTTGTAGAGCGCGGCTCGTGACAGGTCGAAGGCTCTGCTGAGATGCTGAACTTGCGCAATACCCGCCGACGTCCGCAAGCTCATCGTGACGACCTCGGCGGCTGAGAAGGGTGGTGGCGCTCACGATTCTTGATCGCCTGTTTGATCAACGCGAGCTGGATGCTCGTGTCAGTCAGCGCTTCTTTCAGTGATGCGTTTTCGCGCTCCAAAGCTCGCTCGTGCTGCGAAGGCTCATGCCCCGAGCGCAACGATGCCTCAATCCCTTCGAGCGCCCGCTCTCGCCACGACTCGATCGTCGCGGGGCTCACGCCGAACTGCTTGGCCAGCGTGTCGATACTCTTCTTGCCACCGATCAGCGCAAGGACAGCTTCGATTCGTTCCTTCGCGCTACGCCGTCCGGGTCGCCCGCGGCGAACCTCGACATCAGCTTGCTCCGTTCGTTTCTGTTCCAAGATCATCTCCCTCTTGGGCGGGGAGATTTCGCCGGGCTAGACTGTCAACCGTCTATCGGGGGCCGGGCCAGCCGCCCGCCGACAGTCGCTTGCCGTGGCGCGTAGCCCGCATCGGTCAAAGGATCAGGATTTCGTCGACGCGATCTCGTGGCTTACCCAGGAATGAGGTGAGGCGAAGTCTGGTCGGTGGCCGCCACGCGAAGATCGGCTAGCAGGCGTTGGAGATCGATTTTTTAGAACACGCGCTCGGGCGTGTGGACGAGCCGAGCGCAAGACGATGATCTCCGCCGAACACGATCTGCCGATTGTGCGGCAATGTGAGATTATCGCGCTTGCCCCGTCGACGTTTTACCATAAGCCCGAGCCGGTCAGCGAGGCGGATATGAAGATCATGCTCCGCCTCGACCAGTTGCATCTGGAGATGCCGTTCGTCGGCGCGCGCATGCTGCGGAACAAGCTGCGTGAGGATGGCTACCGCATCGGGCGCAAACACGCCGCGACGCTGATGCGCCGGATGGGCCTGGAAGCACTGTACCGCAAGCCCAGACTGAGCAAGAAGCACCCCAAGCACAAAATCTATCCGTACCTGCTGCGCGGGCTGACGATCGAGCGCGCCAATCACGTGTGGTGCACGGACATCTCGTATATTCCGATGCGGCGCGGCTTCATGTACTTGTGCGCTATCCTGGACTGGGCGACGCGGCGCGTACTGGCGTGGCGGCTTTCCAATACGCTCACGACCGACTTCTGCATCGAAGCGCTCGAAGAAGCGATCGCACGATACGGCACGCCGGAGATCTTCAATACCGATCAAGGCTCGCAGTTCACGGACGACGACTTCACCAGCGTACTCAAGAAGCACCGGATCGCGATCAGCATGGACGGACGTGGGCGCTGGCAAGACAACGTGATCGTCGAGCGATTCTGGCGCTCGATCAAGTATGAAGAGATTTACCTGGATGCGTGCGCCGACGGGAAAGAGGCGGCGAAGCGGATCGGCACGTACGTCACGTGACGTGTAGCCTGAAAAGTATCCCAAAAATAGGTGGAGAATCCTGAGGCCATCGGCCTCAAAGGAGACCATCTTGAAGAAATCACGGTTCACCGAAGCGCAGATCGTCGGCGTTCTCAAAGAGCACGAAGCCGGCGAGGCGACCAAAGAGATCTGTCGCCGGCACGGGATCAGCCCGGCGACGTTTTACACGTGGAAAGCCAAGTTCGGCGGCATGGAAGTCAGCGACGTCGCGAAGATGCGTGCGCTTGAAGACGAGAATCGCAGGCTCAAGCGGATCGTCGCCGATCAAGCGCTCAACATCGATGCGCTGAAGATTGTAGCCTCGGGAAACTACTAACGCCTGTGCAGATGCGTCGAGGCGTGCAGGCGGTCCGGGAACAGCTCGACATAAGCGAACGCCAAGTATGCCGCTACGTGCAAGCGAATCGGCGAATGATTCGCTATGTTCGCAGTGCAAAGGACGATGGTCCGCTACGCGCACGGCTCGAAGAGCTTGCTGCAGAGCGTCGCCGTTTTGGGTTTCGGCGGCTTGCGGTGCTGCTACGCCGCGATGGGTGGATCGTGAACATCAAACGCGTTCTACGGGTCTATCGCGAGGCAAATCTGCAGGTTCGTAAACGCCTCAAGCGCCGCGTTGCGCTGGGACGTGGGATGCCTGCAGCAGTTGTCGGCGGGCTCAACGAACGCTGGTCGCTCGACTTCGTTCACGACAGCCCTGAAACGGGCCGCCGAATCAGAACGCTCAACATCGTCGATGATTTCACCCGCGAATGCCTGGCAATTGAAGTCGACACGTCGCTTTGCGGTCGTCGGGTTGCTCGCGTGCTCGCTACGATTGGCGCGGTCCGGGGGTATCCGCAAACCATCGTGATGGATAACGGCACCGAACTCACGAGCCTCGCGATGGCATGCTGGGCGCGCGACCGGAGGGTCCGCCTCCACTTCATTCAACCCGGGAAACCAACGCAAAATGCGTTCATCGAGTCTTTTAACGGCCGCTTTCGCGACGAATGCCTCAACGAGAATGAATTCATATCACTCGCACACGCCCGGTCCATCATCGAGGCCTGGCGGCTCGATTACAACGCGAATCGGCCGCACAAATCACTTGGAAATCGTACCCCCGAGGAGTTCGCACGCGGACTCCAAATCAGACTACCTCTCAACCTATCCGCGGCATAACTTAGGGCTACACGTCACACGCTGTACAACGGTTACCGGCCGCACTCGAGTCTTGCGGGCAGAACTCCCGACGCCGTATACTTCGAGCAATTGCCGCAACTAGGCGAAACCGCCTAACACGCGGCTGAAACGCGGGCAAACGAAGGCCTACAATGCGTTTTGAAGCTGGCCCGGTTTGGTGGACACTTTCGGCTTAGCCGAGAAGGGTCCATCCAATGGCAAAAAGCATCCCCGTTCCTATCCCCTGGACTTTCGGCAGAACATCATCGATCTCGCTCGGGCTGGCAAGAAGCTCGAAGAGCTCGCAGCGCAGTTCGACATTGCACCACAAACGGTTCGCAACTGGGTCAAGCAGGCCGATCTCGACGGTGGACGTCGGAGCGACGGCCTGACGACCGCTGAACGCGACGAACTCGCTAAGCTGCGTAAAGAGAATCGGCAGCTCAAGGTCGAGCGTGAGATATTGTCAAAAGCCGCCGCCTGGTTCGCTCGCGAGACCGATTCGATTCCTCCCCGGTCTTCGAATT
>DATCTQ010000005.1:0-9466 GCA_036567865.1 Candidatus Tyrphobacter sp. | reverse complement strand
CGCCGCAGGAGCAGTACGTCATCAACGCGTTGACGAGGAAACCGCCGAACGGCACCCCCAGCCCGGTCACGAAGTCGTAGCCGGGCGAGGCCGGGAATCCGTTGTTGAGCATGTTGTTGTTCTTGCTATAGACCCCGTTCGAACCGGCGCAGACGTCGTAGAAGGCTCCGGCGCCTTGCCCGGCGCAGGCACCCTGCGTGCCGTAGCCGGTCTGGCTCGTCGCGATCGCGTAGAACGCCGTCGCCGCGGCGATGCCCCACCGATAGCCGTAGGCGCCGCCGCCGTGCGCGTGCGCACAGGTTGCGTTGGCCTTGCAGGCCGAGAGGAAGTCCGCGAACATCGCGGCCGACTCCGGTGCCGCGGCCGACGTCCCACCGGACGGGAAGTAGTATCCGGGAATGAAGGCCGCATACATCAAGAGCAGCGGACCAGTTCTCGGATCGGCGAGCAGCGAGATGTCGGGCGTACCGCGGAATCCCGAAGCATTGCCCGCGGCCACTTGCCACGGCGTCGAGGTGACGTTGAAGTACTGCGACGGGCCGCCGCCGGAGCCGGCGGAGTTGTCGAAGTACCCGTCGCCGCCGTAGGTCGTGTTCTCGGCCCACGCCGTGATCTGCGTGCTCGGCTGAATCTGACCGGAGTTCGTGAACGATGCGTTCACGCCGCCCACCGAGATCACCGACGGGTCGGTGGCCGGGTAGGAGGCGCACAGCGTCGTCGCCGGAGCGCCGCCGCTATCGCACTGATAGGCGCCGTTATCGCCGGATGAGACGAAGACGGTCACGCCTTCAGCCGCGAGCGCGGCGAACTCGGTCGGACCCGGTCCCGCACCGGTGTTGTCGAAGTAACCGGTCAGGTAGGCGTCGGGCTCGCCTTCACCGTAGCTCAGCGAGAGCGTGTCGACGACGTTGTCGGCGATGGCCTGCTGGATCTCGTCGTCCACGAGGTAGATGCCTTCGACGCCCGTGTAGCCGGCGCCGCAATTGTAGTACGCGGGCCCGCAGTCTTGGTTGTTGTAGGCCAGGTAGAAGTCGACCGTCGCGCCCGGCGCCATCCCGGCTTGCTGCTCCGTGTCGAGCTGCGCTTCGCCGTCCTCCTCGTTGCAGCTCGCCGTCGTAACGGCGGGGCCGTACGTGTTCTGCGCGCTGCATGGTCCCGTCACCGGCGGCGGCGTTGCGAGGCCGTTGGGATCGGGATCGTTGTACGGTGCGCCGTTGTAATCGACCGGCTGAGCCACGACGTCCTTCTGCACGACGGTCGCGACGGCGCCGTTTCCGGAGACCGTCGCGTACGCGGGAACGTCGGCCGAGGAGATCGGCCCGGTGCCGATGATGCCCTCATTGATGCCTTGCCCCGAATAGCCGGCGTTGATCATGCCGACGTAGTCAAAACCGTTGCGGATGACGGGCGCAGAGTATCCGGCGCCGGTCACATTGCCCGGTCGTTCCAGGAACGTATGCTGCGCGTGCAGCCCGACGAGGTTCATGACGGATGCCACCGGCAGCGCCGAGGCGAAGTGCGGCGCGGCATTCGGCTGCGGCCCGTAGACCTTGACCGGGCCCGCCGGCGTCTGAATCTGCCAGACGCCGAGCTTGGTTCCGAAAGCCGCTTCGATGTTCGCCTGCGATCCGGTCACGACGATCATGAGATGCTGCGGCCACGTGCCGACCCCGAGATGGTAGCTCATGAAGTACTTCTCCGCCGACCACACTGCCGCGTCGGAGGCGCCGAACTCCGCGCCGATCTCTCGCGGCGTCAGCCAGTGCCGATAGTTCCCGGAGTGCGGATCGGCGGTCGAACGCGCATACTGCAAGAGCCCCGGCGCGTTCCTCAGCGTCAGCGCGAGGTTCAAAGAGAGCTTGCCGGTGATGGTTACAGGCCCGAGATACGCCGCATTGTGCTGCAGCGTATTCGATCCCCACGCAAAGGTCAGGCCCGCGGGACCGCTATAGGGTCCGACGCCGCCGGTTGAACCTCTGGCCGGAAGCATGCTTCCGCTTCCGGTGCCCCCGCCGTGACAAGCGGAGAGCAGCGCCGCGATGCCCGCGAGAGCCAGCGCTCGAACGATCGTCCTCTTCATAGTCTTCCTCCGTTCCGGCGCGCTCTCAGGAGCATCAGGATCTGTTTCTCGGCTGCGGCATGCAGGCGCGTGGCCTCACCGCGTGCGAGGATTTGGGCGACCACGCCGGCATTGGCGATAGCCGCCGCATTATTAGATGACGCCTGGGAGCTCTCGGTTCCACGAGCGGTCGAGGCCACGCCGATACCGCCGCCGCTCTGAAGCGTCAGCGTCGTCGTCGTGGTGGTCGTAATCAACGGCACGTTGCTCACGTAGACGAAGTAGAATTGGTCGCCGTTGTAATCGTAGAGCGTCTTCAGCACGTCGACCGTTCGGACGCAGACGGCGCCCGCGCTCGAGGTCGTATAGGCGTCGGTCGTCGTCGTCTCCAGGAAACCGAAGACCGCATCGACCGTGTTCGTTACCGAGTGGATGTCGTTGCCGGTCGTGCCATAGGCCGCCGGTACGCTGCACGCGCCCGGGAACGTCACGCCGGTCGTGATCGTGGAGTTGCTGGATGCGAGTACGATCGGCCCGGTCGGATACCACACCGGAACGCTCAGCACTTGGCTGCCGCTCGGGTAGAGCAGCAGCGTGTACGTGATGTTCCCGCCCGAAGGTGCGCTCATCGTGAATCCGGTGACGTTCCCACTCCCGAAACCGTAGCTGCCCGCTGCGGCAAGCCACGAAGCCGAGCCGTCGGCATTGGTGGTCGCGGTGTCGTTGATTGCCTGCCCGGTGTTTTTCTCCGTTTCGACGTACGTGCCGTCGGCGTTGGTCGAACGGTTGATATTCGTGCTGTCGGAATACGTTTCGGCCACACTGTCCTGCGCGCTATTCGTCCAGTTGGCAGCGTTATTCTCCGGACTTTGATCGATGATGAGCCCGGCTCCCGCTGGATAGGTGATCCGCTGGGAGTAGCCGTCGCTGTCCGTGTATCCCGCACTCGCCAGCGTGATATTCGTTACCGCACCGTTGGGTGCGGGCGAGACGACCGCGCTCAGCGTCTCGGTGATCTTTTGGTTCGGCTCCGTCACCGTCTCGCTGCTGCTCACCAGATTCGAGCCACGTGCGCTCGAAACGCTGTCGCTCAACGAATACGTGACGCTATTGTTGGGATACGGCGTGACGTTCGGGTCCCCACCGCTAGGGGGATAGCCGTTGTACACGTTCGCAATCGTTTCCGTCCCCGTATACATGGCCGCGCTTGGCGAGGGGCCGCCCGGTCTGATCGGTGGCGTACCGCCGGTCGATCCGCCTCCTCCTCCGCACGCCGCGAGCCCGGCCGCTACAATAAGCGTTCCCAGGCCGACGTAGATGAGCTTCACGGTCTCTCTCCTTTGCACAAGTCCGCCTACGCGAAGCTGAGAGGCGGTCGCCGGGGCTTGCGCGGCGACCTTCGACGTTCCTCTATGGCGGTGGAATGTGCCGGCGCCGGCGAACGTTCTCTCGTCAGATGCGCAAGCTCGCCGCAGTCCTCGCAGTGATCGTCACCGGCATGACGGTTTGCCCTTCCGCGTTTGCCGAGGGGCGGCCGGACGGCGCGCTCATCGTCAACAGCGGTTCGACGAACACCCTGGGCTGGTCGATCGCTTTCCGCTCCAACGGGCGCGGCATCGTCGGCGGGCGCACCTTTTCGGTTTCGCCTCCGGTTGCTTCCCGGTTCTTCGCCGACGTCGCAGCGGCACGCGCCGCGCACGCGCTCGGCGGGCACTGCATGAAGAGCGCGTCCTTCGGGACTCGCCTCAACGTGCGGTGGCACGGCTGGCTCTCTCCGGACCTTTCTTGCCCCTCCGGCGCGCCCACCCTCGGGTCGCTCGGCGAAGACGTCGCGCGAATCGTCGCGGCCGCGAACGTCCCCAATCTGATGCCGCGGCGCATCCGCATTCCCGTCGAGCCGCGCCGCCTACCGGAGAGCACGCCGTCGCCGAGCGTTCCCTTGCCCACGAAGGGGAGCGGCGCCGCGCGCCCAACCTTCCTCCTGTGAAGCGCCTGACGATTTCATTCGCGGCGGCGAGCTTGCTCGTCGCCGGCCTCGGCCCGGCGGTCCTCGCCGTACCCTCATCCGGCGCAACGCCGCCGCCGACGCCGCCGCCCCTCAATGCCGCAACGCCCGTACCGTCGCCCAGCGCGAGCCCGAGCGAGATGCCGGGCGTACAAGGCCTCTTTCCCTCTACTGGCGGCGCGCATGCGTCGCCGTCACCGCCCGTGCCGACCCGCGTCGGCATCGAGGGCGTTTGGGAGTTGGCGATCCAGCGCGGCGCAGACACGAGCTACACCCATCTGAAGTTGAAGCAGCAGCAGAACGCGCTGATCGGGACCTATCTCGATACGAGCAACAAACCGTTCCCGGCGGTCGGAACCGTCGACGGCAACAACGTGCGCATCGTCGTGAGCCTCGCCGACGGATCGACCATCGTCTTCGAAGGGCATCTCGACGGCACCACCGACATGATCGGAATGATGACGACCGCCCACGAGCAGGTTCCCTTCTCGGCGGATTATCGCCCGAAAGAGAGCTTCTTCGACAACATCAACGAACAGCCGAGCGGCATCGGGAACACGATGCCGTCGCCACCACCGAGGTAGTTAACGCGGTTTTCTCTTCTTCCGCCCTCTTTCGCGCGTTAGGCCGCGAGCCCGGAGAAGGCTTGCTTGGTCCTCGGTAGCCAGCAAAAGAACAATATTATCCTTCCCCGGAACCGCCAGTTCTAGCGGATGCCCCCGCAACTGCTGAAGCACGACCTCCGTCGATCGGCGTAGCTCGTCGCGAAGATCTCCCGCCGGCGGCCTCCTGTCGAATTCCTCATGCGTGTAAAGCCAGATTGCAAAGACCGAACACGACGCGTCATGGACCAGATACATAAAACGACCGCGTCTGGCACTGCCCCGCAGGCCCGGCATATAAAATCGAAGCTTATACAGGTCGAAGCCGTTCCTAGAGTTTGTCTTCCCCGGCGGCCAGGGCTCTGGAGAAGCGCCAATTACGCCTAGAGGATTTCTTGCAATCGTCTCCCACTCCGTGGCCAAGTGGTTAACAAACTTCCTCTTAGAAGCTGTGTCCGTCGAATAGTGCGATTCCATGACTCGCCGAACGCTTGAAAGAAACGCCTCAAGGGCGACAATTCTATATCTTATGCATCCACTCACGAAGCTGAGCACCCGTCATCTCTTCACCTGTAAACGGCCCTTCGAGCCGGGTTGCGAGATGCTCGCGATACTCAGGACTCTCGCGCTCGAGGGCGGTGAAGATCGCGTCATTGAGGCGCACAATCGCCGTCATTAAACGAACCATCTCGCCCCGATATGCGATGCCGCGCCAAAGCAATCGTACACTTGCCGCAGCCGCCTTTAGCCGCGCGAGTGGCTCGGTAGCATAGCGTTCAGAATCATAGTATGCGTAAGCCACGGCGAGGTCGCGCAACGGTTGCGGGAGACTCTCCCAGTTTTCCTCAACAATCGATGCGAGTAGCTCCAGCCGTGATGCCAACGTCGGGATCTCGTCGCGAGCGATCCTTAACAGGGCGCTGGGCTCCTCGAGGTCCCTGAGGAGGCCGATGTCAAGCGCGAGCGTCGCGGAACTCATCTCGGCAACTATATCACGTCCGAGTTGCGGCCCGCCAAGGGCCAGGTGCCAAACCTTCGCCTTCGCCCCCGCCGAGGTAGTTAAGGAGCGAACCCGCAAAGCCGGAGTTTCCTATTCCGCGCGGCGAAGGAGGGTTGGTCATGCACGACCGAGCCTTCGGCTTCGCGACGCGCGCGATCCATGCCGGCACGCCGCCCGATCCGGTGACCGGCTCGCGCGTTGCCCCGATCTATCAAACGGCCGCCTATGTCTTCGGCTCGACGGAGCAAGCCGCGGAGCTGTTCCAGTTGCGCAGCTACGGACACATTTACAGCCGCATCAGCAACCCAACCGTCGCGGCGTTCGAGGAGCGGATGGCGAGCCTCGAAGGCGGGCTCGGCGCGATCGCCTTCTCAAGCGGCCTCGCCGCTCAACTTTGCACCGTGCTCGCGCTCGCACAGGCGGGCGACCATCTCGTTTGCTCGCAAAACATCTACGGCGGAACGGTGACGCAGCTCTCGGTCACGGTCAAGCGCATGGGCATCGAGACGACCTTCGCGCCTGTTGACGATCTCGACGCACTCGCCGCCGCGATCGCGCCGAACACGAAGCTGCTCTTTGCCGAGACGATCGGCAACCCGGGCGGAACGATCGCCGATCTGTGTGCGCTCGCAGAGCTGGCGCACGCGCACGGCATCCCGCTCGTGGTCGACAATACGTTCGCCTCGCCGTATCTCTGCCGGCCCTTCGAATCGGGTGCCGACCTCGTGCTCCACTCGGCGACCAAGTTCATCAGCGGACACGGCACGACGATCGGCGGCGTCTTGGTCGAATCGGGGCGCTTTCCGTGGGGCAACGGGAAGTTTCCGCTGCTCTCCGATCCCAGCCCGGGCTATCACCAAAAGGTCTTCACGCAGACGTTCGGCGAGTACGCCTTTCTCATGCGGGCGCGCGCCGAGGTGCTGCGTGACGTCGGCGCACAACTAGCGCCGATGGATGCGTGGCTGCTCTTGCTCGGACTCGAAACGCTCGCGATTCGCATGCAAGCGCACGTGCGCAACGCCCGCGCCGTCGCAGAGTTTCTGCGCGATCGCCCCGAGGTCACCTGGGTGAGTTATCCCGGCTTCCCGGAGCATCCGCAATATGCGCTCGGCCGGCGCTATCTTCCCAAAGGCGTGGGCGCGATCTTCACCTTCGGCGTTCACGGCGGGCGCGAAGCGGCACGACGTTTCATCGACGCGCTCGAGCTGTGGAGCCACCTCGCCAACGTCGGCGACGCGAAGAGCCTGGTGATTCATCCCGCCTCGACGACGCACTCGCAACTCTCCGACGAAGAGCTGCGTAAGGCGGGCGTAGCGCCGGAGTCGATTCGTCTCTCCGTCGGTCTCGAGGACGTCGACGATCTCATTTGGGATTTGGATCGTGCCTTGACGGCATCCTTCGACAGGCTCAGGATGACAAGGGAGTGATTCTCACGTTGCCTTCGGAGCGACGGGCATTGATCGAGCGAAGCCGCAGCGTCGCGATGGTCGGCGCATCCGACAACGTGCTGCGCCCATCCTACACGGTCTTCTCCTATCTGCGCACGCAGACGCCGTTCGACGTCACGCCGATCAACCCGAGCATCGCAGAGATCGACGGCGCTCGCGCCTATCCGTCGCTTGCCGCGTACGCCGCCGAACGCGGCGCTCCGGACATCGTCGACGTCTTCCGCAAGCCGAGCGAGGTCGTGCAGGTCGTGCGTGACGCCATTGCCGCCGGAGCGAAAGCGATCTGGTTTCAGTACGGCGTCATCAACGACGAAGGGATTCATCTCGCAGACGAGGCGGGCCTCGACGTCGTGGTCGATCGTTGCCTCAAGGTCGAGTACGCGCGCTTCCACGGCGGTCTCGCGACGAGCGGTCTGAACAGCGGATTGCTTACCTCGCGCCGCGCCGGTCATGCCTGAACTCGAATCCGAACTGCTGGCGGTCATCGCGGCATGGCACGAGCATGGCGTGGAGCCGAGCGACGAAGCCTTCAACGATCTCGCGCTGCGCATCTTCGCATATCAACTGCGAGGCAACGCGCCGTACGCACGCTATTGTGCGGCTCGCGGCGTGACCTTGGAAGCCATGCCGACGACGTGGGAGCAGATTCCGCCGGTGCCCGCGGCGGCGTACAAGGAAGCGACGCTCGCGGCGTTCGATCCGGCGCAAGCAGCGTTCGTCTTCGAAACGAGCGGCACCACACAAGGGCGCGGCGGCCTACACTATATGAAGACGCCGGCGCTCTACGATGCCGCGCTCCTCGCGGGCTTCGACCGCTTCATGCTTCCCGACGGTGCGCGGTTACGCTATCTGAATCTCGTGCCGAATCCGGCGGAGCGGCCGCGTTCTTCGCTCGGCTATATGATGGCTCGCGTCGCGCGCGAACGCGGCGACGGCCGCACCGGGTGGTACGCACGCGGCGACGCGCTGCTGCTCGAGGAGTTCTTCGGCGACCTGGAGCGGGCGAGCGCCGACGGCGCGGCCGTTTGCATTGCGACGACGGCGTTTGCCCTTCTCGCCGCGCTCGACGCCGCCGACGCGCGCGGTTTGCGCTTCGCGCTACCCCAGGGGTCGCGCGTGATGGAGACCGGCGGGTTCAAGGGGCGAACGCGTGTCGTCTCGCGCGAGGAGTTGTATGCGCGCGCCTCTTCCACGTTTGGTGTCGACGCCGATTCCATCATTGCAGAGTATGGCATGACGGAGCTGACGTCGCAGTGGTACGATGCGCCCCTTCGACAAGCTCAGGGTGACAAGGGCAGGGTCAAGCGTGCGCCGGCGTGGCTGCGAGCGAGGGCGGTTGCGCCGGATGGAGCGACGCTTCCGGATGGCGTCGTGGGAGCGCTCGTTCACGTCGACTTGGCGAACCTTTGGTCGTGCGTCGCGGTGCACACCGAGGATCTCGGCGCCCGCGCCGGCGGCGGCATCGTGCTCCTCGGGCGCGAGCAAGGCGCCGCGCTGCGCGGTTGCTCGCTCGAGGCCGAAATGTTTCTTTGCGGATGAGCGGCGTGCGGGAGCCTTCCGGCGCCTCCCTCGACAGGCTCGGGATGACAAGGGACAGGCTCCGGATGACAAGGGCGGTCGCCGATGCAGCGGCGCGTTGGCGGGATCCCGCTTTTCCACCGCGCGTGCGCGCGCTCGCAGGCGTCGCCTCGCGCACCGGATACAGCATTCCCGTCGTCACGTACGCCTTCGATCGGCTCTTCGAGTCCGTCACCCTCGACGCACTGGAATCGACGATTGCACGCGAGATCGGCGGTCGCCGCACCGAACCGCTCGGCCGTGTCGCCGTCATCTCCAGCCGCACGACGATCGGCGTCGCGATCGTCCCCGCGATTTTCGCGCTCTGCGCCGGATGCGACGTCTTGGTAAAAGATCGCGAGGACGACCTCGTACGCTCATTTTTCCAGACGCTGGATGACAACGTCACGTTCGAAGCACAAGCGTGGGAAGGGCCGTCGCGCGATCTTTCACCTTTCGACGCGGTTGTCGCCTTCGGCGGCGACGACGCGCTGCGAGCGATCCGCGCGCAGCTCGCTCCCACCGCGCGCTTCATCCCGTACGGGCCGAAGGCGTCGATCGGCTACATCGTGCGAGAGGCGCTGCGCGACGACATCGCGTCGCGTCAAATCGCCGACGGCGCGGCGCGCGATCTCGTGCTCTACGACGGCGAGGGCTGCCTCTCGCTGCACGTGCTCTTCGTCGAGCGTGGCGGTTCGATAGAACCCGAACGATTCGCCGAGATTTTGGCTGCCGCGGTTGTCGATGCGGAGCGCGCGTTTCCGATCGGCACGCGCGACCCCGCTGCCGCGGCGG
>DATCTQ010000004.1:0-6108 GCA_036567865.1 Candidatus Tyrphobacter sp. | reverse complement strand
CGACCGTCTGGGAGAAGGTCGCGATCGCCGAGAGCGGCACCATCGTCCCGTCAGCCGCGCGCACGCGAATGCCCTTGATCGTGTCGAGGTTGTTGCGGTCGCTCGCCGCGAGCTGGAGACGCACGTCGACCAACCCCGTCGGTGTGCGCACGCGCGTCGCAAGCGCCCCGCCGACGGCGATCCTCGCCACTTCGGCTGCTGTTCCCGGCGAAACCCCCAGCAGCGCGGCTCGCGCGGGGTCGATGTCGATGTTCAAGCGCGGCGCTCCGACGTTTGCGCTCGATTCGACGTTCACGGTTCCCGGCGTCGAGCGGAGGAAGCTGACGATCTTATTCGCGGTCGCATCCAAGACGGCGTCGGGACCCTGCAGGGCGTAAAAGATCGGCGCGCCGGACCCGCCGCTATCCGATCCCGCCACGGCGAAGGTGCCGCCGGGCGCGAGGTACGCGAGCTCGCGGATCTTCGCGATGATCTTGTTGGTATCGTTCACGCGCGAGTCGAACGTCTTCGCAGAGAGCGTTGCATAGTTTCCGCCGTCCTGGCTGCTCCATCCGGTGTCGATATACCCCACGGTCGAGTTGACCGACTCGATGCCGTCGACTTTCATGATCGCGGCCGAGAGCGCGTTCACATAACGCGAGGTGGTTCCGATCGGTGTGCCCGGCGGATATGTGAGCGTCATGCCGATCGATCCCGTCTGCCCCGACGGCACGAAATCGGTCGATATCTGCCCGAGCCACGGCAGTGTGAGCATCAATGTCAGGGGCAGCGCGAAGGTCGCCGCCGTCACGCGCTTGTTCTTATACATCCCGGCGGCGCTTCGGATCAAGAAACGAAACGCGTTGCGAAGCGCCGCGAATCGCGGCTGCCCGGCGACGCTCGCCGGCGTCAGGGCGGCGAAGTGCGCGCCCAGGATCCGCAAAATGCTTTCCGGATGCTGTACATACTCGATCGGTTTCATATCGGCTCGCCGGAAGAGGAAGCCGAGCAGCAGACCGACCGCGAGCACCGTCAAGAGCACGAAGTCGAGCGAGGCCGACACCATGCCGCCGCCCAAAAGGAAGAGCGCGTTGAAGAGCAGCGTGAAGCAGACGAAGACCACGAAGTAGCCGTGACGTAGCGCCATCGGCAAGAATTTGCTGCGATAGCTCTCCAAGATTCCGTCATAGTTGTGCACGAACGCATTTAGCGCGATCAACGCAACGAGGATGATGGAGATCACGTGCGCGTAGGTCCACGGCACGAACCAGAGCACGGCCGCCGCGATGCCAGCGCCGATGTACGAAGCCGGCGATCGGAACGCGCCGAGCCATGCCGGCGGAGCCGCCGGGCGCTCTCTGACGCTCCAGAACGCCGCCAGGAGCGGCGTGAGCGTAAAGGAGACGAACAGCGAGAAGAGCGTCGCGATGACGATGACGAGCGCGAACTCCTCCAAATATTTGCCGACGATGCCCGGCAGGAACGCGATCGGCAGGAAGACGATGACGTCGACCAGGGTGATCGCGATCGCGGCTCCGCCGATCTCCGTCCTTCCGCTGATCGCGGCATCGATCGGGCTTTCGCCCAAGTCTCGATGGCGGGTGATGTTCTCGAGTACCACGATGGAATCGTCGACGAGGATACCGATGATGAGCGAGAGCGCCATCAGGGACATGAAGTCGAAGGTGAAGCCGAGCATTTTCATCACGACGAACGTCGAGGCGATCGACGTCGGGATGGCGACCATGACGACGACCGCGTTGCGCCAGGCGTGCAGGAAGAGCAGCATGACGATGGCCGTGAGGAAGATGCCTTCGATGAGCGACTGCCACACGCCGTTCAGGGACCGGCGCGTGTAGTCGGCCGGAACGACCATCTCGTGGAAGGTTAACTGCGGAAACTGCGGCTCGATCTGCGTGAGCTGCTGACGCGCAACCGTTGCGGATGTGATCTCATCTGCAGTGATCGCTTTGTCGATCTCGATCCGCACCCGCGGTTGGTTGTCGTAAGTCGAGATGTATCGCTGGTCGGCATAGCTGTCCGATGCGACCGCGACGTCGCCGATGCGGAGGGCGCGCATGCTGACGTTGGGGATCGCAAGCGGAATCGCGGCCAAGTCCGATGCATTGTTGATCAGGGCGCGCACCGAGACCGTCGTTTCCTGCGTCGGCTTGTCGATTCGGCCGCCGGGAAGGTTCGCGTTGTTCGCCGCAATCGCGCCGAAGATGTCGTCGAGCGTCGCGTTGAGCCCGGCCAATCGCTCTGGATTCGGCTCGACGTGGAACTCGCGCGTCTGCGCTCCTCGCACGGTGACCGTTTGAACGTTCGGGATCTGCTCGATCAGCGGAAGCACCTGGTTCTGGACCATGTCGGCCATTTGCGTCGGCGAGAGCGAGCTGGAGCTGACTGCGAGCGTCATCAGCGGGTCTGACGAACCGGCCTTCCCGACGACAGGGGGGTCCAGATCCGCCGGCATGAAGACGCGCGCCGTGTCGACACGCCGCTGGACGTCGACGGCGGCGAGGTCGAGGTTGGTGCCGATCTTGAACTGGACGTCGACCTCGGCTTCACCCTCCTGTGCGTTGGCGGTCACCTGCTCGACGTCTTGGAGCCCCTGGAGTTGGTCCTCGATCGGCTTGATGACCAGCTTCTCCATGTCCTGAGGCGAGGCGCCCGGGTAGTTGGCCGCGACAAAGACCAGCGGAAACTCGACGCCCGGCGGATTCTGTCCGCGGCCGATCTGGAAGTACGCAATGATGCCGAAGACCACGAGCGCAACGAAGACCATCGCGGTGATCACGGGACGACTGATGGCGAATCGGGTCAACCACACGAAAGCGGCACTGCTCCCAGCAAGATTTTCTAGAGGCGTTACGCCCGGGCGGCAAAGGATGTTTCACGTTGAAGAACATGCGCAAGACAGGATTTGAACCTGCACGGGATTTCTCTCGCTAGCCCCTCAAGCTAGTGCGTCTACCAATTCCGCCACTTGCGCGCGGAGGCTTGTCTGCGTTCGGCCCGCCGGGCCGATTGAGTCTACAGGCTATCTCATGTTCGGGTCAAGGGCGTCGCGTAGGCCGTCGCCGATGAAGTTGATGGCCAGGGTCGTCACGAGGATGCAGAGGCCGGGAAAGACGGCTGCCCACCAGGCTTGCTCAAGGTTGGCCTGGGCGTTCGAGAGCATGCTCCCCCAGGACGCCGTCGGCGGCTGGATCCCGAAGCCCAGGAACGAGAGCGTCGACTCCAAGATGATGACATTTGCAACGTCGAGCGTAGCCTGGACGACGATCGGCGCCACCGCGTTGGGCAGGAGATGGCGGAAGATGATCCTGGCATCGCCGTTGCCGATCGCGCGAGCGGCTTCGGCGAACTCGCGCTCGCGCAGCGTGAGAAACGCACCGCGTACGAGACGCGCCACCTGCGGCCAAGAGAGTGCTCCGATGATCAGGACGATGACGCCGAAGTTGAGTGCGGACTTGGTCGACGTCGCGGCGACGATGCCCGTCAGGACGAGCAAGAGCGGCAGAATCGGGATGGAAAGGAAGACGTCGGTTACGCGCATCAGCAGATAATCGACGATCCCGCCGTAGTAACCGGCGATCGCGCCGAGCAACGTGCCGATGCTCACCTCCATCAGCACGGCCGTAACGGCGAGTGAGAGCGAGATCCGTGCGCCGAAGAGCAGTCGGGAGAGGAGGTCCCGCCCTACCTCGTCGGTTCCGAGGAGATGGTGCGCGCAGAGCGTCGCGCTCTGAAAACACGGCGGCAGGGAGTTTCCTAGCCAGTTGACCTCGTCGATCGCGTTCGGGTCCCAAGGCGCCAGTTGTTTCGCGAAGATGGCGCAGAGCAGCATGCCGAGCAAGATCGCCATCGCGAGGACGGCAAGGCGATGGCGGCGGAAGCGGCGCCAAAACGTAACCTTGACGTAGGCGACGTCCTCGTCGACCGCGGGCGGGATGAATGGAAGTGCTGTTGCCACTAGTGACTAGTCGTACTTCACGCGCGGATCGAGCCACGCGTAAGCCACGTCCGCGAGCAGATTGCTAAAAACGACCAGCACGGCGACGAGGCCGAGATAGCCCATGAGCAGCGCGATATCGCCTTGCTGCAGCGCATTGATGAAAAGCCGTCCCATTCCGGGCCAGGCAAAAATCGTCTCCGTGATGATCGCGCCCGCGATCAATCCCGGCAGCGAGATCGCAACCACCGTGACCACCGGGATCAGGGCGTTCTTCAAGCCGTGCTTGAGGAGAATGGTTGAGAACGGAAGCCCCTTGGCCGCAGCGGTGCGGATGTAGTCGGCGCTGAGAACTTCGAGCATCGACGAGCGCGTAAAGCGGCTGTAGAGCGCGAGGGAGAGAAACGAAAGCGCGATCGTGGGCAAGACCAGATGCGCGATTCGATCCCCGAGATTGAACGTGTCCGTGTTCGAGATGCCCGCCGACGGGAACTGGATCATATAACCGAAGGGCAGCGGAATGCCGTGGACGGCGAGTGCCAGTTGCAGCATCAGCGCGAGCCAAAAGATCGGCATCGACTGTCCGAAGAAGGCGAAGGTCGTGATGATGTAATCCCAAATCGAGTACGGCAGCACCGCCGAGAAGATGCCCGCCGCCAAACCGATGGCCAAGGAAACGATCAGCGCCGAGCCCATGAGTTCGAGCGTCGCGGGGAGCCGCTGCACGATCGCTTGGAACACCGGCTCGGCATTGCTCTGCGACCACCCGAAATCGCCGTGCAGCACTTGCCCGAGCCAATGCAAGTATTGAATTGGCAGCGGCTTATCGAGACCGAAGTTGTGTTTGAGTCGCGCGATGTCGGCCGGCGTGATGTGCGGGTTTTGCAGGAACGGCGCCAGATAACCGCCGCCCGGCATCTTGCTGGTGATGCCGAACAAAATCACCGATATCAGGAGGAGCAGCGGAATCGCTTGAAGCGTTCGCCTTACGACGTAGTTGAACACCAAACCGTCCTTCCGGAAAAGGGTGGTTATGACGGCCGGGCCGGAACGCCTGCTGCGGTTCGCGGCGCGAGGCCCAGCATCGCGCGGGCTTCGTCCGGTTGGGCTACTTCGCGCCCGACCTCGCGCGCGATGCGCGCGACTCGCTCGACAAGCTCCTCGTTACGCGCGAGCCGTCCCTTGCTATAGTAGAGATTGTCCTCGAGACCGACGCGGACGTGCCCTCCCATCGCGATTGCCGCTGTCGCCATCGGTAACTGTGCGCGCCCGATACCCGCCACCGACCAAGTGCAGCCGGCGGGCAAATCGTCGACGAGATCGCAGAGGTTCTGCACCGTCGCTTCCAAACCGCCGGGAACGCCGAGCACGAACTCGACGTGCTGCGGAAACGCGAGCAGTCCTTCACGCTCGAGGCGCCGCGCGTTGGACAGATGCCCCTTGTCGAAGATTTCCAACTCGGGCCGTACGCCGAACTCGTGCATGCGTTGCAACAGCATGCGCATCAGCGGAAAACTGTTTTCGAAGACGCCCTCACCGAAGTTCACCGTCCCGCACGTGAGGCTTGCCATCTCGGGGCACAACTCCAGCACCGCCGCCCGTTCCTGCGCGCTCATGCCGATCGCGCCGCCGGTCGAGAACTGCACGATCAAATCGCTTCGCGCGCGAATCGCGGCGTACGCCTCGCGAAAACGCTCGACTGCGTGCGTGTTACTTCCGTCGTCGTTGCGGCAATGGACGTGAACGATTGAGGCACCGGCCGCGCGAATCGCCGCGGCCGTTTCGCCCAGCGCGTGCGGCGTGACCGGCAGATAGGGCGTCTGATGGGGCATCACCTCGGCGCCGACGGGCGCGCAGGTGACGATCAACGGGTCCATCTTTACGACCCTCGTTCGCACAAGAGATAGGTCGGCTCCTCGCGCAGCACGCGAACGCCGGGCGGCAACCCGCCGCTCAGGTCGCTGCGCATCACGATAAACTCGTCGCTCTCCGCCTTCTCCTCGAGGCCGCGGATTCTCCCGCGGCCGGCGGCTGCTCCGGCATAGATGTCATAGGCCGGCAGCCCGGTCGCATCGCCGACCGCATCGAGAAACGTTCGCGGCTCGAAGCGTCGCTGCGATCCGATCGAGGCGATCGTGACGGCGACGACGCTGACCGGATGCTCGCAGCGC
>DATCTQ010000003.1:0-22357 GCA_036567865.1 Candidatus Tyrphobacter sp. | reverse complement strand
CCCCCGCCCGCGGTCTCTATCTCGCCGGCGTGCGCTACGACGACGGCTACGACTCCTTCCGCGAGCCGCCGATCTTCGGCGGGAGGTGACGCGAGGAGGAGCGACCTCCCGGGCCTCCCCGATGCGGTGGCTGCCTTGACCCGGGGGGCCTTTCCCGATAGAATCCGTTGGTTGTGCGAACCTACCAGCAGACGACTGCGCAGACGAAGCACGAGTGGTTCATCGTTGACGCCACCGGGCAGCGTCTCGGGACGCTCGCGGTGCACGTTGCGCGCGCGCTTTCCGGAAAGCACAAGCCCACGTGGACGCCGCACATCGACGACGGCGATCACGTGGTCGTGATCAATGCCGCGCAGATCGAGCTCGGCGCAAAGAAATGGGACGCGAAGCTCTACCGCCGCCACAGCGGTTATCCCGGCGGATTGCATACGCGCACGGCCCGCGAGGTCCACGCGAAGCATCCCGGGCGCTTGATCGAAGCCGCAGTGCGCGGCATGCTGCCGACGAATAAACTTCGTTCCGAACAGTTGCGTCGTCTCAAGGTTTACGCCGGCACCGATCACCCGCACGCGGCGCAACAGCCGCGGCCGCTCTCCGAGGTCCCATCGCGTTGAACGTCGACGTCTTCGCGGCCACCGGCCGTCGCAAGCGCGCGGTCGCGCGCGTCAAGCTCACGCTCGGTCAGGGCGTGATCACGATCAACAAGAAACCCATCGACGAATACTTCCCGCGCCCACAACTGCGGCAGATCGTGCGCCAGCCGCTCGAGGCCACGGAGAGTGCGTCGCGCTTCGACATCGAGGTCAAGGCCGAAGGCGGCGGCATGACCGGACAAGCCGGAGCCGTTCGCCACGGCATCGCACGCGCGCTCGTCGACATGGACGAAACGCTGAAGGAGACGCTGCGCAAGAACGGCTTCCTCACCCGCGACTCGCGCGAGAAAGAGTCGAAGAAGTACGGCCGCAAGCGGGCGCGCAAGCGCTTCCAGTTCAGCAAACGCTGACCGCGCCTCGATAGTCCTGCGGATCGTCGCGATCTCGCTCGGCGTGCTCGCCTTATGCGCGCACCCGAGTTTTGTATGGGTCGAGCGCATCTATTCCAACGGCGCCTACGCACGCTGGGAACCCATTGCTGCGGCCATCTCAAAGCCGGTTCCCTGGTCGCTCGGGGACCTCGCAGTGCTGCTCGGCTTCGGACTCGTCGTGTGGCGCATCGTCGTGCGCGTGCGCGAAGGGCGGCGCGAACGTCCGTGGCGCGCGCTCGGCCTTGCCGCCTTCGACGTCGTTGCGATCCTCGCGCTCTACGCCGTGTGGTTCGAGGCGGGTTGGGGATGGAACTACGATCGCGCGCCGATCGAGACGCGACTCCGCTACGAAGCATCGCGCATCACGCCCGCGGCGCTTGCGGCATTGCGGGCGCGCACGATCGCCCAGATGAACGCGCTCGCGCCCGCCGCGCACGCGCGCGCGAACGAACCGCTGGATCTCGACGCGCTCCGCACGGCGTGGCTGCCAGCGGTGCAGCGTGCGGGCGACGACTGGACGCCGCAAACGGATCCGCCGAAGCCGACGCTCGCAGATCCGTTCATGAATGCGAACGGAACCGAGGGGTTCATCAATCCGTTGACGCTGACCGTGCAACTCGCCTCAGACCTCCTCTGGTTCGAGCGACCGTTCGACCTCGCGCACGAGTGGAGCCACGATGCCGCCTACGCGCGCGAAGACGAGGCGAACTACCTCGCGGCGATCGCGTGTTTGCGCTCGCGCGATCCCGTCGTGCGCTACTCCGGGGAACTCGCACTCTTTCTCGCGCTGCCGCCGTTACGCTCGTATCCGCGCAGGACGTTCACGATGCTCGTTTGGGGCGACTTCGCGGCAATTCGGGCCCGGAACGCGAGCCGCATCAACCTCGCCTTCGCGCACTGGTCGTGGTTCACGTACAACGCCTATTTGAAGAGCAATCGCATCCCCTCCGGCATCGCCAACTACGGTGAGGTCACGCGGCTGATGCTCGGCATCCCGCTGGACCGCGAAGGACTACCCGAAGCGCGATAACCGCGAGGACATATCTTCGCCCCACGCCGTTCATCTTTGCGGTGCAGAATGAGGGCATGTTCGACGTAGCGGATTCTCTACGAGGCGGCTTCGACGACGCCGATCGAAGGCTGATGGCGGCGCAGCGCGCGGTGGCGCGCGCGCAGATCGGCGGAGGAGATGGCGGCGACGCGGCGATGGCTCAGAGCGCGCGTGCGGTGATCTTTTCGGAGGCGCTGCTCGGCGCGACGCGGGCTCGATTGCAAGAGATCCAAACGGCGGCGAAGACGTGAGCCTCGATCTGCTCGCCGGCGCCGCGAGCGGCATGGATGCGCAGCGTGCGGCGCTCGACGTCGCGGCGCGTAACGTCGCTGCCGCCGAAGCGGCCGGGCCGAATGCCTCCTATCCGCGCGCGATACCACAGTTTCGCATCGTGGAGAGCGATGCCGGCAGCCTGGTCGAGTTCACGGGTACGCGCGAAGAGCGTGGGACGAACGTCGACATCCTTACCGAGATGCTCGCCGTGATGAACGCCTCGCGCGCCTACGACAGCGAGGCTTCGATCTTCGATGCCGGTAAGACGCTGGACGAGCGCACGATCGAATTGGGGAGACTGTGACGGTACGCCTTCTGCAACCCGACGCGCCGCAAACCGATGCGCCACCGGCTCCTGCGCGAGCGGACACCGATGCCTTCGCGCACGCGGTCGACGCGCTGGGCGCGATATTCGAAGATGCGAAGGCAGCCGAGGATTCCTATGCTGCGGGCGGCGGCAGCCTGCGCGAAGCGATGTACGAACGAGCCCGTGCCGACGTGGCGCTTGCGGTCGCGGTTGCGGCGGCGCAACGCACCGCGCAGGCGGTACAGAGCGTCTTCAACATGCAGATCTGATGCCCGCGCCGTGGTCGTCGGCGTTCGCGCGCCTGGCATCGCTCGGCGGAGCGACGCATGCGCTCGCGGCTGCGGCAGTGGTCGCCCTGACGTTGGCGGCGGTCGTCGTTGCGATCCTCCTGCAGCCGTCGGCGAGCGCGCTCTTCGCGACGCCGCTGCACCCCGAGCAGTTGGAGGAGGTCGAGGAGCGTCTGGCGAGTTGGAACGTGCCGTTTACGCCGTCGCAGGACAACGTGATGGTCGATCCACGGCGCCGCAACGATCTGCTGCTTCGGCTCTCGCTCGCCGGCGTTCCGCACACGCACCTCGCCGGCACGGACGAGGCGCTTGCCGCCGTCGGGGCGTTGACGCCTCAGAGCGTCATCGACGCACAAGCGCTCGACGGACGTGCGGGCGACATCGCCTCCGCCTTGCGCGACGTGGCCGGCGTGCAGGACTCGCGCGTGATCATCGCCCCCGCGCGCAGCGGCGAGTTTGCCGACGAGAGCGGAAGCGCTGCATCGGCGAGCGTGCGGCTGCGACTCGATCCGGGCGTGAAGCTCTCCGCCGACACGGTCGCGGGGGTTCGCGCATTTGTCGCGGCTGCCGTCGCCGGTCTGGACCCGTCGCACGTCACCATTCTCGAC
This sequence comes from Candidatus Tyrphobacter sp., assembly GCA_036567865.1. Lineage (GTDB taxonomy): Bacteria > Vulcanimicrobiota > Vulcanimicrobiia > Vulcanimicrobiales > Vulcanimicrobiaceae > Tyrphobacter. Next base: position 18,807 of record DATCTQ010000003.1, on the reverse strand, counting down.
GATCGCGGCGTCGCGCTCGGCACGGCACGCGGGGGAGGCGACGACTCCGCGGAGCTTGCGAGTGCGCTGCAATCGGCGTTGGATTCCGCCTTCGGGGCCGGGGCGACGATCGTGCGCGTGCGCGCGGAGCACGAGCCGGCGTCGTTCGAGCGACACGACGTCACGCGCGTGCCGCTTCTCGGTGGAGCGATCGAGGCGAACGCGTCGTCGCGCGCCTATCGGCGCGGCGATGAGCGCTACCACGAGGCATCCGAGCAGAGCACGCGCGGATCCCAGACGCGTGAAGTCACTTCGCGTGTTGCCTCCGGTGCGCTCACGCGTATCTCGACCGCAGTCTTCGTCGATGCGTCGCATGCCGGCGACCTGTTGGCGATCCGCGATCTCGCGGCGGCAACGGTCGGCTACGACGCCCGCCGCGGTGACACGCTGGCCGTTCAGGCGATCGATTTTGCGCGGCTCCCGCCCGCGCGCAAAGATGCATGGTGGCTGCTCTACGGCAGCATCGTGCCGCTGCTGCCGACGCTCGCATGCGTCGGTGGTGCCGTGATCGCGTTGCGCATCGCGATGCCTTCGCTTCGCGCGGCAGCGGGTGCCTTGCTCGAACGGGTACGCATTGCCGAGGCCGCGAAGCGCGCGCCGGAGATACCGCCGGCGCAGCTGCGCGCGCTGCTCGCCTCCGAACCGCCGCACGCCGCAGCGGCAGTCATCAGCATGCTTCCGGCCGCGAGCGCCGCCGCCGTTCTCGAACTCTATCCACCGCACGAACGCGACGCGATCGTGCGGCGCATGCACCGGACGCCGCCGCCGCTGATTCCGGATCCAAGCGAGTTGCTGCGACATGGCTGAGTTCGTCCCGCTGGAGCACTACGTTAACACGCCCGCGCCGCCTCGAGATCCGGAGGATTGCACCGCTGTGTTAGAGCCGTCTGTGGAACTGCGTGAGACTCTGCACGAGATACGGAGATTCCGCGCCGGGCTCGGCGATGCGTTCGAAGCGGCGCGCGAGGAGTTGCTGCGCGATCTCGCCGCCGACGTGCTCGCGCGCGAGCTGACGTCCGCGCCGGTCGAGATCGAACGCATCGCGTCCCGCGTGCTCGCGCGTTTCGACGACGACGAACCCTTGCGCATCCTCGCGCACGCCGGCGACGTGCCCGCCCTTACCGGGCTCGGGCTCCCCGTCGTCAGCGACGCGCGGCTGCGGCGCGGCGACGTGCAGATCATGCTGCGCCACGGCACGATCGATGCCTCGCTCGGCGTACGCCTCGCGCACGTGCTCGAGGCACGGCGATGACGACGGTCTGTGGTTTCGTGGAGCGTGCCGAGGGTGGGCTGCTCGTCGCTCGCCTTCCGCACGCGGCGATCGGCGACGGCGTCGTGATCGATAGCGGAGCGACGGGGGAGGTGCGCCGCGTCGAGGGCCCGCTCGCGCACGTGGCGGTGCACGGATCGATCGAAGGCATCGCGGCTGGTGCGAGCGTTCGTATCGACCCGTCGGCGCGCTACGCGGTGCTGGGCATGTGTGCGCTCGGGCGAGCGATCGACGCGCGCGGCCGGCCGCTCGACGGCGCTCCACGGCTGCGCGGCCGAACGGTTACGCTCGACGCGACTGCGCCCGCAATGCGCGCGCCCGTCACGGTACCGCTCTGGAGCGGCATTCGCGCGATCGACGCGCTGCTCACGCTTGGGAAAGGCTCGCGCACCGGCATCTTCGGCCCTCCGGGAGTCGGAAAAACGATGCTGTTGGAGATGTTCGAACGCGGTTGCGCGGCGGATGCGATCGTGATCGCGCTGGTCGGCGAGCGGGGACGCGAAGCACAGGCGTGGATCGCGCGATGCGATCCGCGCACGACGATCATCTGTGCCACGAGCGATCGCCCCGCTGCCGAGCGCCTGCGTTGCGTGCGGGTCGCGCTCGCGCATGCCTGTGCGCTGCGGCAACGCGGTCTCGACGTGCTGGTGTTGCTCGACAGCCTCGCGCGCGTCGCTGCGGCGCTGCGCGAGCTGGCGGTTGCGAACGGCGAGAGTACGGGGCGCGGCGGTTTTCCGGCGAGCGTCTTCGCAGAGATGGCGCGGCTCGTAGAGGTCGGGGGTGCCGCGCCCAGCGGCTCGATCACGCTGATCGCAACGGTGCTCGACGACGGAGACGAGCGCGATCCAGTCAGCGATGCGGCGCGCTCGCTGCTCGACGGACACGTGCAGCTCTCGCCCGTCCTCGCGCGGGCAGGGCGCTTTCCCGCGCTCGACGTTCCGGCGAGCGCGAGCCGGACGATGCGGCAGGTCGTCGAGCCGCAGCACCTTCGCGCCGCGAGCGTCGTGCGGAGCGCGCTCGCGGCCCTGGAGCGCAGTGCGGACGCGCGCGCGCTCGGGATCGCGGTCGAGGGTGCCGCCCTCCGCCGCGCGGTGGCCTGCGAGTTGCAACTGGAGGGATTCTTGCGTCAGGAGATGCCGGCGCACGACCCGCTCCAGAGCCTCGCCATGCTCGTCGATCTCGCCCACGATTTGGAGGAATGAATGTCGCTCGGCGCCGATTTCAATGCCCTTGCACGACGCATCGTGCAGATCGGCGGCACGCCGTTGCAGCCGCTTCACGTTCCACAGGATGATTTTCACGACGCGGTCGAAGCGTCGCGCGCGGCGATCGCGCCGCCGTTGGGATCGCTCCGCACGTCCGTCGCACGCATCGCGCGTGCGGGCGGCCTCGATCCGGCGTTGGTCGAGGCGGTCATCGAATGCGAATCGGGCTTCGACCCGCATGCGACCTCGGGTGCCGGGGCGCAGGGCTTGATGCAATTGATGCCCGGCACGGCGCGCGCGCTCGGCGTTCCCGATCCCTACGATCCGATTGCGAACGTGAGCGGCGGCGTGCGCTATCTGCGCGGGCTGCTCGAACGATTCGGTAATTTGCGCTTGGCGCTCGCGGCGTACAATGCGGGCCCCGCCGCAGTCGAGCGGTACGGCGGTGTGCCGCCGTTTACGCAGACGCAACGATACGTCGAGGGCGTGCTCGCCGCCTATCGGCGCAAGCAACACGGAGCGCCATGAATCGGAAACGCCGTGGTGACGCCTCGGTCATCGGGATGTCGGAGGATGGAGAGCATGACCACGCTCACGCAACCGCTGGAACTGAGTCTGATCTCGGCGCCGATCGCGGCAATCGACCGGCGTGCACTCTCCCAGGCCTGGTACTCCGCGCTCGGCCTTGCTCGGGCGACGGGACGGAAGAACATATCTCGTCTTCCCCAGCGAAGCGCAGAAAGCGCGACGTCGATGGACGGACGACGAAGCCGCGCCGTAAACATTCCGCGGCCCTCCGGCTGCGTTTACCCTGAGCGCGCGCAGCGCAGTCGAAGGGCTCAGGGTGACAAACATGACCGGCGCCGTTGCGATGCCCAGAGCGGCGCGCGTGACGCCCGTACCGTGCAAGAGCGGCGAACGCCGTCGCCGCTGGCGCAGCGTATCGGACGCGGGCTTGCGAATCGCACGCCGCTACGCACCAGCATCACGCTCGAAGGCGTTCCGGGACGCGTGCACGTCATGCTTCAGAAGCACGGCGCGCGACTTGCGGTGATCGCGATCTGCCCTCGTGTCGCACAGGCGCGCGTCGCGCATGCACTCGGCGAGGCACGATACGCGCTGGCGCGGCACGGTTTTCAACTCGAAACGTGGACGAAAGGGAATGGATCGTGCACCTGAACCCGATGATCGTAACGGCGCTCGGGCGCATCGAGCGACGTGCCGAGGACGTCGAACGCGCGTTTACCCCGGGCGCCACTCCCTCGTTCGACGACGTCGGGCGCGCCGAGACCTCGTTTCCGACGCTCGACCCGCTCTGCGTTGCGCCGCCCGAGCACGCCTATTTCGTCGAGCGCGCGGAGGCAGGCGAAAGACGCTATACGCGAGACGGCAGCTTTACCTTTCGCAACGGGACGCTCTGCACCGCCGACGGTCACGCCGTTCTCGGATACACGAGCGCGGGAGCTCTCACGGAGATCCGCCTGGACCCCGTCGACGTCGCACTCGAACGCATGCGCGACGCTCGCATTGCGTCGAACGGCGACGTCGAGTACGACCGCGCCGTCGTCGATCCACGCAGCGGAATTCCGGAAGCGCAGCACGTGATCGCCGGGCGCATCGCGCTCGCGCGCTTCGTTGCGGGAGCGCGTCTGGCCGAGGATGCCTCCGGCGCGCTTGGCGCTCCGCCGGGAATCGAACCGCACATCGGCGCCCCCGGCGACGGCAACTTCGCGGCGATCGTGCCGATGCGGCGAGAGAGCAGCGGCATCGAAATCGACGAAAGCATCGATCGCCTGCGGATCGCCTACCGGGAATTTGACGCGATGCAGGCGGCGTACCAGGCTCAATACGGTGCGGCGAAGAGCGCGATGGACCTCGTGCGATGAAGCATCTGGTTTTTGCGCGGATGCCGGGAGTGCGCTGCGGCGTATTCGAGGAGCGCTCGCTGCTTCCGGTGAGCGCGGCGTGCATCGTCGCCAACGCCATGCGCGAGCGCTTGGCGACGCTGTGTGGAACGAGCGTGGACCTGAGGCTCTGGCCGCCCGCGATCCCGTGTGCCTCCGCATGGAAGACGATCCTGCGCGGCGCGCAGCTGCACGTCATCCGCGCCACGCTCTGCGACGCCGCGATCGTGTTGCGGCCGCATGACGCGCAGGCGCTGGCGGCGTTGCTCTTCGGCGAACGGTCGGCGAGCGAACGCGCGGAGCGTGCGCTCTCGCCGCTCGAGTCGGAGATCACGCGGCGTGCGGTCGCCGCCGTCGCCGTGACGCTCGCGCCCGTCTGCGGCGAAGGCCACGTGGATGCCTCGCCGCCCCGCATCGACTTCGTCACCTATTTCGAGCTGCACGTCCTCGAGCCGGCGCAGTTCTGCATCGGCATCGCGCTCTCGCGCGAACCGCCGCCGGCGAGCGCGGCGGCGGTCTCACCGCAGCACCTAACGCATTCGAACATCACGGCATCGGTAGAGGTCGCGCTCGCGCCGGCCAGCGCCGCTCAGGTCGCCGGATTGCGTCCGGGCGACGTTCTCCGAGCGCTCCCGGAGCGCGCAGTCATGCGGGTGAACGGCTTTCGTTGCGCTCTGGGAAGATGCGGCGTCCGCGCGGAGCACTACGCGTTCGAGGTTCAAGCGGCATGATACCGCGCGAGGAACGGAGCAGCCTCGACGCCCTGCGTGGCGTTCCGCTCGAGGTCAGCGCGCAACTCGGCACCTGCCGCCTCTCGGTCGCGCAGTTGCTGGCGTTGGGAGAAGGCTCGGTGGTCGAGTTGGATCGTCCTGCGGGCGCGCCCATCGACGTGCTCGTCGGCGGCACGATCATCGCACGCGGCGAGATCGTCGCCGTAGGCGACTGCTTCGGCGTGCGCGTGACGGAGATCGTTTCGCCGCCGGCAGCGAACGCATGAGCGAGTGGGTCGCCCTCGCGTCGCACACGCGAGCGGGCGCGCCGCTCGACGTTCTCGTCTCGCTAACGCTGCTCGGCCTTGCCCCGTTCCTGCTGGTGACCTGCACGTCGTTCGTTCGCATCGCCGTCGTTCTCTCGCTCGTACGCTCGGCGATCGGCGCATCCGCGGTTCCTCCGAACGCGGCGCTCACGGGTCTCGCGCTCGTGTTGACGTTGGTCGTGATGTCGCCGACGCTGCGGGTGGTCCAGCGCGACGCGCTCGATCCCTACGCACACGGCCGCATCTCGCAATCGAAGGCGCTGCGCGCAGCGGCGAAGCCGCTACGAGCGTTCATGCTGCGCCAAACGCGCACCGCCGATCTCGCGCTCTTCGAACGCATCGCCGGAGGCGCAACGGTATCGCCGGATCGCGCACCGGCGCTCGTGCTGCTGCCCGCCTTCGTGGTCGGCGAACTTCGGAGCGGATTCGCCATCGGCTTTGCCCTCTATCTACCCTTCGTCGCGATCGACCTCGCGGTCGCCGCCATGCTGATGGGCTTGGGCATGGTGATGCTGAGCCCGCCCGTCGTCTCGCTGCCGATCAAGCTCCTGCTCTTCGTCATGGTCGATGGTTGGGCGATGATCTGCGGAGGCGTCACCGCAAGCTTTAGGTAAATTATGTAATGTATGAACTCGAAGAGGGTCGGCAACATCGTGCCGAGGAAGCTCGGACCGACGAGCGGAGCACGGATAGCGGAGCGAGGAGGCCGTGCAGCAGGAGCGGAGCCGGGATGGCGGAGCGACGAGCGGTTCCGAGGCTCGACGTTGCCGGCCCGATGAGAGTTTCTCACGCGCTGGCGACGCTGCGGCCGTTCTTCTCGTTCGAGTTCTTTCCGCCGAGGGACGATGCCGGGACGGAACAGTTGTTTGCGACCATGGAGACGCTGCGCCCCCTCAAGCCGGCGTACGTTTCGATTACCTACGGCGCGGGCGGCTCCTCCCGCGCGAGAACCGTCGAGTTGGCAAAGCGCGTCCAGCGCGAGATCGGGCTGACGGTGCTCGCACACGTGACGTGCGTCGGAGCGACGCGTGCCGAGTTGCGGGCGCTCTTCGACGATCTCGCTCGGGCGGGGATCGAGAACGTTCTCGCGTTACGCGGCGACCCGCCGCGAGGGGAAGCCGTCTTCACGCCGCCGCCCGGCGGTTTCGCGCACGCGAGCGAGCTGATTGCGATGCTGCGGCGTAACTATGATTTCTGTGTCGGCGCGGCGTGCTATCCCGAGGTACATCCCGAGGCGGAGAGTCCCGAGAGCGACTTGGCATACCTGCGCGAGAAGATCGAGGCCGGTGCGGAGTTCTTGATCTCGCAACTGTTCTTCGACAACGACGTATATGCCGCGTTCGCCGACCGCGCTCGCGCCGCCGGCATCGGCGTGCCGATGCTCCCAGGGCTCATGCCGATCACGAACTACGAGCAGATCACGCGCTTCGTGGCGATGTGCGGCGCGAAGGTCCCGCCGAAACTGCATGTGGAGATGGAGGCTCGCCGCGGAGATTCCGCCGCCGTCGAGGATCTCGGCGTCGCATTCGCTGCGATGCAGGCAATCGATCTCTTCCGGCGCGGCGCGCCGGGCATCCACTTCTACACGCTCAATCGCTCGTCGGCGACGCGTGCGATCGTCTCCGGCATGCTCGCCGCGAGCGCTTGGCGCCCGGACTTCATCGCTACCACAATGAGATAGACGCCGGCGCGTTTCGCACACGCGCTCGCAACGACTTGCTCATCCCCCGGCCATGTCGATGCTGCAGCATCGGATGGTGAGCGCTTTCGAGGGATTGCTGCGAGAGATGCTCGTGACGACGGCGCTGCTCGCCCTCCCGATCGTGACGCTGGCCGCGTTGGTCGGCGCTGCAATCGCGATCGTCCAGGCGGCGACGCAAATCCAAGAGCAGACGATGACGCTGCTGCCCAAGATGCTTGCCGTCGGCATTGCGGTCGCGCTCTTCGGCGGCTTCGGGATGCGCCTGTGCATGCGGCTCTTCGCCGATGCGATCTCGGCGATTCCGCAACTCATTCGAGGATGAGCGCGACGGCGCTACTTGTCTTCGCGCGCTGCGCCGGATTCGTCTTTCGCGCTCCGGGATTTTCCTATCCCGGCGTTCCGCCGGCCCTTCGTGCCACACTCGCGCTCTTCCTGACGCCGGCGATGCTCCCCGCCGCGCGTACGGCTTCGCATCTCGACGGCGCGCCGTTGGTTGCGGCGCTCGCCCTCGAGTTCTTCATCGGAAGCGCCATCGGCACCGGAGCTTCCGTGCTCTACGACGGCGCGTATGCGGCCGGCCGCGCCGTCGACGACTACGTCGGCGTGCGCGCAATCGCGCCGAGCGTGAATCTCGTCGCGCCGAGCGGCTTCGGCCGCATCTGGTCCCTTGCGTTCACCGGTGCCTTCTTTCTCCTGGGCGCCTATCGGCCGGTACTCCTCGCTTTCGCATCGAGCTTCGCGCGCGTGCCGCCGGGCGCACCCATCGCCGGACAGACGTGGCTCCTCTATGCGGCGACGCTTGCGACGACGATGCTGCACGTCGCGCTTGAAATTGCCGCTCCGGCGATCGCCGCCGGTTTCATGGTCCAGGTGGCGCTCGGCGCGCTCTCGCGCACGATCCCACGTTTCGGCAGCCTGACGCTTTCCTTTCCGATCGTCTTCGGGGTCGCGCTGATCGCGAGCGCGCTTTGCCTCTCGATCGTCGTGCGATACGCGGCGCCGCTGTTGCTCGGGAGCCCCTGACTGGATGAACGAGGAGAAGCCGCTCGAAGCGACGCCCGCACGCATCGCCCGAGCGCGGCGCGAGGGAAACGTCGTGCGCTCCGGGGAGTTCGTTGCGGGGGCGGCATTCGGTGCGGCCGCGATTGCGGCATGTGCCGTCGCGGCACCGCTCGCCGGACTGGCGAGCGACGCACTCTATGCCGCGGCGCGCGGCGCTTCACCGCGGCGACAGATGATCGCGATGCTCGCGTTCGGGTTGGTACCGGCGCTCGCCGGTGCGCTCGCCGCAGCATCCGCCGGTATCGCCCAAGGCGGTGGCCTGCGCCTCATCGGCCTGCGCATCAAGGCTGAGCGCCTCGACCCGGTCGAGGGCCTGCGCCGCATCCTTTCGCGTGAAACCATCGCGAACGCGCTTCGCGCGACGCTCGCTTTTGCGGCCGCGATCGCGGTGCTCGTCCCGGCGATTTCACGGATGATCGGCGCCGCCGCGGGCGCGAGCGGCGTCGAAGGCGTGGCGCTCGCGGCATGGGCGGGTGCGCGCCGTACGCTCTTCGTCGCCGGCACGATCGGCCTGCTCTTCGCGGCGGCTGAGTACGCCGTGCTGCGCGGCGGTTGGCTGCGAAAACTGCGCATGAGCTTCGAGGAACACAAGCGCGAGATCAAGGAGCAAGAAGGAGACCCGCACGCGCGCGGGCGCCGGCGCGCGCTGCGTCGTGAGTTGCTGCGCGGATCGCTCTCCAGGGTGCGCGAGGCGGCATTCGTGATCGCGAATCCATCGCACGTCGCGATTGCGCTGGGATACCGGCCGCCGGTAACTCCGGTACCCGTCGTGCTCGTTCGGGCGGCGGAGGAGGCGGCATTGCGCGTGCGCGCACTTGCGGCGCAAGCGCACGTCCCGGTGATCGAGAACGCGGCGCTCGCGCGAGCGCTCTTTCGGGACGCGCAGCCGGGCCGGCCGATTCCCTTCGAGCACTACGTCGCCGTCGCGGAGGTCGTCGTCGCGCTCGTGCGCGCGGGAGCGCTCGACGCGTCGTGAGCCGCGTTCCGATCTACGCCTTCGCGGCGCTGCTGCTCGCCGTCGTCGGCATCCTCATCGTCCCGTTGCCCCCGTGGCTGCTCGATCTGCTGTTGGGTCTCAACATTTTTGGATCGGCGCTCGTCCTGTTGCTTTCGGTGACCGTCGAGGATCCGCTGGAGTTTTCCGCGTTCGCTCCGGCGCTGCTCGTTGCGACGCTCTTTCGGCTCTCGCTCGACGTCTCGGCGACCCGGCTGATCCTCACGCAAGGGCAGAGCCCAGGCGCGGTCGGCGCGATCATTCCGGCCTTCGGCGAGTTCGTCGTGCGCGGCAACCTCGTTGTCGGGATCATCGTTTTCGCAATTCTCGTTACGATCCAGTTCGTCGTCATCGCGAGCGGATCGCAACGCGTCGCCGAGGTGGCCGCGCGGTTCACGCTCGACGCGATGCCCGGCAAGCAGATGGCGATCGACGCCGACGTTCACGCGGGCTCGCTCGACGCCGAAGGCGCGCGGCGCAAACGCGACGTCGTACAGCGGGAAGCCGACTTCTACGGTGCGATGGACGGCGCCGGAAAGTTCGTCAAAGGCGATGCCGTCGCGGCGCTGGTCATCGTCGCATTGAACCTGACGGGCGGCATCGTCGTGGGCGTCGCCGACCACGCGATGTCGCCGCTCGACGCGCTTCATACCTATGCGCTTCTCTCGATCGGGAACGCGCTCGTGACGACGCTGCCGGCTTTCCTCATCTCGACCGCGATGGGGATGATGGTGACGCGGGTCGCGGCGGAAGGCGCGCTCGGCGCAGATCTCGCCGCGCAGATGCTCGCTCGCCCCGACGTGTTGCGCGGTGCGGGCGGCCTCCTGCTCTCCCTCGCGTTCGTGCCGGCGTTGCCGCACGCGCTCTTCTTCGCACTCGGCGCGAGCGCGTTTGCGAGTGCCCAACTCGCGCATGGGCGCGGCCGGCGCCGCGACGCCGCCGAGCGCGCGCAGCGCGAGGAATCGACGAGGCGTGCGATGCGCCGCCCCGAACTCGCGCTCGGACTCATCGGCGTCGACGCGATTGCGATCGAGTTCGGCGGGGAACTCGTACGGCTGCTCGCCCCGCCGTTCTGCGACGCGTTGCTCGACCGCGTGGGCGAAGTGCGGCGCGCGCTCGCTTCGGAGATCGGACTCGTCCTCCCCGGCGTGCGCTTGCGCGACGACCTCGAAGCCGATCCGAACGCATACGCGATTCTCGTTCGCGATCGCCTTGCCGGCGCAGGTCGTCTCGAACTGGAGAATCTGCTCGCGGTCGCCGATGCGGAGCAACTTGCGCGCCTCGGCTGCGTGCCGGTGATCGAGCCCGTGTACGGCTTACCGGCGGCGTGGATCGATCCATCGTCACGCGAACGGTTCGTCAACGCGGGAGCACTCGTCTTCGATCCGATCTCGATCCTCGGCTCGCATCTCGCCGAGATCGCGCGCAGGAATGCGAGTGCGCTCTTCGGGCGCCAGGAGTTGCAAACGCTGCTCGAGCACTTGAAGCTGCGTGCGCCGGTGCTGGTGAAGGAGATCGGCGGTGAGGCGCTGCCGCTCGGCGCCGTGCATCGAGCCTTCCTGCTCTTGCTGCGCGAGCAGATCTGGCCGCGCGACCCGATCGCGGTGCTCGAAGCGATGATCGAATCCGGAGCGCGCGATCCTTGCGAACTCGCGGAGGCCGCGCGTCGAGCGGTCGTTCCCGACTTGCTACTTCGACGCGGCGTCGCCGCGCTGGCGCCGCTCTTGCTCGATCCGATCTTCGAACGAACGCTGCTGCAGACATGGTCGGGTGCGGACTCGCTGGATCCGGCGCAGGCGCTGCGGGTGCGCGAAAGGATCGAGGCGTACGCCGCGCGAGTACCGCGCGAGCGTGCCGCCGTCGTCTGCACCGCGCCGCTGCGCCCGCTGCTCGCCGATCTCTTACTGCGCTCGGGCCTACGCCTCGACGTCTTCGCCTACGGGGAGCTGCCGCCCGAGCTGCGCCTCGAGCCCACGGAAATCGTGCGCGCCGAGGCTAGTGGCCACTGAGTTTGACTGCCGGCGGCAGGCCCTGATACGGCGAGGGCGGTAAGACTGGAGCCCGGATGACCTGGAAGAACCTCAAGAATCCCCTCAAAGCGCTCGTGATGCTCGGAGTCGTGGCCGGCTCCGCTTTTTCGGCGCTGCCGGTGCAGCAGAAGATCCACCTCGGGCTCGATCTGGTCGGTGGGTCGCGTTTGCTGCTGCAACTCTATCCGACCGCCGAAGTTCCGCAGATCACACCGCAGATCCAGCAGCAGACGATTCAGGTCGTCGACCGCCGGATCAATGCCCTGGGCGTCGCGGAGCCGACGATTTCGAAGTTCGGCCCCGACCGCATCTTGGTCGAGTTGCCGGGCTTGAATCAGAATCAGACCGCCGAAGCAGAGAATCTTTTGAAGACGGCCGCGGTGCTCGAGTTCAAGATCGTTCCGCCCAACGTGGCGGCGCAAGCGCAGCAGTATCTCGACATGCTCAAAACTCCCGGCCTTCCCGCGGCGCAGAGAGCTGCGGCGCAGAAGTACGTCAACGAAACCGCGTACGCGCTCTCCGGCCCGGTCGTCTACTCCGGTAAGGATCTCAAAGGCGCGCAAGCCGGGTACCAGCAGCAAGGCGGTTCCGCGATCGTGCTCTTCCAAACAAAGGATGCCGCGAGGTTCGGAAGATTGACGACGGCGAACATGGGCCGGCCGCTGGGAATCTTCCTCGACCACGTTTTCGTCTCGGCGCCGAACATCAATGGCGCGATCTTCGGCAGCGGCGAGATCGAGGGCAACTTTACTTCGGAGGACACGATTACGCTCGCAAACGAGCTGAACGCCGGCGCGCTTCCCGCGACGATACGGATCATCGAGAACGAGAGCGTGGGAGCGACCCTCGGGAAGGCCGACCTCGTCAAGTCGCTCTGGGCCGCGTCGTTCGGACTCGGCTTGGTGTTGATCTTCATGATTCTCGCGTATCGTCTCCCGGGATTTCTTGCCGACGTCGCGCTTGCGGCGTACGTGCTGGTGATGATCGCGATCTTCGCGATTTCGAAAGCAACGCTCACGCTCCCCAGCATCGCCGGCTTCGTCCTCTCGGTAGGCATGGCGGTCGACGCAAACGTGCTGATATTCGAGCGCATCAAAGAAGAACTCTGGAACGGAAAGTCGCTGCGCGCCGCGGTGCGCGTCGGTTTCCAGCGCGCTTTCACGGCCGTATTCGACAGTCATTTTACCACGATCGTCGGCGCCGGCGTCCTGTATATGCTGGGCACGGGAACGGTGAAGGGCTTCGCGTTCGCGCTCTTCTGGGGAACGGTGATCTCGCTCATCACCGCGGTCTTCGTGACGCGCTTCTTCGTCGATCTGCTCGTCGACAACGATCTCGCCACGGCACCGGCGCTTTGGGGCGTAAAGCGTGAAGAGGTCGGGATATTCTCCAAAGGCACGGTAGGGGCTCCGTAATGTTCTTCCGCAGGCTCAATTGGAATATTGTCGGCTGGTTCAAGATCGTCCAGGCGATCTCGTTTCTGGTGATCGCACTCGGCCTCGGCGCGATGATCTACCACGGCTTCGAAGGCGGTCACGGTTTCCAGGCCAAGCAGATGCTGCGCCTGGGCCTGTCCTTCACCGGCGGAACCGACGTCGACGCACGCTTCACCAAGAGCGTGACGGCCCCGCAGATCCAGCGGGCGATCGTGCCCCTGAATCTGATCGCCCCTCAAATCACAACCGCCGGCGCGAAGGGCGAAGAGATCCTGATCGACACGCAGACGCCGCTCGCGAACGATCAGCAGCGGATATGGAACGCGCTCGATGCGGTAGCGCCGGTCGATCGCGCCGCTTCGCAGATCACCTCGGTCGGCCCGTCGCTCGGCGCGGAGTATCTGCGCGACGCGCTTCTGGCGCTCGTCATCGCGCTCTCGATCCAGTTCCTCTACATCGCGTTTCGCTTCGGTTGGAACTACATCTTCGGCCTCGTTACCGTCATCGCGCTCGCGCGCGATGCCGCCATGATGATCGGCATCTACGCGCTTGCCGGACGGCCCGCCGACGACGCCTTCCTCGCGGCCGTGCTGACGGTCATCGGCTACTCCGTGATGGACACGATCGTCATCCTCGATCGAATTCGCGAGAACACGAAGCTCATGATGGGTAAACCGTACGACTACATCGTCAACGAGTCGATCAAGCAGACGATGACGCGCTCGGTGAACACGCTCGCGACCGTCGTAATCACGCTCGTTGCGCTGCTCGCGCTCGGCGGCGCCAGTCTGAAGAACTTCGCCTTCGCGCTGCTCGTCGGCATCTGTTCGGGCGGCTATCACTCGATCTTCTACTCGGCGCCGCTCGTGTTGACGTTCCGGCGCCGGCAACTAGAGGGCGCCGCTCGGAAGCGCGCCGCCGGGCGTGTGCCGGAGCGTACGTCGCCGACCGCGCGCGCGACGGGATCCGCCTCGCCGAGCCGCGGCGGTCCGGCTCGGGAAGACATCGTCGCGGCGCGCCGCGAACGGCGCGCGAAGGAGAAGGCTGCGCGTGCGGTTTCGCAGCCGTCGCAGCCGGGGCGATATCGCCGCAAGCGTGCCGACGCGGGGACGGCGATCGCCGAGGAGTACGATCCGCTCGACGCCGAGAACGCCGGCCTGCACGATGCCGCGCTGGAGCAAGGGCACGAAGAGATCCGGCTCAACCTCGAAGGTTTCGAGCCTGAATCCGCGCCCGTTGAAATCGACGACACCCACGGCGAAAACAGCGAAGGCTAACGCGCTTCCTGCGCCCACGCCTTCGGAGGACGCATTCGACCGCGCGTTCTCGGCACTTAGCGGTCCTTCGACTTCGCTCGCTGACGCTCGCTACGCTCAGGATGACGGGGTCCGAGCTTTCGTCGACGAGGCGTTCGCGCGGCAAAAAGAGTTTCTGCGCGATCCGTACGCGTCGATCGGCGACGCGTCGTCGTTCCACTCGAAGATCGCCGGCGTCTCGTTCGAAGGCCGCCAGGACACGATCGCGGGGTTGCACCAAGGCGCCGCGCTGCGGCTCGTCCGCGAACCGCACAACGAACACGACCCCAACGCCATCGCCGTCTTCTACGGCGATCTGCAACTCGGCTACGTGCGCGCGGGCGTCGCCAAGCACCTCGCGCCGCTCATCGATGCCGGCGCATGTTATCGCGCGCGCGTCGAGAACCTCACCGGCGTCGTTCGACGCGGCGCTTCGCGTCTTGCTCAGGATGACAAGGATCGGTACAGGGGCGTCAATGTCTTCATCGAGCGCGACGCGACTGCCACCGTCGAGGAGCGATCGCAGGAGCGCGAGATGCTGCGTTCGGCCTGGCACGGCGACGCAGAGGCCGTTCGGGCGGCCTTGATCGGCGCATCGCGCCCGCACGAGGAGCAGCTCGCCGTGTTGGAGCGCATCGAACGCGGGCGCAACACGCTGGCACTCTTCGGAACCGGTCGCGGGAAGTCGTTCTGTTTTCAGTATCCTGCGGTGTTGCGCGCGCTGGCGAATGCCGGCAAGACGCTGGCGATCTACCCGCTGCGAGCGCTCGCCAACGATCAGTACGAGGCGCTGCAGCGTCGCCTCGACCAGTTTGGGCTGCGTATCCTGCGCGCCAACGGTTCGATCGGCGCGCAGGAGCGCGAAGATCTCTTTGCCGCGCTGTCCGAAGGCGCGTGGGACCTCGTGCTGGCGACGCCGGAGTTTCTCGCGTTCCATCGTGAAGCGTTCCGGGAGCGCAGCGCGCCGTCATTCGTCGTGGTCGACGAGTCGCACCATCTCCATGAATCGCGCCATCGCCGCGCTTACGAAACGCTCGGCGAGACGATCGTCGCGCTCGGCAGCCCGCAGGTGCTCGCGCTGACCGCAACGGCCGGAGAAGAAGCCTTCGCCCGCATCGTCGAGCAACTGCGGATCGACGCGTGGGTGATCGACCCGACCGTGCGCGAGAATTTGCACCTCGTCGATGCGCGCAACGAGCGGGACAAGATCGGGTACCTGCGCCGGATCTTCGAGCGTGGCGAGAAGGGCATCGTCTACTGCAACTCGCGCAGCGAGAGCGGTAAGGTCGCGGAGCAGCTTCGCAAGACGGCGGGTGAGGAGGTCATGTTTTATCACGCCGGCATGCCGAACGCGCTGCGCCGCGACGTCGAGACCTACTTCCGGGAAGGGGCGCTGCGGATCGTCGTGGCGACCTCGGCGTTCGGCGAGGGCATCGACCTGCCGGACGTCCGTCACGTGGTCTTGTATCATCTGAACTTCAACTTCACCGAGTTCAACCAACAGGCCGGGCGCGCGGGGCGCGACGGGGAGCCGGCGTGGGTGCACCTGCTCTTCGGCGAGTCGGACCGGCGCATCAACGAATACATCATCGACTTGAGCGCGCCGACGCTGCCGGTGCTGCGTCGCCTTTATGCCGGCATGAAGGGCCTCGCGCGCGATGGCATACTGCGCAGTACGTTCGCCGACATCGCTCGTACGCTCGAGTTGGACAAGGCCGACGAACGCACGGTCAGCGCGGCGTTGCGCGTCTTCCAAGACGAAGGCCTCATCGAGACGGCCGAAGACGACGACGGACGCTACGTGCGTTTCCTACCGATCGCCGGAAAGATGGACCTGACGCGCAACGAGCGCTACACGGAGGGTGAAGCGGAGCGCGAGAGCTTCAAGCGGTTCGCAGAGATCGCGTTGACGGTCCGAATCGAGGACCTCGAGTGCCTCGTGAACCGTCCGATCTATCCGAACGTCGCGTTGCGCCGCTAGAGGCGATTCCTCGGCTCCTCGCCGCGAAGGACCCCTAGGCGCCCCGGCGTAAGCACGCACCATGATGCACAAGCGTTGCCTTTTTCTCGTGTCCTTCGCAGCCTTTGCCTCGATTGCGCTGCCGGCTGCGGCAGCGGCGCCGACGAGTGCGAGCCCGCCCCCGCCGAGCCCGTACGCAACCTTCGTTACCGGCGCGACGGTACAGTCGGGCTTGATCCCGATTATCACGAAGGCAGGCAACGTCTACCTCGCGCTCTCGAAGGCGCAGCTCGGAGCCGACTTCATCGAAACGTCGGTCCCGGCGAGCGGATTGGGCGGCTTCGGTCCGGCGCAAGGCGAGCCGTACGTCGCACCCGCGCGCATCCTACACTTCGATCGCGCCGGCGACAAGATCGTCCTGCGATGGCCGAACACGTATGCGCGAGTGCAGCCCTCGACACCGCAAGCCGCCGGCGCCGCAGAATCGCTGCCGAGTTCGGTGATCGCGGTGATGCCGATCGTAGCCGAGGACGCGGCGACCGGGACCGTCGTGATCTCCGCGTCGGCTTTTCTCGGCGACGTCGCCGACCTTCAGGCCTCCTTCGATCAGGAGATCACGAACCCGCTGCACGGGTATCATCTCGACAGCACGCGCGCGTTCTTCGAAGCCACGAAAGCGTTTCCCCAGAACGACGTTCTGCGCGTGAGCCAGACGTGGGCCAGCGCCAATCCCGACAAAATCGACAACGCACCCGATGCGCGCAGCATCGAGGTGCAGATGTCGTACAATCTCATCGCAGCTCCGCATGACGGTTATATGCCGCGCATCGACGATCCGCGCGTGGGCTACTTTTCGCAGCCGTTGCTCGACTTCAGCGAAGACCGGCATCCGACGCGAAACCTCTACTACATTTCTCGGTGGAACTTTGCGCCCGCGCGCCCCGGTATCGCGTCGAAGGCGAGCAACCCCATCGTTTTCTATCTGAGCAACGACATCCCAACCGAGTACCGCAACACCGTTCGCAATGCATTGCTGACGTGGAACGCCGCGTTTGCGCGCGTCGGCATCCTCAACGCCATCGAGGTCGAGCAACAGCCGAACGATCCGAACTGGGATCTGGAAGACATCCGGCACAACGTCGTGCGCTGGATTGACACCTCCTCGCCGCAGTACGGTGCCGAGGCGCTGATCGTCACCGACCCTCGCACGGGTGAGGAACTCAACGTCGGCATCAACGTCGACGCGGTCGAAGGGCTTGGGCGGCGCATCTATCGCTACGTGGTCGCGCCGGCGCGCGGCATTTCCGACAATGCCGCGGCCGAAGAGCAGTTCGAACAGGGCTTGCTGCGCTCGACCGTGCTCCACGAATCGGGACACGATCTCGGCTTGCAGCACAATTTCATCGGTTCGATGGCCTACACGGCGCGTGAGCTGCAGAGTCGTGCCTTTACGGCTCGATACGGCGTTGCCACGTCGGTGATGGAATACGCGCCGGTCAATCTGTGGCCGAAGGGTATGGGACAGGGCGACTACTTTCAACTCGTGCTCGGCCCCTACGACTACCATGCCGTGCAGTATGGATACGAATACGTGCCGGGCGCATCAACCCCGGAGCAAGAGCTGCCCGTGCTGCGCCGGGTGGCCTCGATGTGGAGCAATCCGACCTACCGCTTCGCTTCGGATGAGGACGTGCAGTTCGCGAACGGTCATGCGATCGATCCGCGCGTCCAGCAAGATGATCTGACGAACGATCCGCTCGGGTGGTGCGGCACGCAAGAGTCGATGATGCACCGGCTCATGAACGCGGTGAACCGCCGCTTCCCCGCCTCGGGTGAAGCCTACGACGACGCGCGCCGCGCCTTCTTGGTACCCATGGCGTATTACATCCGCTGCTCGGTGATGACCGCTCACGCGATCGGCGGTGAGTATCTCTCGCGCGCCGCCGCGGGCGATCCCCATTCGACTGCACCGCTGACGCCGGTCTCACGCGCCGACGAAGAGCGCGCATGGCATCTCCTCGGCAGCGGACTGTTCTCCGATCGCGCGTGGGCCTTCAACCCGAGCGTGCTCGACCGGCTCACGTATTCGGAGGTCAGCGGCTTCACCGGCGGCGACTGGGCTTACAACCCGACGCCGCGGCACGACGTCGCGGTTTCGCAAATCGCCGCTGCGACACAGGACGCGGTGCTGAACGAGCTCTTCGCTCCGCTCACGCTGCAACGCATCGACGACCTCTCGCTGAAATATCGTGCGGGTTCGACGATGAGCCTGGTCGATCTCTTTGATTGGGCGCGCGCGAGCATCTTCGGCGATATCGCCTCGGGAGCGGTCGCTGGCGACGGCGTCGTGCGGCGCGATCTCCAGATCCGCTACGCGAAACGGCTCGCTGCGTTATGGACGGCACCGGCGCGCGGTACGCCGACCGACGCGCAATCGCTCGCCCGCCTGCAACTCGTGGAACTCGAAACCGACGCGACCGCTGCGGGCAGTCGCCGCGGCCTGGGGGAGATGACGCAAGCGCACTTGGGAGCGCTCGCCGCCATTGCCCGGCAAGCGCTCGAAGCGCGACCGACGATCGCGGGAACGTAGCCCGTAATCGGCACTTGCCCTACGCCACGCCCTCTTCGCGGTCTTGGCGGTCCAGGTTCTCAACCTTTTCCGTCAGGAGCCAATCGTTGGCCGCCTTGGCCGCGGAGTCGGAGATGTGCGACTCCGCCCATCTGAGGATCGCGTCGTCGTCGACGTGGTCCTGAATCGCCCGGTCAAAATCCTCGGGCGTGACGCCCCATCGTTGAAAGACGCCGCGGTCCATCGGGCACGGATAGACGTAGTCGTAGATCGTTCCGCCGGCGGCCGCTCGCGCTTTGTCAAAG
>DATCTQ010000002.1:0-6867 GCA_036567865.1 Candidatus Tyrphobacter sp. | reverse complement strand
GCGATCAACGCGCGCGTGCGACTTTGCCCGCCGTCGATGCCGGCGACGTAGCGCGTCATGGTAACAGCGGCACGGATGCTGCGAGCGTTTTTGCGAACGCCTCCGCAGCCCGCTCGCGCGCGGCGCTCTTCCGCGGCCGCGGGGCCGCTCCGGTGGCTTCGAGATGATGGAACAATTCGTGTCCGACGGCATGCGCGACGAACTCGCGACGCCGGAAAGGCGCCATCTCGCGCAGGCGCCGGACGTTCACCCGAATCGTCGGGCCGTGCGGATCGTATTCTGCATTCAGCGCACTATCGCCCCAAGCGCCGAGGTCCGCGATCTCGACTCGCACGCCGAGGCGGCGCGCCATGCGCAGGGCGTTCACAGCACGACGCCGTCGCGCAGCAGCTGCGCGCGCAACTCCACCGGATCGATTTGGCTCGGAGGAAGGTCGCGCTCGCAGGCGATCGCAGCCGCGGTTCCCGCGGCTTGTCCGAGCGTCATCACGGTCGGTGTGAGGCGCGTCGACGCGAGCGCTTCGTGCGTCGTCGAGATGCACCGTCCGGCGACGAGCAAGCCCTCGCGGTTGACCGGAACGAGACAGCGATAGGGAATCTCGTAGCTGGTTCCGGGCGCGAGCCGCTGCGTGTGCGTTCCCGTCCCCGACGGGTTGTGGATGTCGATCGGATAGGCGCTGCGCGCGACGGCGTCCTCGAAACTCCGCGCCTGCAGCACGTCGTCGCGCGTCAGCGTGTACCGGCCGAGGATGCGGCGCGATTCGCGGACGCCGATCTGCGTGCCCGTCGCCGCGATGCGTGCGTTCTCGAAGCCGGGCACGCGCGTGCGAAAGAAGTTCGCGACCTGCATCACCTGGCGGCGGGCCTCGACTTCGGCCCGCGTGAGATCGTCGGGGTCGAGCGGATCGATGTCGATGACCCGCGTCATATTGATCGTAACCTCGTCGGGATATGGCGAGATGAAGAACGAGACCACGTCGCGCGGTACGTCGACCGCGCCCTCTTTTTGCGCGCGAGCCCACAGATCGTGAAGTCCCGCCACGGCGGTGACGCTCGATGCCGTGCGCTCGTGCGCTTTCAGCGAGGTGCGCATCTGGTCGGGATGCGTGCGCAGGTATGCCGAGGTTTTCGAAAGGTCGACGTGGCTCATGCGAAACATCAACGATGCCGGCTGCACGCGACCGCGTTCGTCGCCCTTCTGCGTCGGGACACCGGCAGACGCCGCGACGTAGGCATCGGCGGTTGCGTCGATAACGACGCGCGCACGGTGCACGCGCTTCCCGCCTACCGTGTCGAAGACCGCGCCGGTGACCGCATCGCCGTCGACCAGCGCGGTCGTGAACCATGCGTGAAGCAATAGCCGAACCCGCGCCTCGCCCATCATCTCGAAGAGCAATGCTTTGTGCACTTCTGGATCGAACGGCGTGATCGTCGGCACGTAGTCGGAAGTATCCGGGATGTGGCCGGGCGACGCGCCCATCGTGACCAGGCGCGTCACGATCTCCTGAGCGATGCCGCCGACGATGCGCTCTTTGCCGGAATGAAAGGTCATCCAAGGGCCGACCATCGACGCGGTCGCCGTTCCACCGAGAAAGCCGTACCGCTCGACCAAGAGCGTCTTCGCGCCCCCGCGAGCCGCAGCGATCGCGGCGGCGCAGCCGGCGTTGCCACCGCCGACGACGAGGACGTCGTAGTCGCGACTCATGGATTGGCGCGTTTCGCCGAGCAACCGGGCAGGCCATCTTGGCCGCCGCGGGGCAATCATCCGCCGTGATCACGTACTCGCGGTCCGCGCAGTACTACGACGCGCTCCTGGCCGCCGGCGGGAAGGACTACGCGCGCGAGAGCGCGCTCGTCGCAGATCTGGTCGAGCGTTACAAGCGTTCGCCGGGACGCGAGCTCCTCGACGTCGCGTGCGGAACCGGTCGCCACATCGAGTACTTACGCGAACGCTTCACGTGCGAAGGCCTCGACATCGATCGCGGAATGCTCGCGGTTGCCGCGGAGCGCTCACCGGACGTGCGCTTCCACCTCGCGGACATGATCGGCTTCAATCTCGGAAAACGCTTCGACGCCATCGCGTGTCTCTTCGGATCGATCGCCTATCTGCCGACGCTGCAGCGCTTCGAGCAGATCATCGCAAGCTTCGCGCGCCATCTCGTACCCGGCGGCGTCGTCATCGTCGAACCGTGGCTGCGGCCCGAGGAGTGGGAAGACGGACATCCGCAAGCATCCTTTGCCGACCTTGCGGATCTGAAGATCGCGCGCATGCACATCGGCCGGCGCGACGACTGCACCGCGATCCTCAACTTCCATTATATGGTGGCGATGCGCGACGGCATCCGCACGTTCGAGGAGACGCACCGGCTGCTGCTGCTGGGCGAGGAGCAATATCGCGGGGCCTTTTTGCGCGCCGGGTTCGAACTGCACCAAGGCAGAGCGGTGCTCTCCGGCCGCGACCTCTACGTAGGCGTCCTGCCGGACTAAGAGGGGTCCCAGGCGCGAAGTCGCGTGGGGGCGCGCAGCGCAGTTGAGGCCACGAAGTGGCCGAAGCAAAGCGTAGCGCCAGGCCGAGCGCAACGTGCGAGGCCATTCAAAGAGGGAATCCGTCGCCGGGGGCATAGCCTGGCGATATGTCGCTTTTTCGAGTAAAGCCGCTTGACCGTATTCTCGCCGAGGGAGCAGAGACGGAGCACGGGTTGAAACGCACGCTCGGACCATGGGCACTGACCGCGATGGGCATCGGCGCGATCATCGGCACCGGCATCTTCGTGCTCACCGGCGTTGCCTCGGCTACGAGAGCGGGGCCGTCGCTCACGATCTCGTTCGTCGTCGCCGGCACCGTGAGTGCGCTCGCCGCACTCTGTTATGCCGAAGTCTCGAGCAAGATCCCGATCTCCGGCAGCGCGTACACGTACACCTACGCAACGCTCGGCGAGTTCTTTGCTTGGATCATCGGCTGGGCACTTGTGCTCGAATACGCGCTGGGAGCGGCGACTGTCAGCATCGGGTGGTCGGGATATTTCGTCAACATTTGGAATCAACTGACGCCGTGGCCGATTCCCGCAATGTTCGCAAATGGACCGCATTGGGGATTGGCAGGGCAAGCGGGCGTCTCGGGCATTGCGAACCTTCCTGCAGCCGGTATCATCCTGCTCATCATGCTCCTGCTGGCGAAGGGCACGCGTGAGTCGGGAACGGTCAACGCCTTCATCGTTGCGATAAAAGTGGCGATCGTGATCTTCTTCATCATCGTCGGCGTAGGACACGTGAGCGCCGCCAACTATCACCTGCCCGCAGGCGGTCCGGCCGGACTCGGAGGCTACTTCCCGTTCGGTATCAACGGGATGCTCGGAGCCGCGGCATTCATCTTCTTTGCCTACATCGGCTTCGACGCCGTGTCGACGGCCGCCGAAGAGGCCAAGAACCCCGGGCGGGACCTCCCGTTCGGCATCATCATGAGCCTCGCGGTCTGCACGATTCTCTACATCATCGTCGCTGCAATTCTCGACGGAATGGTACCGTTCTTCAAGCTCAACGTCGCCTTCCCCGTCGCATTTGCAATGAACTACGTCGGTCTACCGTGGGCGGGCCTCGTCATCTCCTTCGGCGCGATCGCCGGCTTGACGACCGTCCTCCTCGTCATGATGTTCGGCCAAATCCGCGTCTGGTTTGCCATGGCGCGCGACGGCCTCATCCCTCCCGGGTTTGCGCGCATCCATCCACGCTTCCGCACGCCGATCACGTCGACGATCTTCTTCGGCATCTGCATCGCCATCGTCGCCGCGATCACTCCGATCAACATCGTAGGATCCCTGACGAACATGGGAACGCTTTCGGCCTTCACCCTCGTCTCGATCGCCGTTTGGTTCCTCCGCGTGAAGCATCCCGAGCTGAAAGGCAGCTTTCAACTGCCGCTCGGCAAGATCGGAGGGATCTTCATCCCGCTCTTCTCTGCCGTCAGCGCACTCGGCTTGATCTACTACCTGCGCGTCGGGAACCCGCTCGTCCACGGATTTCCGATCGTATGGTTCTGGTTCATCGTGTGGCTCACACTCGGCTTGATCTTCTACTTCAGCTACGGCGCGTGGAAAAGCAATCTCGTCACCGGCGGCCGTCCGCCGAAGGATCGCTTGCCGGACATCGGCGTTTAGAAAGCCTACGCTGCGCGCGGCACGGTCAGGATTGCAATGGGGTCATCGGCGTTTCGGCCGGTGACCTCTTCGCGGGCGAGCGCGACCGCTTGCTCCGCGCTCGCGAGGCCGCTGAAGTCCGCGATCCTGCCGCCGTGCACGAGGTAGAGTTCGGGGAGCGCGCGCCCGACGTCGCCGAAGCTCGTCGCACCCTCGATCGCGTCGCGTAGCCGCGGCTCCAAATCGCCGCACCGCGTACGCACGAGGCGTGGATCGCGCAGCGAGAGCCGGATCACCCCGCGCTCGTCGAGCACGCGCAGGTCGCGGCCGCTGCCGTAACCCGTCAGGGACGGCGTCAACTCGACGCGCTCGAGCACCTCGGCGCTCGCGCGTAGCGAGCGCGCAGCGGCGGCGCGCACCGCCTCCTCCGTCACCGCCTCGGCGGCGACACCCTCGACCAGCGCCGTCGCCCCCGACGCGGTCGCGCGCACGCGGTTACGCTGAGCGTCGATTTCGACGCTGACCTCCACGCGATCCGGCGCGGCGCCCGCCGCGATGACGCGATCGCTTGCCTCGCGACGCAGCCGTGCGATCTCCGCAGCAGTCGGATCGACGATCGTTCTCTCGATCGAGTCTCGGACGAGCGCGAGCGCGACGCCGATCGGCGAGAGCACCTCCGCATCCTTTGCGATCCGATGCGGCACCCTCAACCGCTCCGCGACGAAGGGCACGAGCGCCGCCGCACCGCCCCCGCCGCCAACTAAGAGCATCATCGCCGGGTCGAGCGCATAGTCTGCGATCAGTTCGCCGATGCAGGTGCAGAGTTTGCGAGCACTCAGTTCCAGCACGTGCCGCGCGAGCGATTCCGCGTCGCCGCCTACTTCGCCGGCAAGCAGTTCGAACGCGCGGCGGGTCGATTCTGCGTTCCCGCGTGCGAACGCGTCCTGCGGGACGTACCCGAGCAGATTGCTCGCGCAGGTCGGGGTCAAGGCGATGCGCTTGCCGTCGCGGCCGACGATCACGGCATAGTCGGCTGGATCGCGCGGCGTCGGTGCGATGCGCTCGATGCGCGCGCCGTCGATGCGCTCCGGCTCGACGAAACTTGCGTACTCGCAACCGGCGATATGCGCCGAGCGAGGGCCGACGTCGACGATGCCGTGGGCATCAACGCGCAGCATGCTGCCGCCTGCGATACCCAGCGTGCGAACGTCGAGCGTACGCAGCATCATGCGCCGGCCGCCGATGCGCGCCGCCCGCATCTGCGGCCGCCCGGCGCGAATCGCCGAACAATCCGCGCTCGTTCCGCCGACCTCGATGAAGATGCCGTCGCTCACCTGTTCGTAGAGCAGCGCCCCGGCAACGCCGGCCGCGGGGCCGGAGAGCAGTGTATGGATCGGTCGCCGCTCGATCTCACGCACGTCCATCACGCCGCCGTCGCTGCGCATGACCATGAGCGGCGCCGCAATCGCCGCGCGTTCCACCGCCTTCGCCGTCGTTGCGGCGGTCTCGACCATCCGAGGAAGGATCGCGGCGTTCAGCGCCGCGGTGCGCGTGCGCGCGCGCAACCCGTACGCTGCGCTCACGTCGTGACCGCTGGTGGCAAGTAGGCCGCGTTCCCGAGCGATCGCGGCGGCGCGGTCCTCCCCGTCGGGACGATCGACGCCGAAGGCGCGCGTTATCGCAACGACCTCCACGCCGCGTGCAGCCAAGCCGGCTACGGCGGTGCGCACCTCCGCTTCGTCATCCGCGCGCGCAAACGCGATCTCCGGCGAGAAACGCGCGCCCGGCGCCAGTTCGAACGGCGCAATGCGCATCTGCGGACGCGCAAACGGATTCGGGCCGTCGAGCAAGCCGACGATGCCGACGCGAGCGACGTCGCCCTCGAGCAGCGCATTCGTCGCCTGGGTCGTCGAGTGCGCGATGAAGGTGACCTCGTGCGCGGGAACCTCCGCTCGTGCGAGCAGCCGTGCTATGCCGTCGGAGATGCCGTCGGCAACGCCGTGCGGTGCGTGGTGCGTCGTCGGCACCTTGACGCTCGCGACGAGCGCCCGCGTCGAGGCATCGATCGCGACGACGTCGGTAAAGGTCCCGCCGACGTCGACGCCCACCCGCAGCTTTCGCATCGGCGCGCTCACGGCCACGGGGTGCCGAGCTGCACGTCGAGGGTTGCGCCGTTGCGCAGGATTTCGAAAGCGTGCGGTTTGCCGTCGTACGCACGCAGCTCCGTTTGGTACGTGCCGTACTCCCACCACGGCTCCCCGTCGAGTTTCTCCACGACGTCGCCGGTGCGCAAACCGGCGGCATACGCCGGCCCACCGGCACGCACGTAGGCGCGCATGTTGCCGTCGTCGGTCTTGAAGAGCGCGTAGAAGTAGCTTGGCGGATCGCCCGGGGCGCGCGCAACCCCGCGGGTGAAGAGACTGCCGGAGCGTTCGGGTGCGGAGGATGCCCAGGCGACCAGACGCGCCGCGCCCTCCCGCGCAAGATCCGCCGCGTCTCGCGCGTCGGGCGTGTGCGTAAGCACGGCGTGATCGTGCCACTCGTTCACGATCCATCCGCCGCAATCTTCGAGCGTGAGACCGACGTCGACGTCGCTGCCTTCGATGAGGGCAAAGGTGCTCGTCGTCGTGCGTACGTACGCGGCGTAATCTTTGCGCGAGCAGTCTCGCGCATCGGGGTCGTCCCGCAGGCGAAACGGCTGCAGCGAGCCATTGCGCAGTGCGGCGACGACGGCG
>DATCTQ010000001.1:0-7588 GCA_036567865.1 Candidatus Tyrphobacter sp. | reverse complement strand
GTATTTGAAGAGGCGCTCCGATGCTGCGCACCTCCACGCCCCCGCTCCGCGGGTCCCCGCGATTTTCCGTGCGCCCGGACGGAATCGAACCGCCAACCTTGGGCTTAGGAGTCCCCTGCTCTATCCAGTTTGAGCTACGGGCGCACAATGAAGAATCTAGGTTTTATGCGGGTTTCCGCTGCACCCGCTCGCGTTCCCCGAACCTCCGCGAAAGGCAAGGTGTCCATTTGCGGTCCGCGGCGCGAAAGAACGGTGCGCCGAGTGAAGCAAAGACTCCGAACATACTAGCTGCTACCAAGGCTTTGGCCTAGTCGTCTGCCGTCCTGCGGGCCGCTGATTTAGCCTGCCGAGCGACGGCCCTGCGTCTTCTCGATCGCCGCGCCAATGCCCGCGACGGCGCGCTCCCGAGCGACGAGGTGGCGTAAGCGTCTGGCGTTACGCTCGCGCCAGGCCGGTAGGCGCGTTCGCGCTCCTCTGATCATCGCGACGCGGATGTACTCGCTAACCGTAACTTGACGCCTTCCCCGGAACTTCACAAATCGTTCCGAATATCTTAATGTTGGCCGACCATATTTTACCGCGTGAAGTCGATCAGGCTCCTTGCATGCTCAGCCCTCGTCCTACTAGCAGCCTGTTCGGGTGGCGGCGGCGGGCCGGTACCTTCGCGCGGCGGCGACGCTCCCGTTCCTCACGGAACGCCGGGGCCTATCAGCCTCGGCGGCGGGAAAATCCAGCACGTCGTGATCATCGTGCAGGAAAATCGCACGGTAGACAACTTGTTTCAAGGTTTCCCCGGTGCCGACACGGCATCATCCGGGCTCGATTCGTCCGGACGAACGACACCTTTAGTACCACGATCGCTGCGGGGAGCGTACGATCTCAGTCACACGCATCGCGCGTTTCTGAAGGAGTACAACGCCGGTGCGCTCGATGGGTTTGATCGCGCTCCTTGCAACAGCGGCGCCTGTCCCGTCGATGGCGCTTATGGATACGTTCCACGTTCCGAGGTCACACCGTATTGGCAGCTAGCTGAAACCTACACCTTTGCGGATCGCATGTTCCAGTCGAACGCCGGCCCGAGTTTTCCGGCGCATGCCTACCTTGTTGCCGGCACCTCCGTTCTCTCGCCGGGGAGCCGCTGGTACGTAGCCGAGAACCTCACGGGCGTATCTTCATCGACCGACGCGTGCGACATGCCACCGGGTACCAAGGTTGAGCTCATCGATCCGTTGACCGGCATCGAAGGTGCGACCGCATATCCGTGCATGGAGCATCAAACGCTCTTCGATCTTATCGACGCGGCAGGCTTGGCGTGGCGATATTACGAGGCCGGCGGCGTCTCCGCATCGTGGGATGGTCCGGATGCCGTGCGGCATATTCGAAACAGCAGCGATTACGAGAACGACTTAGCGACGCCCTCGCAATTTCTCACCGCTATCCACACTCGACCGCTGGCGTCAGTTACCTGGATTACTCCGACCGCTGCAGCGTCGGACCACGCCTTTCTCACCGATGGATCGGGGCCGTCGTGGGTCGCAGCGGTCGTCAACGCGATCGGCCAGAGCCCGTATTGGAGTTCCACCGCGATTTTCATAACCTGGGATGACTGGGGCGGTTGGTACGATCATGTCTCGCCGCCGCAGTACAACTACTACGAACTCGGTTTCCGCGTGCCGCTCATCGTGGTTTCGCCGTACGCGAAGCGCGGCTATGTCTCGCACATTCAGCACGAATTCGGGAGCATTCTGAGGTTCTCGGAGGAGACGCTCGGGCTCGGCTCCCTGGGATACACCGACGCGCGTGCCGACGACCTCCGGGATTGCTTCGATTTTAACGCGCCGCCACAGCCGTATCAGATCGTCCCGGCAGCTCGGGGCGCCTCATACTTCCGCTCGTTGCTGCCCGACCGACGCTCTCCGGACGGCGAATGAACTCTCGTCGAGGTCCGCGACCTCGCTCAACCGGGCTCACCTGCCGGATGCTGGTTCCAAATATCTCCGCCATCATTCTTCTCCTAGGCACTAGATGCCGAGCGGGTACGCTTCCTCGCCGTGCAACTCGATGTCGAGACCGCGTTCTTGCCCCTTCGGATCCACCCTCGCCGGTGTGACGAGGTTGATCAGCCAGAGCATCCCGTAGGTGAACGCGAACGCCCAGGCCGCCACCAGCAGCGCCGAGGCGCACTGCTTCTCGAAGAAGGCGAGACCTCCGCGCAGCAGCCCGTCGGCGCCGTTCGGATTCCACGCCGTAGAGGCGAAGACGCCGAGCAAGACGATGCCGAGCACACCGCCGACACCGTGGACGCCCCAGACGTCGAGCGCGTCGTCCCAGCGCAGCCGGTTCTTCAACGCCACCGCAAAGTAACAGATGACGCCGGACGCAATGCCGTAGATGACGGCGGTTGTCGGCGAAACGTATCCGGCCGCCGGGGTGATCGTCGCGAGGCCGGCAACCGCGCCGGTGAGCAATCCCACGAACTTCGGCTGCCTTCCCCGCGCCCATTCGACGAGCAGCCACGTGATCGCCGCAAACGACGCCGCGATGTCCGTATTGAGGAATGCCGACGCCGTCACCGAATCCACGCGCAGCTCGGAGCCTGCATTGAACCCGTACCAACCGAACCAAAGCAACCCCGTGCCAAGCGCGATCAGCGGCACGTTGTGCGGCTTATCGTCCATAGAGCGCCGGCCGATGAACAGGACCGACGCAAGGGCGGCAAAACCAGCCGACGCGTGTACGACGAGGCCGCCGGCGAAGTCGAGCGCGCCCCATTTCGCGAGCATGCCGTCCGGACTCCAGAGCATGTGCACGAACGGAAAGTACACGAAGATCAACCATGCGGTTAGGAAGAGAAAGTACGCTTTGAACGTGACGCGGTTGGCGAAGGCGCCGGTGATCAGCGCGGGCGTGATGATCGCGAACATCATCTGATAGGCGATGTGCACGACCAGCGGAATCCCCGCATCGTTGCCCGTGAACATCGAATGCAGCGTCACGCCGTGAAGGAACGCATACGTCATGGGGTTGCCGACGATGCCGTGCCAATCGGGTCCGAAGCACAAGGAATAACCAAAGGCGTACCAGAGCACCGTCGTCCAGCCCAGGGACATGAAGCTCTGAATCATGATGGCGAGCACGTTCTTGCGCCCCACCAAACCGCCATAAAAGAAGGCCAAGCCGGGGGTCATGAGCATGACCAAGCTGGCGGCGATCAGCATGAAGGCGGTGTTCCCGATGTTGACCTGGATCGTTGGATTCGGCATCTGCCCCGCTTCGCGACCGAGGCCTGGCTGCCTTGGTCGGGCGGCGGCGTGGGGGAGGTCCCCGCCGGCCGCGGGCTAAGGCGCACGCATGGATTACGCGCTGCTCGAGCGGCAGCTCCGTGCGTTGCTCGGTGATGAGCCCGACCATCTCGCCAATGCGGCCAACTTCGCGGCGTTCGTCTTTCACGAGATCCCCGATCTCAACTGGGCCGGATTCTACTATGCCGACCTAAGCGGGGATCTCGTGCTCGGCCCCTTCCAGGGCCGCCCGGCTTGCGCGCGCCTTCCACGGGAACGTGGGGTCTGCGGCGCGGCCTTCACATCGCGCTCGGTGCTCGTGGTAGACGATGTCGCCGCCTTCGCCGACCACATCGTCTGCGACGCAAACTCCCGCTCGGAGATCGCCCTTCCGCTGGAGGATGCGCATGAAGCCTACGGCGTTTTCGATCTCGACAGCCCGCACCGGACGCGCTTCGCGGCCGAAGATCGCGACGGCATCGCGCGACTCGTGCAGGTTTTCACCTCGTGCGTCGAGCCGCCGCCGTGGATCGGCGAAAAAGGAAAACCTGCGCCGCTAACGAACTCCTTGCCTTAGGGACGAACGCAGAGATGCGACGTGCGCCTGTGGATAACTAGGCGCGCGCTCTTCGCATCGGAAAGCGAGGCCGCTGTGCTCCATGCCGCCGATGAGAACGCGCTGCGCCTCGCGTTATCGCTCGAGATCGCCGAGGATGCCGAACGAGCCTCGGTCGACTTCTGGAAGGTATGGCTCTGGAGTTCGCAGGAGCGCCGGAGCAGACCGACGCGCGCGCTCTGCGCGCGGCTCGCCGATCGATTCGGCGTTTCGGCCGGCGAAGTCTATCGCCAATGGCTCGAGTGGTATGGGCTGTTGACGAGCTGGGAACTCGCCGCCGCACTCACCGGACGCGACGTTCGCGTGGTGAGCGTCGTCTACGGCCGGTCCCACCGCCGCACTTAGGAACGCTTGCGCTTGCGTTTGGGTGCAGGCGGCATCTTCGCGCCCTCGCGGCGCGCCTCGGAGAGGCCGATCGCAACAGCCTGCTGCGGGTTCGTGACCTTCTTCCCGGAACGCCCCGAATGCAGCTCCCCCTTCTGCATCTCTTCCATCGCTTCCCGAACGCTCTCGCCGGATTCCGGACTGTAACGGCGCGCGGCCTTCTTATGCGACGTCTTCTTGCGCGTGGTCGCGCTCTTGCGCGTCGCGGCGCCCTTGCGCGCTTTCTTGCGTGGCATACGTTTATACGACCCCTTTCCCGGAGGCGTGTCGTGAAATACCGTACCCCCGTGCCGCCGCCATCAAACCGATCGCCGTTGCGAGGACACCAAACCACGTCGGCGCCTTGACGAGCCAAATCGGCCACCCGGTCGCGACGTAATGCGTGGCGACGAACTGAGCCCACGACGCCTGCGCCGTTGCCGGGGAGAGCTGTTGCATCGAAGCGGATCCAGAAAATCCGAAGCCGCCGACAATGAACGCGAGCGCGACCAGCCAGACGGCGACGACCGCTGCAAGCGCACTCCATAATCCTGCAATCGCGCCGCGGCCGTACGCGGCGCCGAGCCATGACGCGACGACACAAACGAAGGCGAGCGGCAGAGCGAATCCGATCCGCCCCATCATAATGAAGATGTCCAGCAGCGGTACACAAATCGCCACCGCTGCGGCAATGCGAATCCATGGGGCGCGCCCCGGGGTCGATGCAAGCCATAATGCGGCCGGGACTGCCAGCGCGACGTGATGGATGTGGAGGTAGGGTCCACCGACGACCGTGAAAGCCGGTGCCGCAAGCACGGCGATTTCGGGCTTCGCGCGAGCGTGCGGCGATCGCGCAAACCAAGCCGCTGCGCCGAGCATGGCGAGCCACCAAAGCTGCCCGATCCGCAGCGCCCAACCCGCAGACATCCCGAGTCCCGCCAGGATCCAGGAGAGGCTGTACTGGATGGCGGCATGCAACTCCGCGAGCGCCTGCGCCGGAAGAACGGTACGCACATATTCAACGTTCTCGCTCAATCCCAGTACCGTGACCGAAATAAGCAATAGCGCAACGGCAACGACGGCAACCACGAGCGCGAATCGCCTGGAGAGGAGCGCGCATACCAAAGCAACCGCTATGCCGACCTGAGGTTCGAAAAACGCGAGAGCGCTGCCGCAGCCGACGAGCGCGGCACTCCGGCGACGCGCCCCTAAAGCGGCAAGGGCGATGCCCAACATTGCTATGGGGACGATCTGGCCGATCACCAACGCATTTGCCACGAGGATGAGGCTGAGCCCAACGGCGAGGTTCCACGGATCCAAGTTCAACACACGAGCGAGAATCGCGATTGCGGAGATCGTCGCCGCGATGAGCGCGAGCAGCCAAACCACGACTGCAGCCTGGAACGGCAGCCACGCGACGATCGTGAATAGCCCGATGAGGTAGCCCGGCAGCGGGGCCGGCAGAACCGCGCCCTGCCTTGCAACGAACAGCGGCCACGGCGCCGGCTGTGATTCGCAAGCTCCCAGCGGCACCGCGCTGTACGGATTTTCGTGGTGTAATACCGCGCGCGCCGAACAATAGAACGCCTTGAAATCGCCCATGGCGAAGCCGTGCGCGTGGAAGACCGCCGGGGCGTACGCGGCGACGGCAAGGCCGACGATCAGGATTGCCGCCGGAGCCCGCACCGTTGACCATGCGCGACCGAAGGCCGGTGCGAGGTTCATACCGGCTCCGTGCTCGGACGCTGGGCCAAGCGGATCAATCCCGCCGCCGTCGCGACGATGCCGAACCAGATCGGCGCCTTCACGAGCCAGATCGTCCATGCGGTCATCACGAAGTGCTTGCCGATGTATTGCGCCCACGCCGCCTGCGGCAAACTCTCCGGCAGCGGCTGGAGCGGAGAGATGTGCATGCTTCCCGTGCCGGTGAGCACCGTCGCCATGCCGATGAACGCCAAGGCAACGATCGCCGCCAGCGCGGCTCGAAGCCCCGCAATCGCTCCGCGACCGCAGACGCCGCCGAGCCATCCGGCCACGAACGGAACGAGCGCTGCCAGCCGAATGTTCGAAAAGACGTATAATACCGGCACCGAGAGCGCAATCACCGCCGCGCTGCGAAGGAACGAGGGCTGCGCAGCGTTGGAGGCGAGCCATAGCGCGGCGGGAACCGCTAGCGCGATGTGATCGAGGTGCAGAAACGGGCCGCCGACAACGGCAAACGCCGGCGCCGCCAAGAATGCCACCTCAGGGCGTGCCCTAGCGAACGCTCCTCGCGCGAACCAAAAGGTCACGCCGAGCATCACGATCCACGAGAGCCGGCCGACGAGCAGTGCCGGAATCGGCGCAACGCCGACCCCATAGAGCATCCACGATAGGCTGTACTGCAGCACGCTGGGCAGTTCCGAGAGGAGATGCGCGGGCAAGACAACCCGAAAGTACTCCAGGTTTCCCGCAACGCCCACAGCCGTAAGGGAGACGAGCCCAAGCACGAACGTCGCAACGAGCGCGGGCAACGCAAAGCGCCGGCCAAGCGCGAGAGCCGCAACCAGAAGCGCGATCCCGATCTGCGGCTCGGAGAACGTGAGCGCCACGCCGACCGCAAAGAGCCACTGTCGATGCCTTCTCGCAGCCCATGCAGCGAGCGCGATACCGAGAAGCGCCACAGGTGGAAGCTCGCCGACCGGAAAGCAGATCGCCACCACGACGAGCGCGAGCGCCACAGCGAGGCTCGCCGGATCCCCGACGCCGGTCTTACAGAGCAGCACAATCGCGGCGGCGGTCGCGGCGGCGAGCAGCACGAGCCATAGCGCCGCTGCTAGCGGAAACGGAAGAAGCGCGAACGGCGCAAAAACCGCCGCGACGTAGCCGGGCACCGGCGCAGGCAATACCTCTCCCGGCTTCGCGACATAGAGCGGTACAGGAGCCGCCATCGCCTCGCACCGTGCCATGGGGCCGGTCGCGTACGGGTTCTCATGATGCAGCAGCGCGCTACCGGAGCAGTAGAACGCCTTGAAATCGCCCATCGCGTAGCGCCCGTGCGAAACCGTCGCGACGGAAAACACGAAGGCGACGGTGACGAGCAGCACCGCCGCCGGCACGCGCGCGATCGACCAAAGATGAAGCGCTCGCTCACTCACTTTCCGCGCCTTCATCTCTCAGGCATCGCTAATCCTCGTCTGACCAACCGCTAATGCACCGCATCGGCACGCCGGATACGCTGGTCGAGGAAGGACGCTTACGTTGCCCTACCAGAGAAGGAGCTTCACACCCATGCGCATCCACTCCCGAATCGCCCTTGCGGCGATCGTCGCGCTCGCCGCATGTAGCG